>CAYTRH010000005.1:41822-50999 GCA_964440155.1 uncultured Thiobacillus sp. | reverse complement strand
GGGCAACAGGCCGAGGCCGGCGGCGCGTGCCGCATCCCGCTGCGCGGGCGAACCGCCGACCAGTCCCACCAGCGGCAGGCCGATCTCGCGCATGAATACGGCCAGCCCGGCGAAATCCGGCAACGCGTCGCCATCCAGCGCCAGTGCCACCGGCGCGCCGGCGAAGAACTCCGGCGCCTGCGCCACATGGGCACGTATCTGCTGTTTGAACGTCTCCACCTCCGCCGTCTGCATGTGCAGCACGAACAACGGAAAGCTCGCGTTCCTGATCTTGAAGGCTGGGGATTCCGTGGGCATCGGGCAATGGACCGGGGTGCGTCGGGCACCCGAAAGGAATCATCGGATTGAGCAGGTGTGGCGCAGGATTATAACCACGCCCGGCCGAGGTCCGGCCGCATTCCCCGGTCATGGCGAGCAGGCGCGGTCGACGCGGTCATCCGACCACGCCCGTTGGCGTCGGCGAGGCCGCGCGATCAGGGGTGCGACGCGGGGCCCGTGCCGGCGTCCAAGCGGTAATCCGAACGATAGACGCAGACCCGGTCCCGACCATGCTGCTTGGCCCAGTACATGGCCATGTCGGCGTGGTTGAGCAGCGTCGTCTCATCGGCGCCATGCTCGGGAAACAACGCCACGCCGATACTGGCGGTGACGCGCGCGCTGATCGTGTCGACCTGACATGGCTCGCGCAGGGCCAGACGCACCTTCTCCGCCACCGCGACAGCGTCGGCCTCGTCCTCGACGCCGCGCAGCAGCAGCATGAATTCGTCGCCACCGACCCGCGCGACGATGTCGGATTCGCGCACCGCGTCGCGCAGGCGGCGGGCGACTTCGCTCAGTACCCGGTCACCGATGAGATGGCCGTGGCGATCGTTGACCGGCTTGAAGTCGTCGAGATCGACGCCCAGCAACGCGAAACGGCTCTGGTCGCGTTTGGCGTTGGCGAAGGTCTGACGCAGCAGGTCGAAGAACAAGGCGCGGTTGGCCAGCCCGGTCAATGCGTCGTGTTGCGCCATGTGGCGGATCTGTTCCTCCATGCGCTTGCGTTCGCTGATCTCGCTGATCAGACCGAGCATACGCACGGCGCGGCCGGAGGCGTCGCGCACCACCTGGCCGCGGCTGGCCAGCCAGACCCAGTGGCCGGCGCGGTGACGCGCGCGGTATTCGATCTGGTACTGCGAGGTTTCGCCGGCGAGGTGGCGGGTCAAGGCCTCGCGCGAACGCGCCAGATCCTCCGGCGTCATCAGCGCGTCCCATTCGTCGATGCTATGCGGCCCCTCGTCCGCCGCGTAGCCGAGCATCGCGCGCCTGCGCGGTGAACAGTAGATTTCGCGGCGCAACAGGTCGACGTCCCAGAACCCTTCCTCCGCGCCGCGCATGGCCAGATCCAGGCGCGCGCGGTCCAGCGCCGCGGCGGCGCCCAGACGGGTGAACGCGCGCGCGAACGCCCAGGCCAGCAGCGCGAGCAGACTGAGCATGCCCACCGCCACCCACCAGGAGTACTGGTCGATACGCCGCAGCCGAGTGCCGATGTTGTCCAGCACCAGCAGCAGGCCGACATCCTGGCCCTGGTAGTCGCGTATGCCGAGGGCACGATACAGCACATGACCTTCGCCGTTGACCTGGACCAGGCTGTAAGGCGCGTTCGCCGCCACCGGTGTGAGAAAGGCTTCGGCCAGCATGCCGGAAACATCGCGCATCGCCACATACTCGCCCAGTCGGCGCAATCCCGTCTCGCCGTGTTCGTCGAGGTAGGCCGCCATGGCCGCACGCTTGAGGATCACGCCGGTTTCGACGTCGAAGATGCGTGCGGTCCGGCGCGAGAAATGGGCGATATCGATGCCGATCTCCAGCGTGCCGAGAAACGTGTCACCATCGACGATGGGCACGGTGACCCGGTAACTGATGCCATTCTTGCCGATCTCGAAGCCCGCCAGCGGTTGTCTCAGCCGGTTGGCCGCGACGATCATCGGCCGCACCGCGCTGAGATCATCGCCATACGCTTCGGGGCGATGCATGCGCAGCAACGTGACGTTGTCCGGACCGTGGAAGTGCAGCACGTCGACATAGGGATTCTCCTCGCGCATCTGCGTGTACTCCGCCGCGAGCAGCCGGTGCAGGCGCTCGCGTTCACCGGCGCGCACTGCCGCCAGCACGCCGGGGCGGTGCAGCAGGTTGCGTGCACGCGCCTGATACAGCGCCAGGCTGAGCTGGACATCCTGAGCGTGGCTGCGTTCGATGTGGGCGCTGAAGCGGGTGAACTCGTCGTGGATGGTTTGCATGCGCAACCAGTGGCCGGCGCCCAGGGCCAGTGCCAGCACGCCCAGCACGCCCGCGAACAGCAGCGCCAACAGCCGGCGACGCGCCCGGCGCTGCTCCGACGGTTCCTGCATGGGTTCCGGCAAGGCGTGCCCGGGAGTAAGGGGCGAGGTCACGTCCAGTGATATTCCGTGGGGGAACGCTCCACATCTTCATGCATTACCTCCCCCGCGTCCATGTCCGGCGCGCCGGCGCCTGTCGCTGCCGTGGGTCGCGACCGCCGGGGGTTCGCCTTTGCCGCAACGGGGTCGACTTGATTAACATCGTGTCAACGCAGCCATAGGTGCCCGCCTTGCACGCGCAACACATTCCCCTGGATGCCATCACCCGCGCCGCCGATGCGCGCGGCGACCGCCTGCCGGTCATCGAGGTGCTGGCCGAGATCGCCAGCAGCATGAGCTCAGATGCCAACACGGAGCAGATGTTGATGCGCTTCCTCGAGATCATGGTGCGCATCTCACGTGCCAAGGCCGGCGCGGTGCGTGTGCTCACCGCCGATGGCGCGCATCTGCGCATGATCGGCTCGATCGGCCTGTCGCCGGCGTTGGTGGAGAAGGAACGTTACGTGCCCCTGGAATGCGGTATCTGCGGCAAGGCTACGTTGACCCACGCGGCGCACAGCGACAGCGTCATGGAGGTGTGCCAGAAGCAGGTGCGCCACATCTATTTCGCCCAGCAATGCCGCACCGTCTACGCCGTGCCGCTGCGTCACAAGGGCAAGGTGCTGGGTGTGTACAACATGTTCATGGACAACCCGGAGCCGTTGCCCGAGGACATACGCTACCTGTTCAACTCGATCAGTGAACATCTGGGCATGGCGCTGGAGAACGCGCGCCTGACGCGCGAAAACATGCGCATCTCGCTGATGAACGAGCGCACCATGCTGGCCAATCAGATCCATGATTCGCTGGCGCAGACCCTGGCTTACGCCAAGATGCGGCTGACCGTGCTGAACGAATCGCTGGCTCTGGGCGACCAGGAACGCGCCAACCGCTACCTGGGCGAAGTGGAGGAGGCGGTGGACGTGGCCTATTCCGAACTGCGCAACCTGATCACGCAGTTTCGCGATCGCATCGACCCGCGCGGTCTGGTGCCGGCCTTGCAGGAGATGGCCGAGAGCTTCACCAAGAAGGCCAATGCCGACGTCGATTTCCTCAACGTGGCGCAGGACGTGGTGCTGACACCGGAAGAGGAAATCCAGGTGTTCCACATCATCCAGGAGTCGCTGTACAACATCTGCAAGCACGCGCGCGCGCGCCACGTGGTGGTGACCCTGGATCTGCACGACAACCAGTACGTGGTCAACGTCGCCGACGACGGCGTCGGCCTTCCCGGTGGCGCCATGAGCAACGTCGGCAAGAGCTTCGGCCTGACCATCATGCGCGAGCGCGCCGCCAAGCTGGGCGGCACGCTGACCATCGAGAGCCGGCCGGCCGGCGGCACCATCGTGCGCCTGAGCTTCCCCGCGCGCCAGGGCGTCGAGGATACGCGATGAGCGCGCTGCACGTGGTGCTGGTGGATGACCACACCCTGTTCCGCAAGGGGTTGGCGGAGCTGCTGGAGCGCGAGGATCTGGTGCATGTCGATGCCATCACCGGCGATCCGGGTGAAGTGGCCGCGCTGTTGCGCCAACATGCGCCGGATGTGCTGCTGCTGGACCTCAACATCGCCGGCACCGACGGCATCCTGGTGATGCAGGATCTGCGCCGTGACGGCTTCACGCTGCCGGTGCTGCTGTTGACCGTCAGCGAGGCGGAAGAGGACATGGCGCGGGCGTTGCGCTCCGGCGCCAACGGCTATCTGCTGAAAAGCATGGAGCCGGACGAACTGGTCGACGCCATTCAGCGCGCGGCACGTGGCGAGTCCGTGGTGGCGCCGGCCATGACCGCCAAGCTGGTGCGCCTGCTGGACAGCAAGAACACCAGCAGCACCTCACTGCTGGAGTCGCTGACCCAGCGCGAGCGCGAGATTCTCAGTCACCTGGCCAGGGGCGAGAGCAACAAGGCCATCGCGCGCGCGCTCGACATCAGTTACGACACGGTCAAGCTGCACGTGCGCCACATCCTGGCCAAGCTGAACCTGTCATCGCGCGTGGAAGCGGCCGTGTTCGCGGTGGAGAACCGGCTGACGCCGGGCATCGACGTCGGGCGCAAGGGCTGAACACTCGTCCACGGCGTTCGTTGCTTGCTCGCGTGGGCGTCAGCGACGCGGTAGATTCAGGCCGCGCGCAGATCGCGCAGCGCGTCGTGATAGCGGGCGCGGTACAGCAGCCGGCGATGCTCGGGCCGGTCCTGGAAGCCGGCGCGCGTGTGCAGCACGTTGTTGCAGATCAGGCCCATGCCGGGTTCCAGGCGCAACGTGAATACGCCTTGCCCCGGATCGGCCAGAATGGCTTCTAGCGCGGCCAGCGCCGCCTGCGTGGCGGCATCCTGCTTCCAGGCAATGCTTTTGGTGCGTGCGGTGTAGCGCAGGTGCAGGCGACCCTGCGCCATCAGCAGCGCCGGTCCGGTCTCGTCGTCGCGCGCGGTGCCTTGCTCGTCGACGCGTGCCGGGATGGTCATGGCATCCGCGGCCATCAGCGCGCGGATGTGCGCGGGATCGGCATCGCGCAGCGCGATGTAGGCCAGCTCGTGATCCAGGAGATCGTTCTCGCCGCCCGCGTCGGCCTGGCGTACACAATGCAGGGTCATGGCCAGGATGCGGCGTTCGGGCGGGTTATAGTAGCCGTCGGTGTGCCAGCGGATGCGGTGGTGGGTGTAGGGGATGTAGTCGCCGCGCCTGCCCGGATCCTGCCCGGGCGGGCGGCTGTTGGGGTCACTGACGTCGTCGTCGCGCGGCGTCAGGCTGGAGATGCCGTCCTCGTCGGCCAGCCAGTTGGCATCCAGCCGTTGCAGGCCGAACTGGCGCGCCAGCGCGCTCACCGCCGGCTTGTCCTCGCGCTCGCCCAGCCGGGTGGCATAGATTGCCATGTTGGTCTTGGCGATGCGCCGCCACAGCGCGTCGTATTCGCTGGCCGACAACCGGTGCGGATCGGCGACCTCGACGATCAGTTCGTCGCCGCGATGCGGATAACCCGCCAGCTTGGCCGCGCGCCATGCCTGGTAGCCGGTTTCGTTGTCCGGATGGAAAGGGGAGTCGGGCGGGATCATGACGGGCAGCGGCAAGCTGGAATGGCCGGGTGGCTCAGGCGTCGTTGCCCTTGAGCGGGTAGAAGCCATCCATGTTCTTCTTGACCATGCCCATCATCTCCGGCAGTTCGATGTCCATCAATTGATCCTGGATCCAGGTCTGATCGGATTCGAGCATGTCCTCGCGGATCATCAGGCTGAGGAAGCGCAACGCCTGGAAGCTGGCCTTGTCCTGCGGAAACTCGAACTCGGCGTAGTCGGCCATGCGCTGATTGAGCCGGTCGATGTAACCCTGCCGGTAGTCGTAATCCGGGTCGCGTCGGCCGCCGGTGAAATCGAGCACGTTCTGCTCCATGATCTCGGCCAGTCGCAGACCGACCGCGCTGACCAGCGCGTGGCGTCGGTCCTCGGGCAGACGGCTGTAGGCCAGGCGGTCGACGTAGTGCACCAGGAAGCTGGTCAACTCGGCGATGATCCGAAAACCGCGCTGCGGCGTGACGATGTCGAAATCGGCCTTGGACAGATTGTCGACCGCCTTGTCGGCCAGACGCCAGATCGTTGACGCCAGTACGGTGGCGACTTCGTCGGCGGGACGCTCGCCTTCTTTCTTGAACCAGACGGTCTTGACGCGCAGTGCCATGCTCGGACTCCTCGATCATTCGCCCGTGGCCACGGGGCGCGCCGGGTCGCGGATCCACTCGCTCCAGGAGCCCGGATACAGGCGCGAACCGGGCAGGCCGGCGATTTCCATGGCCAGCAGGTTGTGGCAGGCGGTGACGCCGGATCCGCAGGTATGGATGACGCGCCAGGGGGGCCGGCCCTTGAGCAGCGCCTGAAAGTTCTCGCGCAGCGCTTCCGGCGGCAGGAAGGTGCCGTCGATGTCCAGATTCTCCTCGAACGACCAGTTGATCGAACCGGGGATGTGGCCGGCCACCGGGTCGAGCGGCTCGTACTCGCCGGTGAAGCGCCGTTCCGGCCGCGCGTCGATGATCAGGAAATCGGTATTGGTGCTGGCGCGCAGCACGTCGTCGGCATCGACGATCTGGCTCGGTTCGGGCAGGCAGGCGCAGTTGCCCTTGCGCGTCTGCGGCAGATCGGCGGTGACCGGGCGCATCTCGCGCATCCACTTGGGATAACCACCGTCGAGCAGCGCCACGCCGGGGTGGCCCAGCCAGCGCAACATCCACCACATGCGCACCGCCATGGCGCCGTAGCTGTCGTCGTACACCACCACCTGCTTGTTGACGCCGACACCCCAGCGGCACAGCTTGTCGGCGAAGGTCTGCGCATCGGGCAGCGGATGACGGCCGCTGGAGGCACTCACCGGCGCGGACAGATCCTCATCCAGATGCACGTAATGGGCGCCGGGAACGTGATGCTTTAGATAGGCCTGCCGCCCGCCCTCGGGATCGGTCAGGGTGAAACGGCAGTCGAACACGATCCAGTTCGGGTCGTCCAGATGACGTGCCAGATCTTCGGTGGTAACGAGGGTGTTGGTGAACATGCTTGGTACGGGAGACAGGTAGCCGTCGGCGCCGGCCGGGCGCGCAACGGGTGGCTACCGGCCACCCGTGCTCGGGTCGGCGTCAGTACCCGCCCTTACCGAACGGCTTGGTCAGGCCGGCCACCTTGGCGGACTGGCGGTTGGGTTGCTTGGGGAACAGCTCGTACAGCTTCTTCTTCCAGTCGACGCCCGGGTGCAGTTCATCCATTTCGGCCACCATGTTGCGGAAATTGGGAGTGTGGCCGTCCTCGCGGTACTTGTCGCGCATGAAGTTGATAACCTGCCAGTGCTCGTCGGTGAGCGTGATGCCTTCGGCTGCGGCGATGACCGGCACGATTTCGTCACTGAAATTGGCCTCGGTCAGAAAGCCCTCGTCGTCCACTTCGAGTTCTTCGCCGTTCAAAACGTATCCCACGGTTTTCTCCTGTTTCACGTGTTGTCAACCTGCCCGCCGGGTCAGCCGATGGGCACTTCCTTGATCGATTTGTGCGGAATCAAAATCCCGCACCCATAGCCGCGATGCAGTCCGATGCCGGTTTCCTGCAGGCTCAGGGACTGCATCAGGCCGACATCGTGCAACATCAGGCTGTATCCGCCAATAACCCCGTTGGGGGTATGCATTTGCCGTCGCTTGCCGGGAATCATGCCCGCCGCGACCCCCATGCGTTCCAGCTCGGCATGGGCGCGTTCGAGGAATTCCGCCTCGTCCTCGGTGCCGTAGGCGACGAAGTGCGAATACAGCGTGCCATATGGCGTCAGCGCCTTTTCTTTCAAGGCGCCGATGGTGATGGGGCCGGCACCCGGATCGATCGCCTTGCCGACCAGTTCGCCGGCCTCCTGCACACGTGCAACGGGCAAGCGCAGCACCAGGCGGACGCGACGGTTGATGACCAGGTTGGCATTACGTCCGCTGGGCGCCCCGTGTACCGGGTGGATGCCTGCCTCCGGCGTATCGCGCAGCCACGGCAACAGCCGGGCGATCTCCTCATACAGCGCGGCGCCGTGGTCGGCGGGAATCTCCAGGCCGGCGAGTTCGAACTGCACGTCCTTGAAACGCGGTGTGTACTCGAACCGCTTGATCGCCTCCCACTCGGGGTTGTACATGCGCATGGCTCACTCCGTTTCGGACGCGGGTTGGGGTGTTCCGGCGGCGTCGGTCAGCGGCGTGGACCAGTGCAGCATCTGCTCGGCCCAGTAACGCGCAGTCACCGGGTCGACATCGAAGATGGTGAACCGCGCCCCGCGTTCACGGATGCGCAGCCTCAACATCGGGGTGCCGCCGGCCGCATAGCGCACGTCCTGCAGTTCGATCTCCTGGTTGCCGTAGGGGTTGCGGAACTTCGCAAGCGAGGTGATCTGGTCCATAATGTTTCGCTATGTATCGATATGCCGATTATCTGACATTTCCACTCAGGTATAGGCATGCCCGTGGGGGTTAAAGCCCACCTACCCGATCGGGTAGGTCATGGACTACCCGAGCGAATGATGCGTTTACCCCATCGGAATGATGGAAGGCCGGATTAGCGCTCCCTAATATGTGCGGACTCGTACCGTGCGGGCGGACCCCCGGCGGGAAGGTGCTGTGTGATCGATGACGACACCCTGTGGTTCAGACTTCAAGGAGAAAGACAGATGGCTAAGCAAATGATCGACACCCCCAATTTGGATGAGCTGGAGAAGGGCCCCTGGCCGTCGTTCGTCACCGGACTGAAGCGCCTGGCCAACGACAACGACATGATGGTCGACCTGATGGGTCAGCTGGAAACCTCCTACCGCACCAAGTTCGGTTACTGGAAAGGCGGCACCGTGGGTGTGGTCGGCTACGGTGGTGGTGTCATTCCCCGCTTCACCGAACTCAAGGATGCCAATGGCAAGCCCATGTTCCCCGAGGCCGCCGAATTCCATACCCTGCGCATCCAGCCGCCGGCCGGCATGCACTACACCTCCGACCTGCTGCGCCAGATGTGCGACGCCTGGCTGGAGACCGGCGGCTCCGGCCTGATCGCGTTCCACGGCCAGTCCGGCGACATCATGTTCCAGGGCATCAAGACCGAGGACGTGCAGCGGTCCTTCGACAAGCTCAACGAGATGGGCTTCGACCTCGGCGGTGCCGGTCCTGCGCTGCGCACCTCCATGTCCTGCGTCGGTGCCGCGCGCTGCGAGATGTCCTGCTTCGACGAGGCGCGCGCGCTGCGTACCGTGATCAACAACAACCTGGACGACATGCAC
>CAYTRH010000005.1:40590-41806 GCA_964440155.1 uncultured Thiobacillus sp. | reverse complement strand
TACAAGTTCAAGTTCAAGTTCTCCGGCTGCCCGAACGACTGTGTCAAGGCCATTCAGCGTTCCGACATGGCCACCATCGGTACCTGGCGTGACAGCATCCGCGCCGACGAGAAGCTGGCGCGCGAGTGGTACGCCGCGCACGGCATCGAAGACACCATCAACATGGTTGTCAACCACTGCCCGACCAAGGCCATCCAGTTGAAGAAGAACGACGGCGCCCCGGCTGGTGAGGGCATCACCAAGGTCGCGCTGTCCGACGAGCACTGCCTGGAGATCGACAACCACAACTGCGTGCGCTGCATGCATTGCCTGAACGTGATGCCCGGCGCGTTGCTGCCCGGCAAGGACAAGGGTGTCACCATCCTGGTCGGCGGCAAGGGCGTTTTGAAGATCGGTGCCACCATGGGCACCGTGATCATCCCGTTCATGAAGCTGGAGTCCGACGAGGACTTCGAGAAGCTCAACGATCTGGCGCGCAACATCCTCGATTTCTTCGCCGAAAACGCGCTGGAGCACGAGCGTACCGGTGAAATGATCGAGCGTATCGGTCTGGTCAACTTCCTCGAAGGTCTGGATATCGACGTCGATCCCAACATGATCGTGCACCCCCGTACCAACCCGTACGTGCGTACCGACGGCTGGGACGAGGAAGCCGAGAAGTGGTTCGAGCGCTGGCAGGCCGCTGCCTGAGCGTGCCCGGGGCCGCCGCGCCGTCCATGGGGGCGGTGGCGGCGGCGTGACAAATTCCGATTCATTAGTTGGAGAGAAGTATGGCTGAAAGGACTCACGAAACCATCGAATCCGGCGCGCCCGATCCGATGCCCTACATGCACCCGGTAATGAAGAACAATTACGGCAAGTGGGTGTACCACTCGCATCCCAAGCCGGGCGTGCTGTATCACCGCGCCGAGAGCGGCGACGAGATCTGGACCGTCAAGGCCGGTACCCAGCGCCAGATGGACCACTACACCATCCGCAAGCTGGCGGACATCGCCGACCAGTATGCCGATGGTTACGTCCGTTTCACCGCGCGTTCCAACATCGAATACATGGTCACCGACCAGGCCAAGGTGGAGCCGCTGATCAAGGCGCTCACCGACAACGGCTTCCCGGTCGGCGGCACCGCCAACTCCGTGTCCATGGTCGCGCATACCCAGGGCTGGCTGCACTGCGACATTCCCGACACCGGTGCGTCCGGCGTGGTCAAGGCGCTGAT
>CAYTRH010000005.1:40355-40580 GCA_964440155.1 uncultured Thiobacillus sp. | reverse complement strand
CCGTCAAGTGCGCGATGCCCAACCGCGTCAAGCTGTCCACCTCCTGCTGCGAGATCAACTGCGGCGGTCAGGCCGACATCGCCATCATCGTGCAGCACACCAAGCCGCCCAAGATCAATCACGACCTGGTCGCCAACGTCTGCGAACGTCCGTCCGTCGTCGCCCGCTGCCCGGTGGCCGCCATCCGCCCCGCGCTGGTCAACGGCAAGCCGTCGCTGGAAGTGG
>CAYTRH010000005.1:0-40331 GCA_964440155.1 uncultured Thiobacillus sp. | reverse complement strand
TATCTGCTGCGGCGCCTGCTTCCCGCCGTGTCCGCCCATGCAGATCAACGACCCGGAACACTCCAAGATCGCCATCTGGGTGGGGGGCAAGAACTCCAACGCGCGTTCGCGTCCCACCTTCCACAAGCTGGTCGCCGCCGGTCTGCCCAACAACGCCCCGCGTTGGCCGGAAGTCAGCGCCGTAGTCAAGAAGATCCTGGATACCTACAAGGCCGATGGCCGTCCGTGGGAGCGCATGAACGACTGGATCGACCGCATCGGTTGG
This sequence comes from uncultured Thiobacillus sp., assembly GCA_964440155.1. GTDB lineage: Bacteria > Pseudomonadota > Gammaproteobacteria > Burkholderiales > Thiobacillaceae > PFJX01. Next base: position 40,066 of record CAYTRH010000005.1, on the reverse strand, counting down.
CCGGCGTTCTTCGAGAAGACCGGTTTGCCGGTCACCAAGTATCACATCGACAACTGGCGCGGTGGCCGCAACAGCCTGAACGCTTCGGCGCACATCCGCTTCTGAACGCCCGCCCGGGGTAACCCCGGGTTCGTGGGTGATTTGGATAATCGGAGATAGGGATATTTAAATGAAGATCGGTATATTGGTGAACGAAGGGCCGTACAACCACCAGGCCAGCGACAGCGCCTACCTGTTCGCGCGCACGGCCATCGAGAAGGGTCACAAGGTTCCGCGCGTGTTCTTCTATCACGACGGCGTGCACAACGCGAACAAACTGACCGAGCCGCCGCAGGACGACCGCAACGTGGTCAACCGCTGGTCCAAGCTGGCCGAGGAGCATGGCGTAGACCTCGTGGTTTGCGTCGCTGCCGGCCTGCGCCGCGGCATCAAGGACGAGATTCTGGCGCCGGGCTTCCGTATCTCCGGTCTCGGCCAGTTGGTGGAAGCCGGCATCCAGTGTGATCGCCTGGTCACCTTCGGCGATTGAGGAAGGCAAGATGAGCGACATCATGATGGATGACATGGAAGGCGGCGAGGGCGTCGTCAAGAAGTTCATGTTCGTCAACCGCAAGGCGCCGCACGGCACCATCTATGCGCTGGAGGCGCTGGAAGTGGTGTTGATCTCGGCCGCCTTCGATCAGGACGTGAGTCTGGTGTTCGTCGATGACGGCGTCTACCAGTTGATCAAGGGCGTCAATACCAAGGGTATCGAGGTCAAGGATTTCTCCAAGACATATCGCGCCCTGGAAGGCTACGACATCGAGAAGCTTTACGTGGACAAGGATTCCATGGAGGCGCGCGGCCTGTCCGAGGACGACCTGATCGTCGACGTCACGGTGCTGGATAGTGCCGGCATGGCGGCCCTGATGGCCGACCAGGACGTGGTCATCAGTTGCTGATGGAGAACGACATGCTGCACATCGTAAACAAATCGGCCACCGAACGTACCACGCTCGACAGCGCGTTGCGACTGGCCACGAAGGGTTCCGCCATTCTGCTGATCGAGGATGCCGTGTATGCGGCGACCAAGGGTAGTGCGGCGGCGGCGAAAATCCAGTCGGCCATGGCCGATCTGCAGATTTATGCCCTGGGTCCCGACCTCGAGGCGCGCGGCGTCGCCGGGCGCGTTCTGGACGGAGTGAAGATCGTGGATTACGGTGGATTCGTTGATCTCGTCACCGAGCACAACGCCTGCCAATCCTGGTTGTAATTTTTTGTTGAAGGAGTTCGCTATGCCTATGGTTGAAGTTGCCGGCAAGTCCATCGAAGTCGACGAAGAGGGTTATCTGACCAACCTGGCCGACTGGAACCAGGAAGTCGCCGACTACCTGGCCAAGGAAGAAAAGGTCGACATGACCGACGCGCACTGGGAAGTCGTCAACTTCCTGCGTGAGTACTATGACGAGTACCAGATCGCTCCGGCGGTTCGCGTGCTGACCAAGGCCATCGCCAAGAAGCTGGGCGCCGACAAGGGCAACAACAAGTACCTGTACGAGTTGTTCCCCTATGGTCCCGCCAAGCAGGCGTGCAAGATCGCCGGCCTGCCCAAGCCGACCGGCTGCATCTGATCCCTATCTCTGCGGTCCGGTACGCCGGACCGGCTCCCGGCTGATTCAACGTAGCCGGGAGTCGAGAGTGGAGCGTACAGCGCGGTGACGCCCCAGCGGGTTCTGTTTGGCCGCCATCGCTCCATTCCCGACTCTCGACTGGCTGTCCCAAGAGGAACGGATGACTGCTCTGACCCTTGTTTACACGGGCCTGTTTTATCTGGCCGCGATCATCCTGATCGGCGGTGTCGCCTACCGCATCTATGAATATGCGCACACGCCGGCACCGCTGGTGATCCCGACCACGCCGGCGCCGACGACGACCTCCGGCGTGGCACTGCGCATGACGCGCGAAGTGGTGCTGTTCGAGTCGTTGTTCAAGTCCAACAAATGGATATGGTTGTTCGGCTGGTTGTTTCACGTCAGCCTGGCACTGGTGATCCTGCGCCATTTCCGTTACTTCCAGGAACCGGTGTGGTTCTGGGTCGAATTCGTGCAACCGTTCGGCAAGTACGCCAGCTTCGGCATGGTGGTGGGCTTGGCCGGATTGTGGGCGCGGCGCTTCCTGGTCGATCGCGTGCGTTATATCTCCACGCCGTCCGATCACCTGATGCTGGCGCTGCTGCTGGCGATCGGCGTGTCCGGCATGATGATCACCTTCGTCGCGCATACCGACATCGTCGCCCTGAAGGCGTTCACCCTGGGGTTGATGACCTTCGATTGGCACCCCGTGCCCGGCGACCCCATTTTGCTGATTCATCTGGCCTTGGTGGCGCTGCTGATGATCATCTTCCCGGTCAGCAAACTGCTGCACGCGCCGGGTGTGTTCTTCAGCCCGACCCGCAACCAGAAAGACAACCCACGCGAAACCCGCCACATCGCGCCCTGGGCCGCGGCGATGGAACGTGACCGGGCGTGAACGCGCCGCGCGGGTACGACGCAGTCAACGCTTGATACAGTCGAGGAGCCGAAGTGGCAGCCGCCGAGTTTGACATTCCTACGCTGACGGAAAAAACCGACATCCCCAAAGTGAGGGAAGGTGCGATGGCGCATGCCAAGTCGTTCATCGCGCCGCAGGGGCCGCAGGAATACCTGGGGTATCCCTGGGAATTGGCCGAGGACTGGAAGCAGCGCGCCATCGACAAGATGGGTGATCTGCTCGGCAAATATCGCTCGCTGCGCGTGTTCATGGACGCCTGCGTGCACTGCGGTGCCTGCACCGACAAGTGTCATTATTTTCTCGGTACCGCCGACCCCAACAACATGCCGGTGGCGCGCCAGGATCTGATGCGCAAGGTGTATCGGCGCTACTTCACGCTGCCAGGCAAGATCGCACCCTGGCTGGTCGGTGCCGAAGATCTGACCGAGGACGTGCTCAACCAGTGGTACAGCTACTACCACCAGTGTTCCGAATGCCGCCGCTGCTCGGTGTTCTGCCCCTATGGTATCGATACGGCCGAAATCACCATGGCCGGACGTGAGATCCTGAACCATGTCGGCATGGGGCAGAAGTACTCGAATGAAATTCTGGTGAAGGTTCAGAAGATCGGGAACAACCTCGGGCTACCCGGCCCGGCGCTGGAAGACACGCTGCTTGGTCTGGAGGAAGACATCGAAGCCGATACCGGCGTGCCGGTGAAGCTGCCGCTGGATGTCGAAGGCGCGGAGATTCTCCTGGTCACGCCTTCGGCCGATTTCTTCTCCGAGCCGCACGTCGAATCGTTGATCGGTTACGCCAAGGTGTTCCACGCCGCCGGCGTCTCCTGGACGCTGTCCAGCAAGGCGTCGGAGGCGGGCAACTTCGGCCTGTTCAACGGCAACTACGAAACCATGCGCAACGTCGCCATGCGCATCCGCGATGCCGCGCTGGAACTCGGCGTCAAGCGCATTATCGTCGGGGAATGCGGCCACGCCTGGCGCGTCGCCTACAGCTTCTGGAATACCTTGACCGGCATCGGTTACGGTGGCGACGATCCGTTCGCCAAGCAGTTGCAGCAGCAGCTGGATGCGCGTTACCCGCAGCCCATGCACATCTGTGAATACACCTGGGACCTGATCGAAAAGGGCGCATTGAAATTCGACAAGTCGCGCAATGATGATCGGATCATCACCTTCCACGACTCGTGTAACGTCGCGCGTGGCTCGCGCATGGGCAACGAGCCTGGCGGGCAGTTCACGATACCGCGCAACATCATCAAGGCGGTGGCGAACAACTTCCATGACATGGACGCGGACACCATCGGCGAGGCGACCTTCTGTTGCGGCGGCGGTGGCGGTCTGCTGACCGACGACCTCATCGAAGTCCGGGTCAAGGGTGCGCTGCCGCGTATGAATGCCTACCACGCCGTGGCGCAGGCCAAGGGTGTCAATTTTCTGGCGCTGATCTGTGCCATCTGCAAGGCACAGTTCACCAAGGTATTGCCGTATTACGGCTTCGATCGTGGCCAGGTTGGCGGTGTGCATCAACTGGTCAGCACTGCGATCGTTCTGGATTGAAGCGAAACATGAAGCGGCACGGTGCGCCGTGCCAACGAGCGTAGAGGCGCGGCATCGCGTGAGCGCCGCAAGTAATTGACGATAGGAGAGCGAAGATGGCTGTCACTTCCAAGGATGTGAAGAAAACCGAGGGTCTGACCTGGCGCCGTTACAAGGAAGGCGAGACCGAGAAAAACTACCGTCGCTCGCAGGAGATGATCTTCCAGGCGAGCTGGACCCACAAGTGTCCGGAGTACGTGCTCTCCACCCCGCCTTGCCAGGGGTCGTGCCCGGCGGGCGAGGACATCCGCGGTTACCTCAACATCGTGCGCGGCATCGAAAAACCGCCGGCGGGCATGAGCTGGCAGGAGTATGCCTTCCGCCGCATCACCGATGCCAACCCCTTCCCTGCCGTGATGGGACGTGTCTGCCCGGCGCCGTGCGAGTCCGGCTGCAACCGCAACCAGGTCGAAGACCACGTTGGTATCAACAGTGTCGAGCATTTCATCGGCAACTGGGGCCTGGACAACAATATGAAGTTCGATGCGCCGACCGCGGCGCCGTCGGGCAAGAAGGTGGCCATCATCGGTGGCGGCCCCGCCGGGCTGGCAGCGGCCTACCAGTTGGCCAAGAAGGGCCACGCCTGCACCATCTTCGACGACCACGCCGAACTGGGCGGCATGATGCGCTACGGCATTCCGGGTTTCCGCACGCCGCGTAACGTGCTGGACGGCGAGATCCAGCGCATCCTCGACCTGGGTGTCGAAACCCGCCTGAATACCCGCATCGGCACCGACATCAGCATGGAACAGATCGAACAGGAGTTCGATGCCGTGTTCATGGCACTGGGCGCGCAGTCCGGCCGCGCGCTGCCGGTGCCCGGCGCGGAAGCGCCCAACTGCGTCACCGCCATGTCCTTCCTGCGCGCCTTCAACGAAGGTCGTCTGCAACACGTCGGCGATAAGGTCGTGGTCATCGGTGGAGGCGATACTTCCATCGACGTTGCGACGGTCGCCCGCCGACTGGGCAAGATCACCAACATCACCGACAAGGATCTGCCCGAGCACGTGCTGGCCGGCCACACCGCGCACGATGTCAGCTCCATCGCCGCGCGCCAGGGCGCCGAGGTGGTGCTGGTGTCGCGCGCCACCATCGACAAGATGGCCGCCAACAAGAACGAGATCGAGCATGCCCAGGCCGAGGGCATCGAGATCATCGGCGGTGTCACGCCGGTCGCCGTTGTTGTCGGCGCGGATGGCCGCGCCACTGCGCTGCGTGTGGCCGAGTTCGAGATCGTTGGCAAGGAGACCAAGATCATCGAAGGAACCGAGCGAGACCTGCCGGCCGACCTGATCGTCTCCGCCATCGGCCAGGCGGTCGATTTCACTGGCCTTGAGTCATTCAACAACAACAATGGCCTGATCCGTGCCGACCGCAACTACCGCTTCCCCAACAAGGAAAACGTGTTCGTCGGCGGCGACGTGATCCGTCCGCATCTGCTGACCACCGCCATCGGCCATGCGCGCATCGCCGCCGACGGCATCGATGCCTATCTGAAGGGGCAGGATCTGGACAAGCGTCCCAAGGTCGACGTGCATCACTGGGATCAGGTGCGCAAGTGGGTCGAATCCGGTCACGAGTACAAGGAAGTCCACGGCCAGGTCTGGGGCACGGATAGCAACAAGGCGCTGCTGCACAATTTCGAGGATCGCTCGCAGCGTTATGTGATTCCGTCAACCGAGATGTTCCTTGGCCATTTCGTCAACACCCCACGCAACAAGCGTCATATCGTCCATCTGGACAAGGAAACCGCCCTCGGCAATTTCGACGACCGCCTGGGCCAGTTGAGCGAGCAGGAAGTGGTGGCGGAAGCCAAGCGCTGCATGTCCTGCGGCCTGTGTTTCGAATGCGATAACTGCGTGGTGTACTGCCCGCAGACCGCCGTGTTCAAGGTCAAGAAGAAGGACAACCCGACCACCGGGCGTTATGTCGACACCGATTACACCAAGTGCATCGGCTGTCACATCTGCGCCGACGTGTGCCCGACCGGTTACATCGTCATGGGCATGGGCGAGTAAGGAGAAGGTGACTGGCATGGCGAGACTGCCCTACTGGCTGCGCCTCGCCGTCCTCCTCGGCGTGACGGCGATGTTCGCCTTCCCGTCGTTGGAGGCGGCGGCGGGTGTGAATCTGCCCAAGCTCGAGCGAGGCAAGGGCGATGCGTGCGTGGAGGACACCGAGACGATGCGCCGGCATCACATGAACATGCTGAAGCACCAGCGTGACAAGACGATGCGTCAGGGCATACGCACCACCAAGCACAGCCTCAAGGGCTGCGTCGAATGCCATGCCGGTTCGCGCACCGGCAGCGTTGCCTCCACCAAGGAGGACTTCTGCATGGCCTGCCACGTCTATGCCGGCGTCAAGCTGGATTGCTGGAACTGCCATGCCACGCGTCCGGCGGACAAGGCGCCGACGCGTACCGGTGCCAAACCGCGCGGGGAGACCTCGCCCATCCTCGCCGCCACGCTGAACGGAGCAAGTCAATGAGCGGGTCTGTCAAACAGGACGTCCACACCGACCAGCAGCGCCGTGAGTTTCTCAAGACCGGCGCGCTGGTGACCGGCGCCGCGGTCGCGCCCGGCGCACTGCTGTATGGTGTCGCGCACAGTCGCCCGCCGGAACAGCCGGCCTCGGCCGATGTGCGCTGGGGCATGCTGATCGATACCAGCAAGTGTGGTGATGGCTGCAGCGACTGCGTCACCGCCTGCAATGAGGAAAACGGCCTGTCGGGCAAGACCGGGCCGCAGGACGTGCAGTACATCCGCAAGTTGGACATCAAGGATCTGCGCACTGGCCGCGTGCACAGTCTGCCCATGCTGTGCCAGCATTGCGAGCATCCACCCTGTGTCGACGTGTGTCCTACTGGCGCATCCATGCGCCGTGCCGACGGCATCGTGCGCGTCGACCAACACATCTGCATCGGCTGCCGTTACTGCATGATGGCCTGCCCGTACAAGGCGCGTTCGTTCCAGCATGAGCCGGTGACCAACCAAAAGCCCGACGTGCCGCGTGGCATGGGCTGCGTCGAGTCGTGCACCCTGTGCGCGCACCGCATCGACCGTGATCAGGAGCCGGCGTGCGTCGAGGCCTGCAACGCCAATGGCCACCGCGCCATGCTGTTCGGCGACCTCAAGGATCCGGACAGCGATCTGGCCCGTGCGCTCAAGGCCCAGCCGTCCATCGAGGTGCGCGCCGACCTCGGCCTCAACACCGGCGTGCGCTACCAAGGAATCTGAACCATGGCGATCGAAAGCTGCTTCGACCAACAACGCTGCAAGCCCGGCTTGTTCTGGGCGCTGCTCGGGCTCGGCGGGCTCGTCGTGCTCGGCATGCTGTACGCGTTCTTCACGCTGGAACATCACGGCCATGTGCTCACCGGCATGGACAACCAGATCGTCTGGGGGCTGCCGCACGTGTTCGCGGTGTTCCTGATCGTCGCCGCGTCCGGTGTATTGAACGTCGCGTCCATCGGCTCGGTGTTCGGCAAGAAGGTCTACAAGGCGCGTGCGCCGCTATCGGGCATGCTTGCGCTGGCCATGCTGGCCGGTGGTTTGGCCGTGCTGGTGCTCGACCTCGGGCGGCCGGATCGGCTGATCGTGGCGATGACCTATTACAACTTCAAGTCCATCTTCGCGTGGAACATGATCTTCTACAACGGCTTCTTCGCCATCGTGGGTCTGTATCTGCTGACGCTGATGGATCGCAAGTTGCAGGGCTACTCGCGTGCGGTCGGCCTGGTGGCCTTTCTCTGGCGGCTGGCGTTGACCACGGCCACGGGCTCCATCTTCGGCTTCCTGGTGGCGCGCGCCGGCTACAACTCCGCGATGATGGCGCCGATGTTCATCATCATGTCCTTCGCTTACGGCCTGGCCGTATTCCTGGTGGTACAGTCGGCCATGTACAAGTGGAATGGGCTCAAGCTGGACGAGGCCATCCTGGCGCGCATGAAGAATCTGCTCGGCGTGTTCATTGCCGCGTCGCTGTACTTCACCGTGGTGTTTCACCTGACCAACCTGTACTTCGCCAAGGCGTGGGAATTCGAGCGTTTCATCCTGCTGGAGGGCGGGACCTACACCGTGCTGTTCTGGGGTGGCCAGGTCGTGCTCGGCGGTCTGTTGCCGCTGGTGCTGCTGTACAGTCCGGGCGCACGCCAGTCCGCGGGCACCGTGGTGGCCGCGGCCCTGCTGGTGATCGTCGGTGGACTGGCGCAGATGTACGTCACCATCGTCGGCGGTCAGGCGTTCCCGCTGGACCTGTTCCCGGGCTATGCGGAGAGCAGCAGCTTCTACGATGGCGTGGTGCACGGTTACTCGCCCACCCTCTATGAATTCCTGCTCGGCTTCGGTGGTATCGGCATCGCTTTCGTGCTGACCGTGGCCGCGGTGCGTGCCTTCCGTTTCCTGCCGCAGGACGATTTCAAGACGCTGGAAGCCGAGAAGGCTTGATCGCTGCGCCACGCGCAATGCGCGGCAGGCTCATGAATACAAAAGCCGACTAAATTTGTCGGCTTTTGTGTTTTTCGCGTAGAATCCGGCCATGGCTGCCATCTATCTGTCCGCTGCGCACAAGTCTTCCGGCAAGACCACGTTGACCCTCGGTCTGTGTCGGGCGCTGCGCGCGCGCGGATTGCGCGTTCAGGCGTTCAAGAAAGGTCCGGACTACATCGATCCGATCTGGCATACGCGCGCCAGCGGCCGTCCCAGTTACAACCTGGATTTTCACATGATGCCCGTGGCCGACATCTGTGCGTTGTATGGGCGTCATGCTTGTGCCGCCGACGTGGCAGTGATCGAGGGCAACAAGGGACTGTACGACGGAGTCGATCTGGACGGCGGCAACAGCAATGCCGCGCTGGCCAAGCTCCTTGGCGTGCCGGTCGTGCTGGTGCTGGATTGTGTCGGCATGACCCGTGGCATCGCACCGCTGCTGCTCGGTTATCAGGCGTTCGATCCGGCGGTGAACATCGTCGGCGTGATCCTGAACAAGGTGGGCGGGCCTCGCCACGAGGAAAAACTGCGCGCCGTGGTCGCGCGCTATACCGATCTGCCGGTGCTCGGTGCCGTGCGCCAGGATGCTGCGATGAGCATCGCCGAGCGCCATCTGGGGCTGATTCCCGGTAACGAGGCGGAACATGCGGACGCGCGCATCGACGCCATCGCGGCGGCGGTTGCGGCCCAGGTCGATCTCGACGGCTTGCTCGCGCTGGCCCGCTCGGCTCGGCCCACACCGGCGGAAGCTCGTCCGGCGCCGGCACCTGTGGGCGATGGCGTGCGTCTGGGCTATGCCCTGGATCGGGCGTTCGGCTTTTACTACCAGGAGGATCTCGACGACCTGCGCACACGCGGTGTCGAGCTGGTGGCGGTGGACATGCTGCATGATCGGACGTTGCCGCAGCTCGACGGCCTGCTGCTGGGCGGCGGCTTCCCGGAAATGTTCATGGATGAGCTGGCCGCCAATGACGGTATGCGCGCTGCCGTGCGTTGTGCCGTCGAACAGGGGTTGCCGGTCTACGCCGAATGCGGCGGATTGATGTATCTGACCCGTTCGCTGAGGTGGGGGGATCGCGTGGCGCCCATGGTCGGCGTGATTCCGGCTGACGCGGTCATGGGCGCGCGTCCGGTCGGCCGGGGTTACGCGCTGCTCGAACCGACCGGGAACACGTCCGCCCGGCCCCTGCCGGCGCATGAGTTCCACTACTCTCACCTGGAGAACGTGGACCCCGGTTGGTGTTACGCCTACCGTGTGCGCCGCGGTCATGGCGTCGACGGACGCAACGATGGCATCGTCTATCGCAACCTGCTGGCCTCATATTGCCATCGGCGCGGCTGCGGTGACGATGGCTGGATCGACCCTTTTCTGGCCAGGGTGTGTGCCTGGCGCGATCAGCGCGCGGCCGTGCCCGCGCGTCTGGCTGCCTGAATTTTTTTTACCTCGAGGAGATGACATGCTCAGTTTGACCAAGGAAGCCGCCGAACAGATACGCGCCGCCGCCATCCAGGCCGGCGCGGAGCGCATGGCGTTGCGTATCGCCGCACGGGTCAACGACGCCGGCATGCTGGAGTTCGGCATGGGCTTCGACGATGAACGCAGCAACGATTCCGCCATCGATTCCTGGGGCGTGACCCTGCTGATCAATGCGCAATCCAAACCTTATCTGGACGATGTCACCATCGACTTCGCCGAGGTGGCGCCGGGCGAATCGCGTTTCGTGTTCAGCAAGGCCAGTGCCGCGGGCGGTTGCGGTACCGGCGGCTGCGGTAGCGGCGGTTGCGGCTCGGGTGGCTGCGGCACGTGATATCGATGTGGACACGGGGCAATCGCGCCCCGGTCCGTCCTGCTCGGTCCTTTTCACGCTCCTCTACGCCCTGTTCTCATGGACTATCTGCCCATATTCCTCGACCTGCGCGGACGCAACGGTCTGATCGTCGGCGACGATGACACGGCGGCGCGCAAAGCGGCCCTGATGTTGTCCGCCGGCGCCTGGGTTACGGCGGTGTCGCCGCGTCCGCTGGCCGCGGCCTTTGCCGAGCTGGCCGGCACCGACCGCCTGATACATCGTCAGGAGTCCTTCCGCGCCGAGCATCTCGACGGCATGGACGTGGTTTTCGCCGCCAGCGGCGATGACGCGGTCGATGGCGCGGTGGCCGAGGCTGCGCGCGCTCGCCACGTGCCGGTGAACGTGGTCGATCGGCCGGCGCGCTGCTCGTTCATCATGCCCAGCATCATCGACCGTTCGCCGGTGATGGTGGCGGTCAGCAGCGGCGGCGAGGCGCCGGTACTGTCGCGTCTGCTGCGCGCCCGCCTGGAGACCCTGATCCCAGCCGCCTATGGCCGCCTCGCCGCGCTCGCCGGCCGTTTCAAGCATGCGGTGCGGGCGCGCTTCGCCACCAGCGAGGGGCGACGCAAATTCTGGGAGAAAGCGCTGCTGTCACCGATCGCCGAAATGGTGTTTGCCGGGCGTGAGCAGGAGGCGGAGGCCAGTCTGAGAGCCATGCTGGAGGCTGATGGCGCCGCGCCGGATACGGGCGAGGTCTATTTGGTCGGCGCCGGTCCCGGCAACCCCGACCTGTTGACCTTCCGCGCGCTGCGATTGATGCAGCAGGCGGATGTGGTGGTGTACGACCGCCTGGTGGCGCCGGCCATCCTCGACATGTGCCGGCGCGACGCCGATCGCCTGTACGTCGGCAAGGAACGCGACAACCATGCCGTACCCCAGGAGGAGATCAACCTGATCCTGGTGCGTCTGGCCAAGGAAGGTAAGCGCGTGCTGCGCCTGAAGGGCGGTGACCCGTTCATTTTTGGCCGCGGCGGAGAGGAGATCGAGACGCTGCGTGAGCACGGCGTGCCGTTCCAGGTGGTGCCGGCGGTCACGGCCGCGGCCGGGGTTGCTTCCTATGCCGGCATCCCGCTCACCCATCGCGATCATGCGCAGGCGCTGATCCTGGTCACCGGCCATCTCAAGGACGGCAGCATGGACCTCGACTGGGACATGCTGTGTCGTCCCCGCCAGACCATCGTGATCTACATGGGACTCAAGGGCCTGGTGACGCTGTGCAGCGAGATGAAACGGCACGGCATGCCCGGCGACACACCGGCGGCCATCGTGCAGCAAGGCACGACGCTGAACCAGAAGGTGGTCACCGGCACACTGGATACCTTGCCCGCCCGGGCCGCGATGGCCGAACTGAAGCCGCCCACGCTGATCATCGTCGGCAGCGTGGTCAGCCTGCACGCCAAGCTGAACTGGTTCCACCCGGAGCCGCACGCCGACGATCACTGGCATACGCCGTTGGACAAACCGGCAGCGCTGGAGATGTGAACGCCGTGGTCCACGCCGCGCCGGCTCGCGTAGCGTCGGTCACGGTGCCGAGGGCGCCCACTCCACCCGGTTGCGCCCCAGCCGCTTCGCCTCATACAGGCTGGCGTCGGCGCGCAGGAACAGGTCCGACTCGGCATGTGCCTCGTCGGGAACCAGAGTCGCGCCGCCCAGGCTGATGGTGAGCCAGCCATGCGGCGATGCCGCGTGCGGGATGCGCAAGGCTTCCACGTCCCGCCGCGCCTGCTCGGCGAGCATGCGCGCGCCGGTGGCGTCGGCTTCGGGGAGCAACAACACGAATTCCTCGCCGCCGTAGCGGGCGACGAAATCGCCAGGGCGGCGCACGGCGGCTTCGAGCGCTTGGGCAACCCGATACAACGCCAGGTCGCCGGCAGCGTGGCCGTGTGCATCGTTGTAAGCCTTGAACAGGTCGACGTCGATCATCGTCAGCGACAACGGCTGCCGGTTGCGCAGGCCGCGCCGCCACTCCTGTTCGTAGACCTGGGTGAAACGGCGCCGATTGGGTATCTCGGTGAGACTGTCCAGCATGGCCAGTTTTTCCAGCAGGCGCCGCTGGTGCACGGACTGCAGGTGGTTGCGCACGCGCGCGCGCAGGATGGATGGCCGGAACGGTTTGGCGACGTAGTCCACCGCACCCAGATCGAGACCGCGTTCCTCGTCGGTATCGGCGTCCAGCGCCGTGATGAAGATCACCGGGATGTCACGAGTACGGTCGTCATCCTTGAGCGCGCGTATCACCGCATAGCCGTCCATACCGGGCATCAGCACGTCGAGCAGGATCAGGTCCGGCACATGCTCGCGCGCGCGCGCCAGCGCCTGCTCGCCGTTCTTGGCCAGGATGATCTGGTAATCGTCTTTCAGCAGTTCGGTCAATAACGCGCGATTCTGTTTCTCGTCGTCGACGATCAGCAGTTTGAAAGCCGGATTCACCTGTGTTCCCCCAACGCGTCGATGCGTTCGCGCAAGACCGCCAGTTGCTCCAACGCGGCTTCATACTCCACGTCCTCGATCAATATGCGCAACCTGTCCAGGATTTGATCATGCCCCGCACACGGCAGCGCCTGGCGCAACGCAACCAGCGCGTCCTCGGCGGCGGCGTCATGGGCGCGCAGCAGACCGGTGAGCCGATCACAGGCGCTGCGTGCCGCCACTGGATCGTCGCCGGCGCGCTCGCCCGCGCATGACGACTCGGTGGCCGACAGCCCGGCCAGCGTTCGCGCCACACGGGCCATTTCGCGGGCCAGGGCTTCGGCCAGTTCCGCCGCCGGCGTATGGCCGCCGGCATAGACGTCTTCCACGGCACGCGCCAGCCTGGCCAATTCCAGCGCACCGATGCTCGCGGCCGCAGACTGGCAGGAATGGGCGAGACGCCGCGCCTCCGCCAGGTCGCCGCGTGCCTGCGCCGCCGCGATCCGTTCCGGCACGTCCGGGAAGTCGGCCAGGAACAGGTCGAGCATGCGCCGGTACAGCGCGCTGCGACCCATGTGATTACGCAGGCCCGTGGCCACGTCGATGCCATCGAGCGGTGGCAGGTCGGCATCCGGTTCGACCGTCGTCGGGTTCGCCGTTATGGCTTCGCCGTCGGTGCGCGCGACTGCGGGCTGGATCCAGCGCACCAGGGTCTGCAACAACGCCTGTTTGGCTATGGGCTTGTTCAGATGATCGTTCATGCCGGCGAGCAAACTGCGTTCGCGGTCGGCCGGCAGCGCGTGCGCGGTCATGGCGATGATGGGTAGGTCACGCAGGCGCGGGTCGGCGCGGATGGCGCGGGTGGCGGCCAGACCATCGAGCACAGGCATCTGGATGTCCATGAGCACCAGATCATAGCGCTCACGCGCAACGCGTTCGACCGCCTCACGGCCGTCGTGCGCGACGTCGACCTGGACGCCCGCATCGCGCAGAAAGGCCAGTGCGACCTCACGGTTCAGCGCCACGTCGTCCACCAGCAGCACGCGCGCGCCGCGCAGGCTGGCCGGATCGAGGTCGGCGCGGGCCGGCGGCGGGGACGTCATGGTCGGCGGTTCGGCATCGCCACTGGCCTCGTCGGCGAGTTCCAGCGGCAACTCGAAGTAAAACAGGCTGCCCTCGCCGGGCGTGCTGACCAGGCCGATCTCGCCATGCATCAGCTCGACCAGTTGCTTGCAGATGGCCAGGCCCAGGCCGGTACCGCCATAGCGTCGCGTGATGCTGCCATCGGCCTGCGTGAACGGCGCGAACAGTGTCGCCTGGCGCTCGGCGGCGATGCCGATGCCGGTGTCGCGCACCTCGAAGCGCAGGCGCACCCGTCGGTCGTCCAACGCGGCGTTGGGCACGCGCGTGATGTTCAGCATCACGCTGCCCGCCTCGGTGAACTTGACGGCATTGGCCAGCAGGTTCAGCAGTATCTGTCCCAGCCGCAGCGGGTCGCCGCGCAACCGGCGGGGTACGTCGGGTGCGATGGATAGACTCAGGTCCAGGTGCTTGGCCCGGGCGCGTCCCTCCATCACGCCGATCTGATCGCCGACCACTCGGTCCAGATCGAACGCGACCTGTTCGATGTCCAGCCGACCCGCCTCGATCTTGGCGAAATCCAGCACGTCGTCGACGATGCGGATCAACGCATCGGCCGCGGACACGACTTTTTCCAGGCGGTCCCGGCGTAACGGATCGCGTTCCTCCTGCAACAGCAGTTGGCTCATGCCGACGATCGCATTGAGCGGCGTGCGGATCTCGTGGCTCATGTGCGCCAGAAATTCCGATTTGGCCTGATTGGCGTGGTGAGCCTCCTCCATGGCGCGGTGCAACGCGCGCGTACGCAGTTCCACCAGTTGTTCCAGTTTGTCGCGGTAATCGGTGAGTTCGGTGTCGCGTGCCTGCAAGGTATCGATCAAGTGATTGAGCCCGCGCCCCAGGCTGGCGATCTCGTCGGCGCCGTGCACGGTGGCGCGATCACGCAGGTTGGTGTCGGCGGCCATGCGCGCCATCAGGCCGTTGAGCTCCTCCACCGGTGCCGACAGGCGGCGAACCACGCCGCGTGCCAGCCACAGCGACAACGCCAGCAACAGCAGCAGCACGGCGCCGGTTTCCAGCAACGTGCGGCGGAAGGCGTCGTGCAGCGCAGTGAGCGAGGCCGTCAGTTCCACACGCGCCAGGGTATTGCCATGGTCACGCAGGCTGGTCCAGACGATGACCGCGTCGTGCGCGAACCGATGGCCGTCCGGTTCAGAGCCGCCGGTCATCGACCAGCGTTCGTGGCCGGGGCGGACATAAGCGGCGAACAGCGCGCCGTCACCGGTATACAGGCGAGCACGCAGGATCGACGGGTTCTCCTGTACCGCGGCGAGCAGGCGATGCGCTTCCAGCGGATCCTGGAAAGTCACCGCCGCGCGGCTGTTGGTTGCCACCAGCCGCGCCTGTGCCGCCAGCGACTGTACCCACTCGGTGCGCAACAGGCGTTGCTGCTGATAGCTCACCAGCGCAAACACCAGCAGCGCCGCGACGATCAACGACACCACGGTCAGCAGCAGCAAGCGGGCGCGTATGCTGGCGGGACGGAATCGGGATGCGTCGGTCATGGCTCGATCAGCGTCGCCAGGCGCAGCAGTTGCGCGTTGAAATCGATGCCCTGGGCACGTGCCGCCTTGCGGTTGATGACGATGCCGATGCCGGCACGCTCGCCGCCGACGGTCAGTTCCACCATGCCCCCCAGTCGGGCAAAGCCGGCGATGTCGGAGACCGTCAGCACGCCGCGGCTGGCCAGGCGTTGCAGGATGCCCTCGACCCGCTCCGCCTCGCCGCGCTCGACGAACACCACATCGCAGCCGGCGGCCTGATGCGTGCCGGCGATCTGGCGCAGCGTGCGCACGGGCTTGTCGCCAGCCTCGCGGGTGAGTTTGTCGAGCACATCGCCGAACGGATTGCCGCCGAGCAGGCACAGTGCGACCGGCGAGTTGCCAGGCTTGCGCGCCAGATAGACGAATTCGGGCAGCTTGTGCAGCAGCACTGCCTTGAGTCCGTATTCCGGCACCGGGGTCGACTGCGCATGTGCGCCGCCGTAGCACAGGCTCAGCAGCATCAAGCCGGCCCACAAGCACCCACGACTCGGCGCGGCGGGCCGTGCCGAGGCACACCGGAGCCAGCTCGCCAAGGCCAGCACCAACAGTGGCAACAGCCACGGGTTTCCCCGGCAGCCGGTCGATGCACGCGCCGTCAAAACGGGATTTCCAGGCTCAGTTGCCAGCTACGCGGTTGCTGTGGCATGTCGAAGAAGGTCCGGCTGCCGGAGCCGTGGGCAACGTAATAGCGTTCGTCGAACAGGTTGTAGACGTCCAGCCACAGCGTCGCGTTGCGATCGAACACCTGGTGCCAGCCGATGTGCAGGTTGGTCACCTGGTAGCCCGGCGTCTCGCGGCGCTTGGGTGGTGTGCTGGCATCGAGCTTGCGTCCGTTGGTGGTGTCGCCGATCCAGTACATGCTCGGCGTCACCGTCAGTCGGTCGCGGTAGCGCACGGTGGCGCCGAGCTTGAACTTGTTCGCGGCGAGATAGGGCAGATCCCAACGCACGCCGTTGCCTTCGTCGATCCAGCCACTGACCCAGCCGTAGCTGCCCCAGACGTCGCCGGACCAGTCATCGCCGATGTGGAAGCGCCACTGGCCGATCAGGTCCATGCCTTTCTGCGCGGCCTTGCCGGCATTGCCCTTGTGTTCCGGTGCCACCAGTGTCGCCCCCGGAATGCTGTCGGCCGCAGCCGCCGGGGCGGGCAGCGTGAGGATGAGGTTGTCGGTGTCGCTGCGGTAACCGTTGACCATCACGTGCACATCGGCCCGCGGCCGCCAATCCCAGGTCAGGCTCAGCGTACGGGTGTTCTCCGGTTCGATCTGGAAATTCGGCACGCGGAAGCCGCGGCCGATGAGCTTGCCGCCGGCGTCGACCGAACCGTCGAAGGTGCCGAACGAATTCAGACTCTCTTCCGGCGACGGCGCCCGAAAAGCCTCGCCATACAGCAGCTTGAGCAGATGACGCGGCGCCGGCTGCCATACCGCGCCCAGTCGCGGATTGAAGCTGTCGCCGTAATCGGAGTGCCGGTCCAGGCGTGCGCCGACCATGGTCGAGAACGCCTCGCGCCATTGTGTATGCAACTGCGCATACAGCGACAGGTTGTGGTAGCGCGCGTCATGGATGGTCATCGGCAGGTTGGTGTTGCGATACGTCATGGCCTGTTCACCCGGTCCGCGCCCGGTATCGTAGGGGCGTGGCAGGTCACTGGCCTCGATGGCGTAGATTTCCTGGTAGCCCACCCCCGCCTGCACGCGGTGGCGCTGGTCGATGCGCCAGTTCAGGTTCTGCTCGACGCCCAGACGCTCGCCGCGGACATGGGCGTAGCCGGGTTCGAAGCCGGTGAAGATGTTGACGTAGCGCGAATTGGGCGTGACCCGCAGCAGCGAGTAATCCACCACCAGCTCCGCCTGGACGCCGTCGAACGGTTCGAAGCGCGCCTTGCCGTAGGCTGTCTCGATGCGCGTCTGCCAACGCGCATCCGGCAGATACAGTGCCGTGCGCGGCGGGTCGCCGGTGCTGGTGAGGCTGTGGAACTCGTTGCGGTAGTAGCCCAGATCGATGTGCTCGCTGAGATCCAGGCGCGCATAAACGCTGTGACTGCCGATGTCGCCGACATAGGCTTCGCGCGCGCCGGCCGGCACCGCCACGGTACCGTCGAAGCGGCGCGCATCGACGCGCGGGAACTGGGCGGGGTAATACGCATCCAGCGGCGCCCGATCGGCCCGTTGCCAATGGCCGCCGATGCGCAGCGCAGCCTGACCGCTGGCGCCGGTGCCGGCCATGAACGACACCTCGCGTGCGCCGAACGCGCCGCCGCCCGCGCTCACCCAGTTTTCACCCGCCGATGCGCGTTCGGTGACGATGTTGATCACGGCCGCGACCGCGTCGGCACCATACAGCGCGGCGGCGGGACCGTACAGCACCTCCACCTGTTTGGCGTGGTACAGCGCATAGTTCTCGGCGACCGGGACGTTGCCGCCGGCCGGGTGGCCGATGCGCACGCCGTCCAGCAGGATCAGCAGCTTGGTGCTGCCGGCGTGGCCCTGGATGGAGAAGTAGTTGTAGGCGGACGATTTGGTGCCGCGCATGAAATCCACGCCCGGCAGGTCCTCCAGCAGATCCGCCAGATTGCGATAGCGCCGCTCGCGGATCTGCTCGCGCGTGACGACGATGATGTGCGCCGGCGTTTGCGCGCGGTTCTCCTGCTGGCGCGATGCCGTGACCACCGGTATCGCCAGCAGTTCGGCCAGCGACAGCGGCGCCAGGCGCAGCAGCTCGTCGCTGCCATGACTGCCGGCCAGCGCCGGTGCAGCGACGAGGCAGGCGCACAGCGCAGCAATGCGGAAACGAGGCGGGAGCATGGCGGATGGAGCCGGGTTGGACGCTGTCAGCGTTATCGGCCGGGCGCGCCGGGTCTTGACCCCGACGGGCCCTGAATCACAACGGACGCGCGATGCGGCGCACGCTATCGTCCTCCGGATGCGCTTCGACGCGGAAACCCAGGCTCTCCGCCAGCTTGAGCATGCGCCGGTTGGTTTTCAGGACTTCGCCCTCCATGACCTCCAGGCCCTTGGCGCGCGCCACGTCCATCAATACGTCCATCAGTTTGTGGCCGATGCCCTGCTTCTGCCACTGGTCGTCCACCACCAGCGCGAACTCGCACGACTTGCCGTCCGGATTGATGGCATAGCGCGCGACCCCCAGTTCGACCTCCTTGCCGTCGATCTCGGTCACCGCCAGCAGCGCCATCTCGCGCGAGTAATCGATCTGGGTCAGGCGCGCCAGCATGGTTGGCGACAGTTCGCGCACTGCGTCCATGTAGCGGAAGTACTTGGTTTCCTCGGACAGGCCGCGCACGAAGGTCTGCGTCAGTTCCGCATCCTCCGGCCGGATCGGCCGGATCAGCACGTCGGCGCCGCTGGGCAGTTGCCAGTGCGTGACCAGGTGCGAGGGATAGGGGTGGATGGCCATGTGGCCGTAGCGGTCGGCGGTGGGCACGCGCGGCGCGATGACGATGCGCGCATCCAGCGCCAGCGCGCCGCGTTCGTCCACCAGCAGCGGATTGATGTCCAGTTCCGCCAGCCAGGGCAGTTCGCAAACCATCTCGGACAAGCGCAGCAGCACGTTCTCCAGGCTGGTCATGTCCGCCTCCGGACGGTTGCGGAACGGCCCCAGCAGGGTCGATACGCGCGTGCGCCGGATCAGGTCTTGCGCCAGGTAGCGGTTGAGCGGCGGCAGCGTGACCGCGCGGTCCTTGAACGCCTCGACGTCGACGCCGCCGGCGCCGAACACGATGACCGGTCCCAGTACCGGATCGGAGGTCATGCCCAACAGCACTTCGCGCGCGTGCGGCCGGCTCACCATCGGTTCGACCACCACGCCGTCCAGTGTGGCGTCCGGCTGTTTGCGCCGCACCTCGGCCAGCATCTCGTTGAACGCCGAGCGTACCGCCTGGCCGCTGGACAGGCCCAGACGCACGCCATGCACATCGGATTTGTGGGTGATGTCGGGCGAATTGATCTTCATGACCACCGGGAAGCCGATCTGCTGCGCCATCAGCATGGCTTCCATGGGGTTGCGCGCGATCAGGGTCTGCGCCACCGGGATGCGGAATGCCGACAGCAGCGCCTTGGATTCCACCTCGTTGAGCAGATGGCGGCCCTGCGCCAGCGCGCTCTCGATGATCATGCGCGCGCCCTCCACGTCCGGCTCGGCCTGGTGCGACAGCGGCCCCGGCGTCTGGATCAACTGGCGTTGGTTGTCGTAGAACGCCGACAGGAAGGAGAACACCTCCACCGCCGGCTCCGGTGTCGTGAAGTAGGGGATGCCCGCCTCCTTGAACAGCCGGCGGCCTTCCTCCACCTGGGCTTCGCCCATCCAGCAGGTCAGCACCGGCTTGCGCGAGTCGCGCGCGGCATCGATCACCGCGCGCGCCGCTTCGGTGGGGCGGGTCATGGCCTGCGGCGTCAGCATGACCAGCACACCGTCCACGCCGTCGTCGCCCAGGCAGGCACGTACTGCCGCCTGATAGCGGTCGGCGGCGGCGTCGCCGATGATGTCCAGCGGGTTGCCGCGCGACCAGTTGGCCGGCAGCACCTGATCCAATTGCGCGATGGTGGCGGGCGCCAGTTCGGCCAGACGCACACCCAGGTCGACCGCGCGGTCGGTCGCCATCACGCCGGGACCGCCGCCATTGGTGACGATGGCCAGGCGGTTGCCGCTGGGCTGGATGTGCGACGACAACGCGCGCGCCGAGGCGAACAGTTGCAGGATGGTATTGACGCGCACCACGCCGGCGCGCCGCACCAGTGCATCGAACACTGCATCGGAGCCGACCAGCGCGCCGGTATGCGACTGCACCGCCTTGGAGCCGGCCTCGTGCCGGCCCACCTTGACCATGACGATGGGCTTGAAACGCGCGGTGGCGCGCAGCGCGCTCATGAAGCGGCGCGCATCGCGGATGCCCTCGATATACAGCAGGATGCCCTTGGTCTTGGTGTCGTAGGCCAGGTAATCGAGGATCTCGCCGAAATCGATGTCCGCCGAGGCGCCGGTGGAGATCACGCTGGAGAAGCCGATGCCGTTGTTCTCCGCCCAGTCCAGCATGGCGGTGCACAGCGCACCGGATTGCGACACCAGCGCCAGGTCGCCGGCCAGCGTGGCGCCCTGGCTGAAGGTGGCGTTGAGACCGATGCCGGGCCGCTGTATGCCCAGACAGTTGGGGCCGATGAAGCGGATGCCGTACTTGCCGGCGACGTGCTTGACCGCCTCTTCCAGCGCCGCGCCCTTGGCGCCCACCTCGCGGAAACCGGCCGACAGCACGATGGCATGGCGGATGCCGCGCTTGCCGCAGTCCTCCAGCACCTGCGCCACCGTGGGCGCGGGCGTGGCGATCAGGGCCAGTTCCGGTATCGCCGGCAGTTCGCCGGCGTGGGCGTAGCAGCGTTCGCCGAAGATGCTGTCATGCTTGGGATTGACTGGGTAGACCGCGCCGGCATAACCCGACTTGCGCAGGTTGCGGAACAGGATGCCGGCGACGGAATCCTCGCGCTCGCTGGCGCCGAACACGGCGACCGAACTGGCGTTGAACAGGGGGTGCAGATAGTGGGCCATGGCGTGGGCGGGTCTGGGGCGGGCGGCCCTATGCTAGGCCAAGCGGCGTTACCGCGCCATCGTCGCCGGCGTATAGTGATGGCCGTCGCCCGTGCTCCGCCTCCGTCCATGCACACCGCCTACGTCAGTCATCCCGCGTGCCTGCAACACGACATGGGCCGCTGGCATCCGGAGAGCCCGGCGCGTCTGCGCGCCATCGAAGATCGGCTGCACGCGGCGCATCTGTACGACTACCTGTTGCACCTCGAAGCACCTCGGGCGCAGCGTGCCCAACTGCTGCGCGTCCATGAGGCGGTCTATCTCGACTGGATCGAGTCGATCGCGCCGCGCGAGGGCATTCGCGAGCTGGATCATGACACGCTGATGAATCCGCACACGCTGGAGTCCGCCTTGCGCGCCGCCGGCGGCGCCGTGCTGGCGGTGGAACGTGTGCTGCGCGGCGATGTCGCCAACGCCTTCGTCGCTTGCCGGCCGCCGGGCCATCACGCCACGCGCAACCGCGCCATGGGCTTCTGTGTGTTCAACAATGTCGCCGTGGCCGCCGCGCATGCGTTGGCCGAGCACGGGCTGGAGCGGGTGGCCATCGTCGACTTCGACGTGCATCACGGCAACGGCACGGAAGACATCTTCCGCGACGACCCGCGCGTGCTGTTGTGCTCCACGTTTCAGCATCCGTTCTACCCGCACAGCGGTGCGGACAGCGGCAATGATCACATCGTCAACGTGCCCCTGCCGGCAGGCACCACCGGCGAGCGCTATCGCGCTGCCTTCGCGGCCGAGGTGCTGCCGCGTCTGGAGGCTTTTCGGCCGCAGATGCTGTTGGTGTCCGCCGGCTTCGACGCCCACCGCGAAGACGACATGGCGCAGTTCGGTCTGACCGAGGCCGATTACACCTGGATCACCCGGCACCTGGTCGACGTCGCCGCGCGCCATGCCGGGGGGCGCATCGTCTCGGTGCTGGAAGGCGGCTACGAGCTGAGCGCGCTGGGGCGTAGCGTCGCCGCGCATGTGCGTGTGCTGGCCGGGTTGTGATGCCCGACGGCGGCCGGCGTGTGCCGTCGGGCGGCAGGACGCGGCGGGTGAGGGACGTGCGCGACATCGTGTGATTTAATTGAAACTACTTAGGGAGAGTCAGGTGAGTCAGCATCAATCCCGTTCCCCACCCGCTGGTGACACCCAAACCAAGACGGAGATGGCGCTATCGCCGGAACTGCTGGGCAAGGCATTGGCCGCCGCCGCCAACGCCATCGTCATCACCGATCGTCACGGCATCGTGCGCTGGGCCAATCCGGCGTTCAGCGCGCTGACCGGATACGCGGTGGGCGAGTCCATCGGCCACACGCCGGGCGAGTTGCTCAACTCGGGCGAACAGCCGGCCGATTTCTATCGCCACCTGTGGCAGTGCATCAGTGCCGGCGAGGTCTGGCGTGGTGAGCTCATCAACCGGCGCAAGGACGGCAGCCGCTACCACGAGGAACTGACCATCACGCCGGTGCGTGATGGTGACGGTGCCATCAGCCACTACATCGCAGTCAAGCAGGACATCAGCGCGCGCAAGGAAGCGGAGCGCGCATTGCGCGAACGCGAGGCTTACTTCCGCCTGTTCTACGAGCATGCGCCGGTAGCCTACCAGTCGCTCGACGCGCAGGGTCGCCTACTGGATGTCAACGCCATGTGGCTGGAGCAGTTCGGCTATCAGCGCGAGGAAGTGCTCGGCCGCTGGATCGGCGAGTTCCTGGCGCCCGGACAGGCGTCGCTGCTGCAACAGCGCTTCGCCGAGTTCCTGCGTCTGGGGGCGATCAGCAAGGCGGAATACGACGTGCTGTGCCGGGACGGCGAGCGCCTGACGGTATCGGTCGACGGCCGCATCGAGCACGATGAGCACGGGCGGTTCCGCCGCACCCATTGCGTGCTGCACAACATCACCGCGCGCAAACGCCTGGAGGAGACGCTGGCGCGTCTGGCCACGACCGACCATCTCACCGGCCTGTCCAACCGCCGCCACTTCCTGGAACAGATGGTTATCGCGCTGGCGCGGCACCGACGCCATGGCCATCCGACCGCGCTGTTGATGGTGGACCTGGATCATTTCAAACGCATCAACGATGGCCATGGCCACGCCAGCGGTGATGCGGTGTTGCGCCAGTTCGCCGCAACCACCCAGCGCGTGGTGCGCAACATCGACAGCGTCGGTCGTCTCGGCGGCGAGGAGTTTGCGATCCTGCTGCCCGATACCGACCTGGATGGCGCGCTCGATCTGGCACAACGGCTACGTGGCGAGGTCGCGCGCACCCCGGTGGTGGTCGACGGCGGCGAGATACGCTACACCCTCAGCGGCGGCATCACCCTGTTTTGCGCCGAGGATCGGGATACCGACGCCATCCTGGCACGTGCCGACCGTGCGCTGTATCGCGCCAAGCAGGCGGGGCGGGATCGCATCGAGGTGGAGATCGCCGCGCCGCGCGGCGTGCGCGGCGGCTAGCCTATGCCGCGCAAGTCACGCACGTGGGACGACGCTCGCGCCAGAAGCGCGGCGGGCATTGCGCTGATCTATGCCGTCTTCGCGGCGGGATGGATCCTTGCCTCCGACCGCCTGTTGATCCTGGCGGTTCAAGATGTCGCGCTGATCGAACGCTTGGGCACGGCCAAGGGTTTGAGCTTCGTCGCGGTCACCAGCGCGTTGCTGTACCTGTTACTGCGCGCGTGGCCGAGCTCGCTGGCCGACACGGCGGACGCTGTGGCCGAGGTGCCGGCGCGCGAGGCCGACATGCCCGCGCGCGTAGGCATGTGGGTCACCTTCCTGGGGTTGGCGCTGGCGGTGCCGGTGCTGGGATATGGCATCGTCGCCACCCATGGCCCGCAGGTGCGGCAGGAGGCCATGCAGGCGATCGCGGCGGTGGCCGAGCTGAAGGCTGGGCGCATCGAGTCCTGGTTGCACGAACGCCGCGCCAACGCCGTGGTGTTGAGCGCGAGCCATGGCTTCATCGAGGATGTTCGGGAATACGCGCGCACGCGCGATGCGGGAGCGCGGCAATCCGTGCTGGCGCGCCTGGACGCCATGCGTGCGCAATATGGTTATCAGGTGGTGCTGCTCGACCCCCGAGGCGACGTGCTGTACGCCGACGCGGCCGTGACCGATGTCGACCCGCTGGCGTGGCGCGCGCTGTTGGACGAGGCGCTGGCGCATGGCGGTGTGGTGGACTCCAACCTGCGTGACGATGGCGCCGGTCGGCCGGTGTTGGATTTCGTAGCACCCCTGCGCACGCCGGGCGATGGCGTCGCACGCGCCGTCGGCGGCGTGGTGTTGCGCGTGCCGGCCGATGAGCGCCTGTTTCCGCTGGTGCAGGGCTGGCCGACGCCGAGCGCCAGCGCGGAGAGTTATCTGGTCAGGCGCGATGGCGAACGGGCGTGCTTCCTCAGCGCTCTGCGCCACCGTCCGGATCCGCCCTTGAGCCTGCGCCTGCCGCTGGCGGAAGCCGGTGACGGCGTGGCGCGGGCGCTCGTCGCCGGCAGCGCGGTGGCGCTGTCCGGGCGGGATTACCGCGGCGTGGCGGTATTGTCGGCCAGCCGGCCGGTGCGTGGCACGGACTGGCACCTGATCGCCGAAATCGACGAGCGCGAAGTCATGACGCCGGTGCGCAACCTGGTGTTCTGGGTGAGCTTGGTGGCTCTGACGGCCATCGTCTGCGTGGCGGCGGCGGTGCTGCTGCTGTGGCGGGCGCGGGCACGCGCCCATGCCTTGCGCGTGCTGGCGCGTGACGCGGCGAGGGACCGGCTGCTGCGCCGCTTCTTCGATCTGCCGTTCGTCGGCATGGCCATCTCTTCGCCCAATACCAAACGCTGGCTGCAAGTCAACGATCGGCTGTGCGAGATCTTGGGTTATACGCGCGAGGAACTGCTCGATCGCACCTGGGCCGAGGTCACGCATCCCGACGATCTGGCTGCCGATGAAGCCCAGTTCCGGCGCGTGCTGGCCGGCGAGATCGAGGGTTACCGCATGGAAAAGCGCTTCGTGCGCAAGGACGGCGGCGTGGTCGATGCCGCGCTGGACGTGCGTTGTCTGCGCCGTGCCGATGGTGAGGTCGAATTCCTCATCGCCACGGTGGACGACATCACCGACCGCAAGCGCGCGGAGGCGGAAATCCGCGCGCTCAACGCCGACTTGGAACGACGCGTGCAACAGCGTACCGCCGAGCTGCACGCGTTGAATCAGGAATTGGAGACCTTCGCCTACTCGGTGTCACACGACCTCAAGGCGCCGCTGCGCGGCATCGATGGCTACAGCCGGTTGTTGCTGGAAGAGCATGCCGACGCACTCGACGAGGAGGGACGTCGCTTCCTGCTCAACGTGCGCCGCGGTGCCCGGCAGATGGAGCAACTGATCGAAGACCTGCTGGCCTATTCGCGCATGGAGCGACGCAGCCTGCAGATCGCGCCGCTGGAGCCCCGCGCGCTGGTGGATCGAGTGGTCGCCCAGTACGCCGCGGAAGCGGCCGCCCGCGGCATCGAAGTCAACGTGCGCGTCGACTGCGCACGGGTGCGCGCCGACGCCGAGGGTCTGGAACTGGCGCTGCGCAACCTGCTCGACAACGCGTTGAAGTTCAGCGCCAAGGTGGCGCACCCCAGCGTGGAAATCGGCGCCCGATTGGAGCATGATCATTGTCTGTTCTGGGTACGCGACAACGGTATCGGTTTCGACATGCAATTCCACGATCGCATCTTCGACATCTTCCAGCGGCTGGAACGCGCGGAGGATTACCCCGGCACCGGCATCGGTCTGACGCTGGTGCGCAAGGCCGTGCGGCGCATGGACGGCGAGGTGTGGGCGGAAAGCGCCCCCGGCGCCGGTGCCACGTTCTATCTGCGCCTGCCGGCCTGAGGCGACACCATGGAGACCTGCGCGGCCCCGACACCACCGGCACGGCGCGCACCGTTGCATGCCGAGGTGCGTCCCATCCTGCTGGTGGAGGACAACCCCATGGACGCCGACCTGACGCTGCGCGCGTTCGCCCGGCGCAAGTTGGCCAACCCGGTGCTGTTGGCGCGCGATGGCGAGGAAGCGCTCGGTTACCTGGCGCGCTGGGACGCCGGCGAGGTGCCGCCGCTGCTGATCCTGCTGGACCTGAAACTGCCGCGTGTCGATGGTCTGGAGGTACTGCGCCGGTACAAGGGACACGACCGCTGGCGCGTGCTTCCGGTGGTGGTGCTGACTTCGTCCGACGACGATGCCGACATACGCGCAGCGTATGAACTGGGTGTCAACTCATACATCGTCAAGCCGGTCGATTTCGACAAGTTCCTGGATGTGGCCGGCCATATCGAGTTGTATTGGTGCGCGCTCAACGAATTGCCACGCTGACTTCGGGTTGAGGCCGCCCCGATGACGATCAGCGTGCTCTATCTGGAGGACAACCCGGCCGATGCCGAGCTGGCGGTGCACGCGGTGCAACGCGAACTGCCCGGTGCCCGCGTCGACGTGGTGGCGACGCTGGCGGAACTGCGCGTGCGGCTGGCGGAGGCCGCGACCTACGACCTTCTGCTGTGCGACCTGCGCGTGCCCGATGGTTCCGGCCTGGAGGCACTGACCGACGTGCGCGCCGCCGGGCTGCCGCTGGCGGTGGTGGTACTGACCGGCTCGGGCGACGAGAATGCCGCGGTCGCAGCGTTGCAGGCCGGCGCCGATGACTATCTGGTCAAGCGCGGCGACTACCTGGACCGCCTGCCCGCGACGCTGCTGGATGCGCTGGCGCGCTATCGCGCCATGGCGTCGCGGCGCGGGCGCAAGCTGCACGTGCTGTACGTCGAGCACAATGCCTTCGACATCGACCTGACCCGGCGCCATTTCGCGCAGCACGCGCCGCACATCGTGTTGGACGTGGTGCAGGACGCCGCTGAGGCGTTGGCGCGCCTGCCGGCCGATGCCGGCGACGATCCGACCTGCGATGTGCTGCTGCTGGATTACCGGCTGCCCGGACTGGACGCGCTGGAACTGACCAAAGTACTGCGTCAGAAACGCGGCCTGAACTTGCCGATCGTACTGGTGACCGGCCATGGCAGCGAGGAACTGGCCGCGCGCGCGCTGCATCTGGGAGTGGACGATTATCTGCCCAAGCATCCCGCCTATCTGTTCGAGCTGCCGGCGTTGTTGGACAAGGCGCATCACCAGTCCTTGCTGTTGGCGCGCGAACGGGCGCTGGAGATGGCGGCGGTGTGCGCGCTGGAACTGCTGCGCGAGGTCGATCCGCACGCGGCCATCGATGCGGTGTTGGCGCGTCTGGGTGAACAGAAGGCAGCCGATCGGGTGTATGTGTGCGAATGCGCCTGCGACGACGACGGCTACACGCTGGCCGCGCCTTGTTTCCACTGGCGTCGTGCCGGCCTGGACGAGGATGCGACGCGGGCGCCGCGGTTGTTCGATTTCGCCACGCTCGCCCCGGTGTGGGCGGCGCGCCTGGAGACGGGGCAGACCGTCAGCGCCGCACGCGACCAGTTCCCGCCCGGAGTGGCCGCGGCATTGGGCGGGCGCCCGGTGGGCGGATTGCTGTTGTTGCCCATCATTCTGCACGACCGTTTCTGGGGCCTGCTCGGCTTCGAGTCGCTGCGCATGCGCCGCGAGTGGGCGCGCGCCGAGGACAGCGTGCTGCGCATCGTCGCCGCCAGTCTGGGCGCGGCGATCGAACGGGTGCGCACGCTGGATGATCTGCGCCAGTCGGCGACCGTGTTCGCCAGCACACGCGATGGTGTGGTGATCACCGATCTCGAAGGCCGTATCCGCGCGGTAAACCGCGCCTACTGCGAGATGAGCGGCTACAGCGAATCGGAGTTGCTCGGCCGCAATCCCAAGTTGCTGCGTTCCGGCCGTCACGATGCCGCGTTCTTCGCGGCCATGTGGCAATCGATCCGCGCCACCGGCCAATGGCAGGGCGAGATCTGGAACCGGCGCAAGAACGGCGAGATATTCCCGCAGTGGCTGACCATCGACACGGTGCGCAACGACTGGGGCGAGCCCACGCATTACGTCGGCGTGCTGACCGACATCAGCCAGCTCAAGCAATCGGAAGCGACGCTGGAACACCTGGCGCATTACGACCCGCTCACCGATCTGCCCAACCGCATTCTCGCCCAGTCGCGCATCCAGCACGCGCTGGAACAGGCGCGCCGCCATGATCGGCAGGTGGCGGTCCTGTTCCTCGACCTGGACCGTTTCAAGACCGTGAACGACAGTCTCGGCCACCCGGTCGGCGACGAGTTGCTCGCCGCCATCGCGCGTCGTTTGCGCGAGCGGCTGCGTGACGAGGATACGCTGGCGCGTCTGGGCGGCGACGAGTTCCTGGTGCTGATCGAATCCGCGCCGGGTGCAGGGGAAATCGCCCAGGTGGCCCAGCATCTGCTCGATGCGTTGGAACAGCCCTTCCACCTGCCCAGCGGGCACGAGGTGTTCGTCGGTGCCAGTCTGGGTATCAGCCTGTATCCGCAGGATGGCGCCAGCGTCACCGAACTGATCCAACATGCCGACGTGGCCATGTACCAGGCCAAGGAGCAGGGGCGCAACACCTACCGTTTCTATACCCAGGCGCTGACCCGTGCCGTCAACGAAAAACTGGAGTTGGAGGCCAGCCTGCGCCGGGCGTTGGCGCGCGACGAGTTCCTGCTCCATTACCAGCCGCAGGTGGATGTGGTCAGCGGCGCCATCACCGGTTGCGAGGTGTTGGCGCGCTGGCAGCCACCCGACGGCGGTCTGATCTCGCCCGCGCGCTTCATCCCGGTAGCGGAGGAGACGGGACTGATCGTGGCCTTGGGTGAGTGGGTGCTGCGCACCGCGTGCGCCCAGGCGCGCGCGTGGATGGATGCCGGCCTGCCCGAGTTCGTCGTGTCGGTCAACGTGTCTGCACGCCAGTTGCGCCAGCGCGACCTGCCGCAACGGGTCGCCGCCATCCTGGCCGAGACCGGCCTGCCGCCGCATCGTCTGACACTGGAGCTGACCGAGAGTGTGATCATGGGGCAGGGTGATCAGGCCGAGGGCCTGTTGCGCGCACTCAAGCAACTCGGCGTGGGGCTGTCCATCGACGACTTCGGTACGGGCTATTCCTCACTCGCCTACCTGAAGCGTTTTCCCATCGACCAGTTGAAGATCGACCAAGGCTTCGTGCGCGACATCCCGCACGATCGCAACGACATGGAGATCGCCGCCGCCGTCATCGCGCTGGCGCGCAGCCTCAATCTCAAGGTACTGGCCGAAGGCGTGGAAACGCCGGCTCAGCTTGCCTTCCTCGCCGAACGCGGTTGTGACGCCTACCAGGGCTATCTGTTCAGCCAGCCGGTGGCTGCCGGGGCCTTCGCGGCGCTGTTCGGTGCCTGATCGATCATGGCATCATGCGCGCCCCGGTGCGCGCGCGGACACCCGGTGGCCTGACGTCGGCGAGCGCGCAGACATCGTCCGAGCTTGCTTACCCGCCGACGCGGAACCGCGTTACTGCCTCTTCACCAGGTTCTTGTCGACCCAGCCGCTACCCTCGTTGCTCTCCACGGCGAGCATGCCGTTCTTTTCCTCGCCGGTGAACACCACTTCCTCGCCGCGCGGCAGGTTGGCGACGGTGCGGCTCTTCTTGTCCGGTCCGGCATACAGGCGCAGGCCGCCGATCTTGCCGGTGAGCACGTCGCCCTCGTTGAACACCGAGCCGGCCTTGGCGGGCTTGGACGATTCGCTCTTCAGGTCGATCTGCTGGCGCGCGAGCTGCGGATTGTTGCGAATGGCGCGGACGATGTTGTTCCAGTTGTCGAGAAAGCTGGCGGCCACCACCTTGCCTTCGGCGGTGTTCTCGTAGGCGCCCAGTGCGCCCACCGCGCCGCCGCCGAAGCCCAGTCCGCCCAGGCTGAAGTCGGTCTTCTTGGCGGTGCCCTGGGCCGAGGCGACCTGCAGGCTGGAACGGGTGTCGGCCAGCAGCATGCTGGTCTGCGCCTGTTTGAACTTGAGGCCGGCGGCGACGATGGCGCCGCCGACACCGAACAGGCCGCCCAAAGCGCCGCCCAGGCCGCCGGCGTCGCGATTGGAGAACACCACGTCGGGGGTGAGCACGTAGTCGGCGGTGACCATCTGGCCGCCACCCATGTTGGAGCCGGCGCGCAACTGGCCGCCGCTGGCCAGTTCACGCTCCTGCATCAGATTGCGCATGGCACGGCCACGTTCGACCACGACGAAACAGTTGGACTGCTGCACCATCATGCGGATCAGTCCGGTGGGCGAGGGCAGACCGTAGCTCATCAGCGCCTGGCCGACGTAATCCTGCGGTTCGGCCACGGCCAGCGTGCCGTAGGGTTTGTCGCATTTCTCCAGTTGCGGCGCGGCATTCTGGGCGCCATCCGGCCCGGCGCCACCCGGTGTGGGGTTGTCCTTGTCGGCACTGTCGCCGCCCAGTGAGAAGCCGAGGAAGGCATGGGCAGGCGCGGCGGCGAACAACAGGGTGGCGAGCAGTACGGCAATCTTCTTGTGCATGAAATCCTCCGTGGCGGGCAGGGGGCGGGGTGGGAAGCCGCACTGTAGCCGGCGCACGCGTGCCGAGCAATCGGCAATTTCCTACATGCCCGGCAGCATGCCTTTCATGCCGCGCATCATCTTGGCCAGACCGCCCTTGCCCATGGACTTCATCATTTTTTGCGCTTGTTCGAACTGGTTCAGCAGGCGGTTGACGTCCTGCACCTGTACGCCGGCGCCGGCGGCGATGCGGCGCTTGCGGCTGGCCTTGAGGATCTCCGGCTTGCGCCGTTCCAGCGGCGTCATGGCATTGATGATGCCTTCGATGCGGCGCATCTGTTGTTCGCTCTGCGCGATCTCGCCGGCGCCGATCTTGCCGGCTCCGGGCAGCTTGTCGATCAGGCTGGACAGGCCCCCCATGTTCTTCATCTGCTGCATCTGTGCCTTGAAGTCCTCGAGGTCGAAGCCCTTGCCGCTCTTCAGCTTCTGCACCGCCTTGAGCGCTTCGGCCTTGTCGACGCCACGTTGGGCCTCCTCGATCAGCGACAGCACGTCGCCCATGCCCAGCACGCGACTGGCCATGCGCTCGGGGTGGAAGACCTCGATGCCGGACAGCTTCTCGCCGACGCCGACCAGCTTGATCGGCTTGCCGGTGATCTGCCGCACCGACAGCGCGGCGCCGCCGCGTGCGTCGCCGTCCAGTTTGGTCAGGATCACGCCGGTCAGCGGCAACGCGTCGTTGAACGCCTTGGCGGTGTTGACCGCGTCCTGGCCCTGCATGGCGTCGACCACGAACAGCGTTTCGACCGGCTTCAACAACGCATGCAGTGCGCGGATCTCGTCCATCATTGCCGCGTCCACGTGCAGGCGGCCTGCGGTATCGACGATCAGCACGTCGTACAGGTGCTTGCGTGCATGGTCGAGCGCGGCGCGCGCGATGTCGGTCGGCTTCTGCTCGGCGCTGGACGGAAAGAAATCCACCTCGGCCTGGGCGGCCACGGTCTTCAACTGCTCGATGGCGGCGGGCCGGTAGACGTCGCAGCTCACCACCAGGATCTTTTTCTTGCCGGCGTCGCGGATCACCCGGCACAGCTTGCCGGTGGAGGTGGTCTTGCCGGCGCCCTGCAGGCCGGCCATCAGGAATACCGCTGGCGGTTGCGTTGCGAACGACAGCGGCGCCGCCTGCTCGCCCATCAGCGCGGTGAGTTCCTTGTGCACCACGCCGATCAGTTGCTGGCCGGGGGTCAGGCTTTGCAACACCTCCTGGCCCATGGCCTTGTCCTTGACCCGGGCGATGAACTCGCGCACCACCGGCAGCGCCACATCCGCTTCCAACAGGGCGACACGTACTTCACGCAGGGCGTCCTGGATGTTGGCCTCGGTCAGTCGGCCCTGTCCGCGCAGGTTCTTGACGACGCGGGAGAGACGGTCGGTGAGGTTGTCGAACATGATGGGGCGTAGGGCGTTGCGATAAACTGGCGCAGTCTATCAAACCCGCCGCGGACCATGCCGGACCTCCTGCTCTTCGCCGTTTGCGTCGTCGCTTACGCGGCTCTGGCTGCCTGGTTCTGGCCGGGGCGCCCAGGCTGTTGCCGCACCGACTGGCTGCCGCGTGCGTTGCCGGTGCTGCCGCTGCTGCTGCATCTGTATCTGCTGTATCAGGGCGTGTTCGGTGGCGAGGGCATACGTATCGGTTTCTCCACGTCGCTGTCCGCGGTCGCCGCGCTGACCGTGCTGACCTATGCCGCCGCCGCCTGGCGCTACCACCTCGGCGGCGTGCAGGGCTTCGTGCTGGCTTTCGCCGCGCTGGCGGTGGCCATCGAAGCGGTGACGCCGCTGCCGCGGCCCGCGCCGTACAGCGGTCTGGCGGTGTTCAAACTGCATCTGGCCATGGCCTTCGCCGCCTACAGCCTGTTCACCATCGCCGCGCTGCATGCCGGTCTGATCGCGCTGGCCGAGCGCCATCTGCACCAGGCGGTGCCGCCCAGGCTGGTATCCGATCTGCCGCCGCTGCTGACGCTGGAGCGCCTGCTGTTCCGCATGATCCAGGTGGGCTTCGCGCTGCTGACGCTGACCCTGCTCACGGGCGTGCTGTTCGCCGAGGAAATCTTCGGCAAGGCACTGCCGTTCAATCACAAGACCGTGTTCGGCGTCGCCTCCTGGCTGATCTTCGCCGCGCTGCTGGTCGGTCGCCAGATCTACGGTTGGCGTGGCCGCACCGCCATCTACTGGACCCTGGCCGGCTTCTTCAGTCTGTTGCTGGCGTATGTCGGCGTGAAGTTCGTGCTCGAGGTGGTGCTCGGCCGTTGATGCCTGCCCGAGGGCGTGCCCGGCCCGACTGTCGTTCATGCTCGCGGAAGGGGTAGCTCACGATGCGTTGGCGTCCGGCTCAAGCCACCTGGTTTGAAGTGTGGACGCCGCGTGCGCACACCGTGCGCGCCACCGAGCTGCTCGCCGGCACCGGTGTGGTGCAACTGGAAACCGAGCCGCACCGCGAAGGCTGGGTCGATCTCGACCGGCTGCGCTTCTTCGTCGATCGTTTCGAGTCGCTTGCCGCGGCGCATGGCGACCAGTTGCCGAGCGCATCGGCTCAGCCCACATCGCTGGTCGGCGACCCGACCCATCTGGCCAATCTGGCGCTGCATCGCCTGCGTGTCTGGAGCGCGCGTGTGGATTACCTGGGCGAACATCTGGCGCAAGCGCGCGCCGAGCATGCACAACTCGAACTGCTGGTGGAATGCCTCGCTGGTCTGCGTGCCGCCGGGCTCGATCTGGATGGCCTGTTTCGTGACACCGGTCTGCTGTGCAAGTGCCTGTTCGCGTGTCCGCGGGACGCGTGTATTGGCCCGGATGCGCTGCCAACCGGGTCTGACCAGGTGGTGCGCCGGGTCAGTCATGGTGCGCGTCATGACTTCCTGTATTTCGTCGGCACCCCGGAGCAACGGGAGGCGGTGGTTCGGCGGGTAATCGAAGCCGGTTGCGAGCAGATCGGCGTGCCACCGTGGTTGGTCGGCGATCACGCCACGCAGGGACGTGTGCTGCGCGAACATCTGACCGGGCTGGCGCGCGACATCGCCGCGCTGGAAGCGGAATACCGGGCGCTGCGCGCGGATGGCGGTGTGGCTGAGGCACGCGCCAACATCGACACGTTGCGCTGGTATCTCGATCACGCCGTAAGCCATCAGGATGAGCGGCCGCTGTGCCACATCACCGGTTGGACCACCTGTGCCGATCCGCACCAGTTGCGCCTTGTGCTGGCGCAGGCCGGTGTGCCTGCGCTGGTGCGCTTTCCTCAGCCGCCGGCGCAGGCGGTGCCTCCGGTGGCCCTGCTCGATGCCTGGTGGTCGCGGCCGTTCCAGCCGCTGCTGCAAATGTGGGGCACGCCGGGGGGCGCGCAGGTCGATCCCAGCGGACTGCTGGCCGTGGTCGTGCCGCTGCTGTTTGGCTACATGTTTCCGGATGTCGGCCATGGTCTGGTGCTAACGCTGTTCGCGTGGCTGTTCACCCGGCGCTGGCCGGCGCTGCGCCTGCTGGTACCTTGCGGCGTGTCGGCCATGGCGTTCGGTCTGCTGTTCGGGGAAGCGTTCGGGTTCGAGCTGTTGCCACCGCTGTGGTTGCATCCGCTGCAGGATCCGGTGCGTGTTCTGGCCATACCACTGCTGTTCGGGGCCGGACTGATGCTGCTCGGGCAGGCGTTCGCCGGTGTGGAGGCGGCGTGGCGCGGCCAGTTGCGCGATTGGCTGCTGATCGACGCTGCGGTGTTGTTGCTCTACGTGGCGGTGCTGATCGGCTTGTTCGTACCGGCGGCGTTCTGGCTGGCCGGGCTCGCGGTGCTGCAATACTTCGTCGCCAGCTATCTGCTGGCCACCGGCCAGCGCCTGCGGGCACTGGGTCGCGCCCTGGGCGAGCTGTTGTTGAGCGCTTTCGAGCTGATCATGAACACGTTCTCGTTCGTGCGTGTTGGCGCTTTCGCGCTGGCGCATGCGGCCCTGTCATTGGCGATCATGACGCTGGCACGTGGTTTCGAACATCCGCTGGCGTTCGCGCTGGCGTTGCTGGTGGGCAACGTGTTTGCCATCGTGCTGGAGGCGCTGCTGGTCTACGTGCAGACCACGCGTTTGGTGTTGTTCGAGTTCTTCATCCGCTTCCTCGGCGAGGAAGGGCGGCCGTTTCGCCCGCTGCGCCGGTGCGACGCGCGCGTGTCCGAGCCGACATCCGGCGGAGCCGGCACGCGCTGACGCATCAGCCGTCGCCGCGCGGCGCGGTTTCCGTCTTGACCTGGCGCGGCCGGGCGCTGTACGGCACGGCATAACTCCAGCGGTTGCGCCAGGCGGCGAGCACGGCGTTGGGATACTCCGGCTTGCCCAGGCTGCCGTTGTAGCGGCCCAGCGCGCGGAACAGGTCACCGCGCTCGATGTCGAGGTAATGGCGCAGGATGGTGGTGCCGTAACGCAGGTTGGTGCGCAGGTGGAACAGATTGTGATCCGGCGCGCCGATCACGTTGACCCAGAACGGCATGATCTGCATGTAGCCCATGGCCGTGGCACTGGATACCGCGTACTTGCGGAAACCGCTCTCCACCTCGATCAGGCCCAGCACCAGTTCCGGATCCAGACCGGCCCGGATCGACTCGTAATGGACGGTATTGAGGAAATCCCGACGCGTCGCCTCATCGGGCATGCGCCGTTCCAGCCGGCGTGACATCTCGTCGAGCCAGGCACGCACTTCCGGCGTGTCGGCGAAAGCCGCCTGGCGCACCGGCGTGTCCGCCACCGCCTTGGACAGCTTGGCGCGCACGCTGGCCGACATCGGCTCGTACATCTGCGCGCCGGCATAGGCCGGGCCGGCGCCGGCCAGCGACAGCCCCATGGCCAATGCTGCGGCCCAAATCGAATGCGTCACAGCGGTGCGCGACATGCCTTGATGCGTTCCTCGATGATGCGTGTTGCGTCAGTCAAAGCAAGTTTCGTGCCGGAGGTGTCGGCACGGGCCTGATATTCCAGCATACCCTCCTTCAGGCCGCGTTCGCTCACCACCACACGGTGTGGTACGCCGATCAGTTCCATGTCGGCGAACATCACACCCGGGCGTTCGTCGCGATCATCCAGCGCGACGTCGATGCCGGCGGCCATCATTGCATTATAGAGCGCGTCCGCCTGCGCCCTGACCGCCTCGCTGCGACCGTAGCCGAGCGGTACGATGGCCAGTTCGAACGGGGCGATGGCCTGCGGGAACACGATGCCGCGTTCGTCGTGGCCCTGCTCGATCGCGGCGCCGACGATGCGCGACACGCCGATGCCGTAACAGCCCATGACGAACACCCGCGACTGGCCGGCGGCGTCGAGGAAACGGGCATCCAATGCCTCGGAATACTTGCTGCCCAGCTTGAAGATGTGGCCGACCTCG
Organism: uncultured Thiobacillus sp.; assembly: GCA_964440155.1. GTDB lineage: Bacteria > Pseudomonadota > Gammaproteobacteria > Burkholderiales > Thiobacillaceae > PFJX01. Next base: position 4,073 of record CAYTRH010000005.1, on the reverse strand, counting down.
ATACCGCGGCACAGTTGCAGCGTGCCGGCGCCGTCCGGGCTGGGATCGCCCTCGACCACGTCACGGATGTCCGCCACCAGGTCCGGCTCGGGCAGGTCGCGCCCCCAGTTGACGCCGGCGATGTGCAGCTTGGGCTTGTTGGCGCCGCAGACGAAATCCGCCATCGCCGCCACGGTGCGGTCGGCGATGACGCGCACACGTGTGCGGTCCAGTCCCACCGGGCCGAGGAAACCAGGCGGACACTGGAACGCGGCGCGGATCTCCTCGTCGCTGGCGAAACGGAAGCCGGCCAGGCCGGGCTGTTTGGCGGCCTTGACTTCGTTGAGGGTGTGATCGCCGCGGATCAGTAATACGTTGAGCCGGTCCCCGGCCATCACGGCGATCAGCTTGACCGTGCGCTGCAACGGTATGCCGAGCAGTTCGGCCACCGCTTCGCAGGTGGTCTGCCGGGGTGTGTCCACCTCGCGCAGCGCCTCCGAGGCGGGTGGGCGTGGCGTCGCCGGCGCCAGCGCTTCCGCCATTTCGACGTTGGCGGCGTAGTCGGAGGCCGGGCAGTAGGCGATGGCGTCCTCGCCGGAATCCGCCAGCACGTGGAATTCGTGCGAACCGGAGCCGCCGATGGCGCCGGTGTCCGCGGCGACCGCGCGGAAGCCGAGCCCCAGACGGGTGAAGATGCGGCTGTAGGCGTCATGCATGGCCTGGTAGGTGATATCCAGGCTGTCGCTGTCGGCGTGGAAGGAATAGGCGTCCTTCATCAGGAATTCGCGCGCGCGCATGACGCCGAAGCGCGGCCGGATTTCGTCGCGGAACTTGGTCTGGATCTGGTAGAAGTTGACCGGCAATTGACGATAGGAACGGATCTCCTTGCGCGCCAGGTCGGTGATCACTTCCTCGTGTGTCGGGCCGAAGCAGAAATCGCGCTGATGACGGTCCTTGATCTTCAGCATCTGCGGTCCGAACACCTCCCAGCGTCCGGATTCCTGCCACAGTTCGGCGGGCTGCACGGCGGGCATCAACAGTTCGATGGCACCGGCGCGGTTCATCTCCTCCCGTACCACCGCCTCCACCTTGCGCAGCACGCGCAGGCCCAGCGGCATCCAGGTATACAGGCCGGCACCCAGACGCTTGATCAGGCCGGCGCGCAGCATCAGTTTGTGGCTGATCAGTTCGGCCTCGGCCGGGGCCTCCTTGCTGGTGGACAGGAAGAACTGGGAAATGCGCATGATGTCAGTGACGTCGTCATGGGGAACGCGGAATTCTACCCGCTGGCGGCCACGAGTACGCGCGACGGGGGAATACCGGGCACGGCCGGCGCCGGTTTCGAACGGTGAGAGCTGCCGTCAGCGGATGTGCGACAGTTCCTTGTTGAGCATCTCGATGTTCTTCTCGTGCACGCGCACGGCGTCGCGCAGTCTGGCCAGATCCGCGCCCGGCTGGCGGGCACCGGCGGCCAGTGCGGCACGCGCGCCGTCGAGATTGAGTTGCTCGCTGCGCAGTTCCTCCTGCAACAACTGGCGGCGCATGTCGTCGCGTTTGCGCTGGGTACTGCTGTCCACGCGCGGGAAGCTGCCGGGCGTGGCCGAGGGCGTTGCGCTCCGGCGCGGGGTGCCGGCCGGCGCCGGCCGGATCCCCGGCGTATCGGGAATCACCAGTTGCGGTTTGACGCCGGGGCGCGGGATGTTGGTGTAGGTCACCATGCCGTGTTCGTCGACGAACTTGTAGATCTCGGCATGCGCACACAGTCCCGCGGCCATCAGCGCGATGCCCAGCAGGGCGCCGGTGGCGCTGCGCCGGGTCGGGGAGCAACGGGATGCGTGGGTCATGGCCGACAACCTTAGGCAATGCGCCGGATTATAGCCGCCGCCTTCCGGCCGCGCCGGATCACCCCAGCCGGAAGCGGCTCACCGCGGCGGTCAGGCGGTCGGACAGTTCGCTCAGCGAGGCGGCCGCGCGCACCAGGCTGTCGGCGACGTTGCGGTTGTCGGCCGCCATGGTCAGGATTTCGCCGACGCGCCGGTCGATGTCGCGGCTGGATTCGTCCTGGCGGGCGCGTATGGTGTTGATGGCGTGGATCTGCTCGCTCAGCGACATCACCGCCGCATTGATGTCGGCGATGGCCCGGTCACCTTCGCGTGCCTTGGCCACGCCCTCGTTGACCGCGGCCTGCGCCTGCTCCATGTTGCGCACCGCCTTGCCGGTTTCGTCCTGGATGGTGCGCACCGTGCCGGAGATCTCCTCGGTGGCCCGGCTGGTGCGTTCCGCCAGCTTGCGCACTTCATCGGCCACCACGGCGAAGCCGCGGCCCTGCTCACCGGCGCGCGCGGCCTCGATGGCGGCGTTCAGCGCCAGCAGGTTGGTCTGGTCGGCGATGTCCTTGATCACGCCGATGATCTGGCCGATGGTGTCGGAATGGGCGCCGAGCGAGGTGATCGCCGCCGAGGTCTGCGCCACCGAGTGCGAGATGGTCTCGATGCCGGCGGCGGCCTCGCCGATCACGCGCTGGTCGGTGCGCGCCAGTTCGCTCGATTGATCGGCCGAGCGCACCATGTTGGTGATGTTCTCGCCCACTTCGCCCACCGCCTGGGTCAGCGCGGCGGCGGAGGCGGCGGCATTCTGCGCGCAACGTTGCTGGTGCGAGGAGGCATCCGCCACCTGACGGCTGTTGTCGTTGGTCTGCACCGCGGCGTTGCTGACCAGCGCGGCGTCGTCGCGGATTTCGCGCACGATGGCGGCGAACTCGCCGGTCATGCGGTTGAACGCGGCGGCGACCTGCGCCAGCTCGTCCTTGCCGGTGATGTCGACCTGGCTGGTCAGGTCGCCCTGGGCGAGGCGTTGCGCCGCCTGTTCCAGATGGCTGGCGCCGCGCACGATGGATAGCCGGATGACGAGGCCGAGCGCGATGGACAGCGCCAGACCGATGGCGATGCCGGCGATCGCAGCGAGGTTGAGTACACGGGCCAGGCGTTGCATGCGCTCACGATAGGCGCCGGCCTCGCCGGTGAGATGGTCGATCAACGCGTCGGTGGCCACCTGCACCCGTCCGAACGCCGGATCGAGCACGTCGCGACTGTGTGCGTCGGCATCCTCCAGTCGCTCGGCGTTGAGCAGATCGCGCATCTTGCCGATGCCATTGACGCCGAAATCCATGCGCGTCGCCAGATAGGCTTCCAACAGCGTCTTTTCCTGATCGGATAACGGCTGTTGCTGGTAGCGTTCCAGTGATTCGCTGATCACGCGGATGCGGCGATCGATTTCGTCGAACATTTCCTGCGCGACGAAGGCGTCGCCGGCGAGCCTGGCCTTGAAGATGTCGTTGCGCACCTGGAACTGGCTCAGGCGCACCTGTTGCAACTGGTTGATCGACAGCAGGTGGCGGTCATAGACCTCGGCAAGCGCCCGACCGTTCTGCTGCATGCCCCAGATGCCGATCAGACCGACGATCAGCAGCAGGGCGGAGGTGATCGCGGTGAGCGCGATCAGGCGCGTGCCGATCTTGACGTCGTTGAGGAATCGCATGCTCGTCTCCAGCCTGGTAATGAAGCCCTCCCGGCGCAGGTGCAAAAAAGAGGGCGGGGCTATGAGCCCCGCCCTGCTAAACGGCAGATCACGCGGAAACTTGATGCCCGCGTGACGGCGATCACACCGCGCGCTTGACCCGCGTCAAGCCGCCCGGCCGGTCAGACGCTGTAATACATGTCGAATTCGACCGGATGCGTGGTCATGCGCAAGCGCGTGACTTCCTCCATCTTCAGTTCGATGTAGGCGTCGATGAACTCGTTGCTGAACACGCCGCCGCGAGTCAGGAAGTCGCGGTCGCGGTCCAGGTGCTCCAGCGCCATGTCCAGCGAATGGCACACCTTGGGGATGGACTTCTCCTCTTCCGGCGGCAGGTCGTACAGGTTCTTGTCGGCCGGGTCGCCCGGGTGGATCTTGTTCTGCACGCCGTCCAGGCCCGCCATCATCATCGCGGCGAAGGCCAGATAGGGGTTGGCGATCGGGTCCGGGAAGCGCACCTCGATGCGGCGGGCCTTGTCCGACGCCACGTGCGGGATGCGGATGGAGGCCGAGCGGTT
>CAYTRH010000004.1:0-51461 GCA_964440155.1 uncultured Thiobacillus sp. | reverse complement strand
GATGGTGGTGGCCGCCTACGGCCTGATCCTGCCGCCGGCGGTGCTGACGCTGCCGCGTCTGGGCTGCGTCAACATCCATGCCTCGCTGCTGCCGCGCTGGCGCGGCGCCGCGCCGATCCAGCGCGCGATCGAGGCCGGCGATCGGCAGACCGGCATCACGCTGATGCAGATGGACGCGGGGCTGGACACCGGCGCCATGCTGGTGCGTGCTCCGTTGCCGATCGACGACCGCGATACCGCCGCCAGCCTGCACCAGCGCCTGGCGGAACTGGGCGCGCGCGAGATCGTGCGCCTGCTGCCGCGTCTGGCCGCCGGCGAGGTGCAGGCGACGGCGCAGGACGAGGCGCTGGCCACTTACGCGCGCAAGATCACCAAGGACGAGGCGCGTCTGGACTGGACGCAGCCAGCCGTGCTGCTGGATCGGCGCATCCGCGCGTTCGATCCGGTGCCTGGCGCGCATGCGCTGTGCGCCGGCACGCCGCTGAAGATCTGGCGCGCCACACCCGATGCCGGCGCCGGCACGCCCGGCAGTGTGCTGGCGCTAACGCCCGAGGGATTCACCGTGGCCTGCGGCGAAGGCGCGTTGACCGTGCATGAAGTGCAGCCGGCCGGCGGCAAGCGCATGCCGGCGCGTGCCTTCGTCGCCGGCCATGCGCTGGCGCCGGGCATGCGGCTGGAGTGAGGCCGGCCGCGGTGGATCACTGCCAACCGGTGGTCGTGCCCATCGGGAACGCGGTTGCCCCCGCGTACACCGCGTTGCATTACTGGAAACGCCAGTGAAACGTATAAGCCACACCGTCAGGCGTGATGGCATAGCCGGTCAGCTTGGCACCCAGGTAGGCGCCCAGCACGGTCACCAGGAAATCCTTGGTGCTCGGCTTGCCGTGACCGGCAGCGTCGTGCAGTTCTTTCAGCAGGCCGGCGGCGGTTCCGGCCGCGAAGCCGGTGAATTCGTCCCGGCTGGCGGCGGTCGCCGCCGCGGCGATGAAGGCGCCGGCCAGCAGGTGCCTGGACTTGTCCGCGCCGGTCCAGTCATCCGCCCGGGCGCCACCGGTCGCCAGCGTCAGGCCCAACAGCAGTGCACCGGCGCGCAGCGCGGCGGGTGACAGGGAACGGAGCGGGTTTCTGGTGTTCATGTCGTTGGCGCGTGCCGGTCATCGTCGTCACGCGCAGTATGGCACGAGCCCGGCCCGGCACGCTCGTCCGCGTGCCGACTCACTCATTCCGGCCGGCGGCGCAGATCGAGCGTGCACGGGTATTCGCGCGTGCGCTCCTCGGGCGGCGGCGCCATCGGCCGCAGTCCGCCGCCCTCCGGCACGAAGCGGGCGATGCGCGCCAGATCGGGCGGCACCGGCAACGGTCCCGGCGTGTGGTTCCAATCCTGGAAACGGTTGACGCGGCGCGCCTCGGCTTCGAAGGCATTGACCGGGAACACGTCGTAGCTGCGGCCGCCGGGATGGCTGACGTGGTAGGTGCAGCCGCCGATGGCCCGGCCGCTCCAGGTGTCGACGAGGTCGATCACCAGCGGTGTGTGCACGCCGATGGTGGGATGCAGCGCCGACGGCGGCTGCCAGGCGCGGTAGCGGATGCCGGCCACGTATTCGCCATGGCGGCCGGTACTGCGCAGCGGCACGCGCCGGCCGTTGCAGGCGAGTACGTAACGGTTGTCGGTGAGTCCGGTGACCTTGACCTGCACGCGTTCCACCGACGAATCGACGAAGCGCGCGGTGCCGATGTTGGTCAGTTCCTCGCCCAGCACGTGCCAGGGTTCGATGGCCACGCGCAGTTCGATCTCGATGTCGTCGATGCGCACGCTGCCGATGTGCGGGAAACGGAACTCCAGGAAGGGTTCGAGCCAGTCGGGTTGGAACGGGAAACCGACGTCGGCCAGGTCACGCACCACGTCGAGCAAGTCGGCGCGCACGTAGTGCGGCAGCATGAAGCGGTCGTGCAGCTCGGTGCCCCAGCGCACCAGGCCGTGGCGGTAGGGCCGCTGCCAAAAGCGCGCCACCAGGATGCGCAGCAGCAGCATCTGCGCCGCGCTCATCTGCCAGTGCGGCGGCATCTCGAAACCGCGGAACTCGACCAGACCCTGGCGCCCGCCCGGGCCGTCGGGCGAATAGAGCTTGTCGATGGAGAACTCGGAACGGTGCGTGTTGCCGGTCAGGTCGACCAGCAGGTTGCGTAGCAGACGGTCGACCAGCCAGAGCTGGCTGGTCTCGCCGGCCGGCATCTGCTGGAAGGCGATCTCCAGCTCATACAGCTTCTCGTCCCGGCCCTCGTCCACGCGCGGCGCCTGGCTGGTGGGGCCGATGAACAGGCCGGAGAACAGATAGGACAGCCCGGGGTGATGCTGCCAGTAGGTGATCAGGCTCATCACCAGGTCGGGCCGGCGCAGCATGGGGCTGTCCGCGGGCGTGGCGCCGCCCAGCGTGACGTGGTTGCCGCCGCCGGTGCCGGTATGGCGGCCGTCGAGCATGAACTTTTCCGTGCCCAGACGGGCCAGACGCGCTTCCTCATACAGTGCGCGCGTGTTGGCCACCAGTTCGTCCCAGTTCGCGGCGGGGTGGATGTTGACCTCGATGACCCCCGGGTCCGGCGTGATCATCAGCCGCTGCACGCGCCAGTCGCGCGGCGGCTCGTAGCCCTCCAGGATCACCGGCGTGGCCAGCCGTGCGGCGACCCGCTCGACCGCGGCGGTGAGCGCCAGGTAGTGCTCCAGCGTCGACAGCGGCGGCATGAACACGCGCAGCACGCCGCCGCGCGCCTCGACGCACAGCGCGGTGTGCGGCACCGGTACGACGCCGCCGGCGGCCGGCGCGGCATCGGCCAGCGCTTGCGCATGGATGTGCGGGTGCGCGTCGGTTTCGGGCTGGAAATCGGAATAGCGTCGCGCCACTTCGCCGCAGGCATCGGGCAGTTCGCCGCGCGGCGCGAACAGGTCCAGCGGCCATGGCAGTTCGCGCTGCGCCTCGGCCACCCAGGGCAGGCTGGCCAACGGCAGGCGCAAGCCCATGGGCGAGTCGCCGGGCAGCAGGTACATCCGGCCGCGCCGGAATGTCCATGGGCCGCTGTACCAGGCGCCGGTGCCGGGTGGTGGTGGCGGCGCGTTCCAGTCCCAGGCGATGGGCAGGGCATAGCCGACCGGCTGATCCAGGCCACGCGACAGCTTGTCGGCCAGACTGCGGCGTTCCTCCGCATCGCTCAGATCATGGCGCGCCGGATCCAGATCGGGCGGCACTTCCGCTTCCTTGAGCAGGTAGTACAGCGCATCCTCGTAGCCCGTTTCGATGTACCGCGGTGACAGGCCCAGTTCCTGCGCCAGCGCGTGCATGAAGGCGGCTGCGCGCGCGGTGTCGTGGCCGTAGTCGCGCCCCTCGTCGGCCAGCAGCGCGGCGTCGTTCCACAGCGGCAGGCCGTCCGGGCGCCAGTACAGCCCCAGCGCCCAGCGCGGCAAAGGTTCGCCCGGATACCACTTGCCCTGACCGGAGAACTTCAGGCCGTTGGGCGCGAACCGGCGCGCCAGGCGCTGCCACAGGTCGCATGCCCGTTCCAGCTTGTGCGCGCCGAGTGCGGCACTGTTCCACTGCGCCGACTCCATGTCGTCGATGGACACGAAAGTCGGCTCGCCACCCATGGTCAGACGCACATCACCGGCGCGCAGCGCCTCGTCCACCGCACGGCCCAGCGCATCGATCGCCAGCCATTGGTCGGCGCGGTAGGGCTTGGTCACGCGCGCATCCTCGTGGATGCGGGTCACCGTGTTTTCGTAGCTGAACGTGACCTCGCACCGGTCCGTGGCACCGGTGACCGGCGCCGCGCCGGCCGGATCGGGCGAACAGGCGAGCGGGATGTGGCCCTCGCCGGCGAACAGCCCGGAAGTCGGATCCAGGCCCAGCCAGCCGGCGCCGGGAATGTACACCTCGGCCCAGGCGTGCAGGTCGGTGAAGTCCTCGGCCGGGCCGGACGGACCGTCCAGCGACTTCTCGTCGGCGCTGAGCTGCACCAGGTAACCGGACACGAAGCGCGCCGCCAGGCCCAGGTGGCGCAGTATCTGCACCAGCAGCCAGGCGCTGTCGCGGCAGGAGCCGCAGGCCCGCTCCAGCGTCTGCTCGCAGGTCTGCACCCCCGGCTCCAGCCGGATGGTGTAGCGCAGATCGCGCCAGACACGCTGGTTCAGCGCCACCAGAAAGGCGACGGTGGCTTGGGACGCGCGCTCCACGCCGTCCAGCCAGGCCATCAAGCGCGGCCCGGATTCGGCCCGTTCGAAGTAGGGTGCCAGTTCCTTGGCCAGCGCCGGTTCGTACTGGAACGGGATGGTCTCGGCCGACTCGTCGAGGAAGAAGTCGAACGGGTTGATCACCGTCAGGTCGGCGATCACCTCCACCTCGATGTCGAAACGCGTGGTCTTGTCCGGGAACACCAGGCGCGCCAGGTAATTGCCGAACGGATCCTGTTGCCAGTTGATAAAGTGTTTGTCCGGCGTCACCCGCAGGCTGTAGCCACGGATCGGCGTGCGACTGTGCGGCGCCGGGCGCAGCCGCAGCACGTGCGGCGACAGGCTCACCGGCCGGTCGTAACGGTAATGGGTCTTGTGGTGCAGCGCGACGCGTATGGTCATGGTGGGTGTTCCGCAATGGCGTGCAGACAGGTCAGCAAGAAGCGCGCCGGAAAAAACGACGCCACGCGAGGGGACACGTGGCGCAAGGGAGGAGACCGAAAAGTTATGGTTGTCGGAGGAGCGGGGAGCAACCACAGACAAGAGACATCAAGCAAGTGTGATGCCAACCTCACTCAAGGCAATCGACACCGGTGATGGCGCGGAAAACCGGGCTTTCGAGCAGGCGCGGCGGAGCAGCGGGACATGACGGGCGCACCAGGAAGGTGCGTCAGGCCTCACGGCGGGGCGCGTGCCGAGCCCTTGCAGCGGCAGGAAGGCCACGGCGCTGCGCGCTTCGCCATGTCGGCGGGGGGCTGGTCATCGCGCACGCAGCGTGGCGATCAAGGGGCGTGTTGCCGGGAAGGCTTCAATCGGTGCCGGCGTGCTCCGCCTCACCGCGATAGACACAGCCCGAGTTCGCCGTTTCCATGACCACGACCTTGGCCAGGCCCGGCAGCGCCGGGCTCAGGCGGCGCCAGATCCACTGGGCCAGATGTTCGCTGGTGGGGTTTTCCAGACCTTCGATGTCGTTCAGATGACGGTGATCCAGTGCCGTGTGCACCGGCGCCCAGGCGGCGGCGATATCGGCGAAATCGACCACCCAGCCGAGCCGCGGATCGAGCGGGCCGGCGACGTGCACTTCGACACTGAAGGAATGCCCATGCAGGCGCGCGCACGGATGCTCCGGCGGCAGGTTGGGCAGCCGCCGCGCGCACTCCAGGGCGAAGCGCTGGAAGATGTGCATGCGGCTCAGGACGACTGGATCAGGGTGCCTACGCCCTGGTCGGTCATGATCTCCAGCAGCAGCGCGTGTTCCACCCGGCCGTCGATGATATGCACCGAGCGCACGCCGCTGCGCGCGGCATCCAGCGCCGAGGCGATCTTGGGCAGCATGCCGCCGGACAGGGTACCGTCGGCGACCAGATCGTCGATCTTCTTCGGCGTCAAGCCGGTGAGCAGATTGCCCTGCCGGTCCAACACCCCGGGGGTGTTGGTCAGCAACACCAGCTTCTCGGCTTTCAGCACTTCGGCCAGTTTGCCGGCGACCACGTCGGCATTGATGTTGTAGGTCTCGCCATCGGCGCCGACGCCGATCGGCGCGATCACCGGGATGAAGTCGCCGGAATCGAGAAAGGCGATCAGGCTGGGGTCGATCTGCGTGATCTCGCCGACCTGGCCGATGTCGATCACGTCACCCGGCTTCTCCTTCGATTCCATCATCAGCTTGCGGGCGCGGATGAAACGCCCATCCTTGCCGGTCAGCCCCACCGCCTTGCCGCCGGCCTGGTTGATCAGATTGACGATGTCCTTGTTGACCTGGCCGCCGAGAACCATTTCCACCAGGTCCATGGTCTCCGCGTCGGTGACGCGCATGCCCTGGATGAACTCGCCTTTCTTGCCGACGCGTTTCAGCAGATCCTCGATCTGCGGCCCGCCGCCGTGCACCACCACCGGGTTCAGGCCGACCAGCTTGAGCAGGACCACGTCGCGCGCGAATGCGCTCTTCAGCACCGGGTCGGTCATGGCGTTGCCGCCATACTTGATCACCACGGTCTTGTCCCAGAAGCGCTGGATGTAGGGCAGCGCCTCGGCAATGACCTTGGCCTTTTCCTTGGGCGTGATATGCGAAATCGACATGGCGGGCTCTCGTGGCGGCGGTGGCGCCGATTCTACAAAAAAGGGCGGCCGCAGCCGCCCTCGGGTGCAGGATGCCGGGTTACTGGATGGTCAGGCGCCGGCTGGTGCTCACCGCCTTCTTGGGCAGTACCAATTCCAGCACGCCATCGACATACTTGGCCGTGGCGCCGGTCTCGTCGACCTCGTGCTCCAGCGTGAACGCGCGCGACACCTTGCCGTAGTAGCGTTCGCTGCGCAGCACCTTGTCGCCTTCCTTCTGTTCGCTGGTCTTCTTCACCTCGGCGCTGAGGTTGACGGTGTTGCCGTCGATGGTGACGTGGATGTCTTCCTTGTTCACGCCCGGCAGTTCGGCATGTACCGTGTACTCCCGTTCACCTTCCTTGACGTCCATGCGGATCGAACGCATGTCGGGCATATCGCTGCCCAGACGCAGCGGCCGCACGAAATAACCCTTGAACAGATCATCCAGCATGTCGTCGATGGCGAAGGGATCGCGTCGAACGATGTTGCTCATGATGCCCTCCTTTCCATGGTCTATGCCGGGACATTCCGGCTTTCCGCTATGCATATAGACCCACGGACGGAGAATTCAAGATGTTCGTATCCGTTTGATTTGTCTTCGGGTTTCGGAGTCGGGCGGGATGGCGGCGGACGCCGCCGGTCATCAGCGCAGGCCGCTGATGTACTCGGCCACCGCGCGCATTTCCTGATCGGTCATCTTGCGTGCGATCACCTGCATCATGCGGCCGCCGTCGTTGGCACGGTCGCCGCTGCGGAAATGGCGCAGTTGCGACTCGACATATTTGGCGTGCTGGCCGGCCAGACGCGGGAACTGTGCGGGAATGCCGGCGCCGGCGGGGCCGTGGCAGGAGGCGCAGGCGGGCACGCCGCTGCCGGCGTTGCCGCCCTTGTACAGCCGCTGGCCTTCCGCCACCAGCGCGGCGTCCTTGGCCATGCGCGGCTTGGGCTGCTGCGCCGCGAAGTAGGCCGCCAGGTGCAGGATCTCCTCGTCGGTCAGGCGCGCGGCATTGGGCGCCATGATGGCGTTGCGGCGGGCCCCGGAACGGAACTCGGTCAGTTGCTTGGCGGTGTATTCGGGATGCTGGCCGGCCAGCGTCGGGTAAGCCGGCGAGGTGCTGTTGCCATCCATGCCATGGCAGGCGCCGCAGACGTCGTTCACCAGCTTCTGCGCCTTGGCCGGATCACCCTTGGGCGCCGGCGCCGGCGCGGGGCTGGCCCAGGTGGTGGCGGCGAACAGCAGGCCGGTCAGCAGCGCGAAGGATTTCATAAACGACTCCTAAGTCCGAAATGGCGACGAGAGAAAATCGCGGCATTCTAGCGACCCGTTTGCTATAGTGCCAGCCTTTCCCATGCTCCCGGCGCGGTCGCCGCGCCTGTTCGCGTCGCGGCGCCCTCCTCCGTGCTCAACGCCGTCTTCCACATCACCGTCGCGCGCATCCGCGATCTGCCCGCGGACAGCTACGCCGAAGTGGCTTTCGCCGGTCGCTCCAACGCCGGCAAGTCGAGCGCGATCAACACCCTGTGCAACCACAAGCGCCTGGCCTACGTCAGCAAGATGCCGGGGCGCACGCAGCACCTGAATTTCTTCCGCGTCGATGCCGGCCGGTTTCTGGTCGACCTTCCCGGCTACGGCTTCGCGCGCGCGCCCAAAGAGCAGAAACACGAATGGCAGGCGCTGATCGGCGGCTATCTCGCCAACCGGCCGCAGCTCGCCGGCCTGGTGCTGATCATGGACATCCGCCATCCGTTGACCGAGCTGGATCGGTCGCTGCTCGACTGGTTCCGCCCGTCCGGCCGGCCGGTACACGTGCTGTTGTCCAAGGCCGACAAGCTGGCGCGCGGCGCCGCCCTCGAGACCTTGTGTCAGGTGCGCGAGGCGCTGCGCGAAGCCGGGCTGGACGCCAGCGCGCAACTGTTCTCCAGCCTCAAGCGCATCGGCGTCGACGAGGCCGAGGACATCGTGCGCGGCTGGCTGGCGCTGGACAAAAAAAACCCGGCTCAAGGGGAAGGGGCCGGGTGAAAGAGGCCTCGACATTGCGTCAAGGCACCCGCTCAGGGAGGAGAAGCGGGAGACGAAGCGACTCGTCTGCGCCAATAGAGCACCAAGGCGCGCCTCGGGTTCCCAAAACGTACAATCGTGCATTGGTATATTCGTTCCATGGAGGGCACCGTCATGTTCGATCTGTCCAGCTTTCCGCGTAAGCGCATGCGGCGCATGCGGCGCGACGAATTCTCGCGCCGCCTGATGCGCGAGCACACGCTCAGCGCCGCCGACCTGATCCTGCCAGTGTTCGTGCTCGATGGAACGGATCGGGTCGAGGAGGTCGCCAGCATGCCCGGTGTACAGCGCGTCTCGCTGGACCGCCTGTATGGCGTCGCGGAAGACTGTCTGGCGTTGGGCGTGCCGGCACTTGCGCTGTTCCCTGTGGTCGATGCGTCGCTGAAAAGCCTGGACGCGGCCGAGGCCTACAACCCCGACGGTCTGGTGCCGCGCGTGGTCGCCGCGCTAAAGGCGCGTTTTCCCGAACTGGGCGTGATCACCGACATCGCGCTGGACCCGTACACCAGCCACGGCCAGGACGGCCTGATCGACGAACGCGGCTACGTGATGAACGACGAGACCATCGCCGTGCTGACGCGCCAGGCGGAATGCCATGCCGCTGCCGGCGCCGACGTGGTGGCGCCGTCCGACATGATGGACGGCCGCATCCACGCGGTGCGCGAGACGCTGGATGCCGCCGGCTACATCCATACCCGCATCCTGGCCTATGCCGCCAAGTACGCATCCAGCTTCTACGGGCCGTTCCGCGACGCCGTCGGTTCCGCAGCCAACCTCGGCGCCGGCGACAAGTACACCTATCAGATGGACCCGGCCAACAGCGACGAGGCGCTGTGGGAAGTGGGGCTGGACCTGCAGGAGGGCGCCGACATGGTCATGATCAAACCCGGCATGCCGTATCTGGACATCGTCCGGCGGATCAAGGACACCTACCGCGCGCCCACCCTGGTCTACCAAGTCAGCGGCGAGTACGCCATGCTCAAGGCGGCCGCGCAGCAGGGTTGGCTGAACGAGCGCGCCTGCGTGCTGGAGAGCCTGCTCGCCTGCAAGCGCGCCGGCGCCGACGCGGTGCTGACCTACTATGCGCGCGATGCCGCGCGCTGGCTGGCGGCATGAGGCGGGCGGGCGATCACACGTAGCGATTGCGCCGGTCGCGCTCGACGCGAATGATGTAGCGCTGGATGGCGGTTTCGATGCTGGGCGGCAGGTCGATGAACTGGCAGCCGGCGCGATGGGTCAGGCGGCCGTTTTTCAGCGTCACGTCGAAGGTCGAGCAGACGCGCAGCCCGAGCGCGAATTCGCCGGTGCCGGGCAGCATGATGCGGCAGCCGTGGTATTCGTCGCCGGCGCGCAGGCGCCCGGTCTCGGGATAGGACAGTACGCCGATGCCGCCGATGCTGAGGTCCACCACCACGGTTTCGATGCGCTGTTCGCCCAGATTGATCAGGCATTTGACCGGGTTGACCACGGACGTGACCAGGCGGTAGTACTCGCGCCGTTGCAGGCGCAGCAGTTCGCGCGGCAATGGCAGGCGGAAAGCCGCGTCGTCGCCATGGCGGGCGGGCTGCGGTGTCGGCGCGGAAAACTGCACGTGGATTTGCTCGTGCGTGGTGGCGCAGGTGCAGCCGGAACCGGCGAGCAAGCGGCGGTTCATGTCCTGGTCGGCGCCTTGTTCCAGCAGCAGCGTGTCATGCTGCGCATCCACCGCCAACAACGTGGACAGCATGAAGGTGTTGCCGTCCTGTCCGTAGATCGCCACCAGATTCTTCTCCGCCATGATCTCGCGCAGCAGGCGTTCGATTTCCGGCCGATGGGTGACCAGATAACGGCTGCTGTCGTCGGTGGAGATGAGCTCAATCTTCATGGCGCGATTGTAAAGGAGCCGCATGGCGACGACTCTGCGCCTGCGGGGCGAGCCGTGTCGGAATTTCTTACATTTGCCCGGCACGCCCCTAGCGGCGTCGTGGCTCGGCATGGATGGCCCTATAAAGTTCATATGGATAATAACGTGGCATGCGGTATGCTTTGCGTCAGGTGGTGGAGCGAAATGGGGCACGGGGTCGCGTTGCCCCGATGTGCGCAGGCTGATGGCTGATCACCGGCGCGCTGCGTCACAATCATTTGACGTCCCCGGACGCACGGCCGAGCTGGGACGCACGAGACGGGATCGCGACATGGGCATCATGGAGAGGCTGCGCTTCGGCAGCCGCAACTGGGCGAAGACCATCGCCGTCGTCGAGCCGCCGACGCGGCTGCGTGACGTCGGTCTGCTGCATGGTGGTCAAGGCGAGCCGGGTGAAGCGTCTGGCACGGTGCGCCAGGACGCGTTCAAGATCCGTCTAGCGCATGACGCCGAGCGCACGCGCGAGGCGCGCTTCCTGGTGGAGAAGCGCTACCGCGACGTCGGCTACCAGCTCACGGCGGGTGATGCCCGGCAGATCTGCCCGGAGCGCATCACGCTGGCGACCTACAAGGGCGACGAAGTGGTCGGCACATTGACCATCGGCTTCGATACCGGACAAGGCCTGCTGGCGGATGAGCTGTACAAGGCCGAGATCGACCAGTTGCGCGCGCGCGGCGATCGGCGCGTCGCCGAGTTCTGCAAGCTGGCGATCGACACCAAGAAGGCGTCCAAGCGCGTGCTCGCCAGCCTGTTCAACGTCGCGTATCTGTATGTCGTGCGCATCTGGCATTACACCGACATGGTCATCGAAGTGAATCCGGCGCACGTCAGCTTCTACAAGCGCATGCTCGGTTTCCAGGAACTCGCCGGCGAGCGCATGTGCCCGCGGGTCGGCGCGCCTGCCGTGCTGCTGCACATCGAAACGGCTTATGCGCGTGAGCTGGTGCGGCTGTACGCCGGCCGCGCCGGTCAACCCGGCCTGACGGATCGCTCGTTCTACCCCTATTTCATGTCCGCGGAAAAGGAGCTCGCGCTGCTGCAACGCATGGCGCGCGGTTGAAGCCGGCATGGCGTTCGACTATCACGAAGCCTTTTCGCGCAACATCGGCTGGGTCACGCGCGCCGAGCAGGAGGCGTTGCGCGGCAAGCGCGTGGCCATCGCCGGCATGGGCGGCGTCGGCGGTTTCCATCTGCTGACGCTGGCGCGGCTGGGTGTGGGCAGGTTCAACATCGCCGACCTGGACACTTTCGAGCTGGCCAACTTCAACCGTCAGGCCGGCGCGACCCTGTCCAGCCTGGGCCGAGCCAAGGTGGACGTGCTGGCCGAGCTGGCACGCGACATCGATCCGGAACTGGAACTGCAGGTCTTCCCCCGTGGCGTCGACGCGGACAATCTCGATGTCTTCTTCCGCGACGTCGATTTGTATGTCGACGGCCTGGATTTCTTCGCCTTCGACGCGCGCGAGCGCGTATTCGCCCATTGCGCGCGCCACGGCATACCCGCCATCACCGTGGCGCCGTTGGGCATGAGTGCGGCACTGCTCAATTTTCTGCCCGGCGGCATGAGCTTCGAGGCCTATTTCCGCCTGGCCGGCCTGCCCGAACTGGACAAGGCCATCCGCTTCCTGGTCGGCCTGGCGCCGGCGCTGCTGCACCGCCACTATCTGGCCGACCCCAGCCGCGTCGACCTCAGGGCGCGCAAGGGACCATCCACCATCATGGCCTGCCAGTTGTGCGCCGGCGTCGCCGCCAGCGAGGCGCTGAAGATCCTGCTCGGTCGCGGCAAGGTGTGGGCGGCGCCGCACGGCATCCAGTTCGACGGTTATCGCAACAAGCTGGCGCATACCTGGCGGCCGGGTGGCAACAACCATCCCATCAACCGGCTGGCCATCGCCATCGCGCGCAGACAGCTCGGCCTGTGAGCGTCGTCCGTCGGTGCGATGGGGGGCGTGGCTAGACATGGAGCTGTGACAGTGAACGCGAACGACCTCCCTTTGCATTTGCAGCGCATCCTCGATCTCGCCCGCTGGGCGCCCAGCGGTGACAACACCCAGCCCTGGCGCTTCGAGGTGGTGGGCGACGAACATATCGTGGTACATGGTTTCGACACCCGCGACCACGTCGTCTATGACCTCGACGGCCATGCCAGCCAGCTTGCCGTCGGCGCGCTGTTGGAGACCATCGCCATCGCCGCCAGCACCGAGGGGCGGCGCGTCGACATCACGCGCCGTGCCGACACGCCGGAAACCCATCTGCTGTTCGACGTGCGTTTCACCGCGGATGCGGGGCTGGCCGTCGACCCGCTGGCATCCTGCATCGAGCGGCGCGTGGTACAGCGCCGGGCGATGTCGACCCGGCCGTTGACCGCCGCGCAGAAATCGGCGCTGCAAGCATCGCTGCCTGCCGGTTATCAGGCCATCTGGTTCGAAAGCCCGGCGCAACGCTGGCGCATGGCGCGTTTCATGTTCGCCAACGCCAAGCTGCGCCTGACCATTCCCGAAGCCTACCAGGTGCACAAGGCCGTGATCGAATGGGGTGCGCGTTACAGCGAAGACCGCATACCCGAGCAGGCGGTGGGCGTCGACCCGCTCACCGCGCGCCTGATGCGTTGGGTCATGGCCCGTTGGAGCCGTGTCGAGTTTTTCAACACCTGGCTGATGGGCACCCTGGCGCCACGGCTACAACTCGACCTGCTGCCGGGCTTGCTGTGCGCCGCGCACGTGGCGTTGTGTGCGCCGAAAGCGCCGTCCACAGTGGATGACTTCATCGCCGCCGGCCGCGCCATGCAGCGCTTCTGGCTCGTCGCCACGACCCAGGGACTGTTCATGCAACCCGAGATGACGCCGGTGATCTTCTGTCGTTATCACCGCGCCGGCCGCGCATTCACACAAGTGGCGGCGGCACGCGCCGCCGTGGCGCACCTGGACGACACCATGGGCGAACTGCTTCGCACCGCGCCCCGCGACCAGGTTTTCTTCATGGGGCGCCTGGGCGCCGGGCCGGTGCCGCGCGCGCGATCCACGCGGCTGCCGGTGGCACGCCTGATGTGGACCGACACCCCAACCACCGCGTGGAACGACGCGCGCGTGGGCTAACCACCCCAGCACGGGTGAAGCCCGAACCGCGCGAGGCTGTCGGTATTTTTTACACGGGGACGTCGAGTGGCCTGTCCACACCCCCACGGATCTGCGACAACCCTTTGTTTTTACTTGGACAAACGGCTATGAACCGAATATGGCACGCGCCTTGCTTCATGTTCGTCACGCTGCTTTGCTCGGAAGTGTCAAACCAGGGCATGGGAGCATGGCACTGTAAACACCACCCCTCGACAGGAGAAACAACATGTCTCAGATGAAGAAAACCGCCCTGGCGCTGGCTGCGAGCGCTTCCCTGGCCCTGCTGGCTGCGCAGCCCGCGCATGCCTATGTGATGGCCAGCTCCATGGTCAACATGTCCAACTTCGTGATCTCGAAGGCTGGCGGTACCACTATGGATGTTGCTGACTTCGACTTCCTGACGTTCACCACCTCGGCTGACTACGCCATCGACCTGACCGGCTTTGGCAACGTCGGCAACGCCGGTTTCAGCGCGATCTCCAACATCGACTTCGCGCCGTTGTGCCTCGGTGCTGCCTGCAACCCCATCCTGCCGGACAACAGCTTCCCGAAGCTGTTCGCGCCGCCGGTCACCGGTAACTATGTCGCCGCCGACCAATTGGAGACCGGCACGCCGATCAGCGGCCTGGTCGGCTTTGGCGGCTTGGGCGCGAACGTGGCCAACGGTTCGTACGCCGGACTGGACGTGGGTACCGTATCTGCATCTGCCGACTCCAACAACAACCTGAATGCCAGCTTCGTCTTCAAGCTGAACCAAGCCGGCGGCGTGACCTTCTCGTTCGACGTCGACGCCTTCCTGCAGGTTGCGGTGAGCGCCTTCCCGGACGAGCGTTTCCCGGCGTTCGCCACGGCCAGCTACCAGATGGATTTCAGCGTCACCAACCTGAGTGCCGGCGGCATCACCGTGTGGAGCTATGCGCCGGACCTGTTCGGTGACGGCACCAAGACGCTGAGCCTGAACGCGCCGCTGCCGGTCAATGCCCAGGTCGTGCGCAACACCTGCTTCGACGGTGTCAACATCCCGACGCTGTTCGACGGTTCGGTGTGCAACAAGTCCTTCAGCGGCACCACCGTCGCGCTGAACAACACCGATCTGTACCAACTGTCCGCACGCATCCAGACCAACGTCGATGCACAGCGCGTGTCCGAGCCGGGCATGCTGGGTCTGCTGGGCCTGGGTCTGGTGGGTCTGGGTCTCGCCCGCCGCCTGCGTCGTCAGGCCTGAGGCTGCCAGCTGCCCCGCGCACTGCGGGGCAATGTGTAATGCCTTGGCAAGGGGAGGGGGTTCGCCCCCTCCCTTATTTATTGGCTCGACCGTTGCCGCAGCAGCCATGGACACCGGCGCTCGCTTGGGCTAATTTGGCGTGCAATGCCATCCACCGCTGAGGTCGCGCGCATGCCCAGCCTGCCCGTCATCAAGCAACTCCTGCGCGAGACCTTCGCGCCCAAAACGGCGTTCCGCATACCGGAACCGGACCTGATCATGGAAGACGCCGCGCAGGTGGCGTCATTCCACGAGGCGGGGCGGGAGGACGGCGTCATGGCGCCGGTCTACCTGTTTCACGCCATGCATGTCAGCGAGGTGGTGCGGCCGGGTGACACGGTACTCGATCTGGGCTGTGGCCCCGCCAACCAACTGGGCCTGGTGGCCCGCCTCAATCCGCAGGTCGATTTCGTCGGCGTCGATCTGTCCGACGAGATGCTGGCCATGGCAGCACGCAATCTGGCACAACGCCACATCGCCAATGTCACCACGCGGCGCGGCGACATCACCAAACTCGATATGTTCGCCGATGCCAGTGTCGACGCCGTGATGTCCACCGTGGTACTGCACCACCTGCCCGATGAATCCGCCCTGCTGCGCTGCTTCGCGGAAATCCGCAGGGTGTTGAAACCCGGGGGCGGTCTCTATCTGGTCGATTTCGGCCACCTCAAGACCGAAGCTGCCATCCGCTATTTCGCCTATCAGTACGAGGACCGACAGCCGGCGCTGTTCACGGTCGATTACCTGAACTCGCTGCGCGCAGCATTTGAATTGTCCACCTGGCGCGAGGGTTGGCGGCAGCATCTGCATGATTTCGGCACGCTGCGCAGCACCTTTGGCGTGCCCTATATGGTGACCGTCAAGAGCGCGCCGCGGGTGACGCTGACCGACGAAACGCGAGCGCGCCTGCGTGCGGTGCGGGATGCGATGCCGGCCTATCACCGCACGGATTTCAAGGATCTGGTGACTTTCTTCCGTCTGGGCGGGCTGCGCTCGCCCGACCTTGACCGCTGACCGGCCGGCAGCCGTACTGCCGGTGGCTAGCCGGCCACCTTGCTGACCACATAGCGGTACTTGCCGGAGCGCTCCGGCGGTATCTCCGCCACACGCTCGACCCGCACGGTCACATCCGCACCCAGGCGTGCCTTGGCGCCGGCCTCGATGTCGGCGGTGCAGGCGGCGTCGAATTCGGCGTCGGTGACCAGCAGGATGCGGGTCAGATCCAGGCTCTCCTGCACGATCTTGAACTGGCGCACGCCGGGCAGGTCGCGCACGATGTAGATCAGCGCCAGGCCGTGCATCACGGTACCGTCGCGCGCCACCAGGAAGTCCGTGCTGCGCCCCTCGATCTCACGCAGTAGCGGCAGCGTGCGGCCGCAGGCGCAGATACCGTCGTCGAGCACGCCGATGTCGCCGGTGCGGTAGCGGATGAACGGATAGTCGCGCGTGGCCAGATGGGTGACGACGATCTCGCCGCGCTCGCCGGCGGGCAGCGGCCTGCCCTGGCCGTCGATGATCTCGACGATGATGTCCTCGTGGGTCAAATGCATGCCGCCGGCCGGGCACTGGTGCGCGATGAAGCCGGCGTCGCGGCCGCCGTAGCCGTTGGCCACCGGGCAGCCGAACACCTGCTCGATCAGTTCGCGCTGATGCGGATACAGGCGTTCCGAGGTGACGAAGGCGACGCGGATGCCCAGATCGTCCAGCGGAATGCCGCGTTCGCGCGCGTGCGTGGCGATGTGCGCGAACGCCGACGGGTAGCCGAACAGCATGCGCGGGCGACGCGCACGCATGTGCGCGATGAAGCCATCCACCTTGGCCGGCGACATCTCGAACGCCGGCAGCAGCACAGTGCGCATGACACGGTCGCGCCACTGGCGCATGCGGTCCTGTGCGCCCAGTTCGATCGGCGAGCCCCACAGCACGATCTCCGGGTCGCCGATGTCCACGCCCCACCAGCGCGTGGCACGCCATTTCGCCGCGACATCGTGGCTCACCCGTTCCTTGCCGATGTAGAAGATCAGCGGCTCGCCGCTGGAGCCGCCGGTATTGAAGCGCGCGAGGCCGCGCGCCTGCGCCGACTTGAGGGCATCGGTGTGCGCGCGGATGGTGGCCTTGTCGAGCAAGGGCAGGCGCGCGAGGTCGGCGAGGCCAATGTCGCCGCCGGCATCGAAACCGATGCGCGCGAACAGGTCACGGTAATACGGCACGTGCGCGCCGGCGTGGCGCAGCAGCGCGCGCAGCCGTTCGACGCGCAGTCGTTCCAGGCGCGCGCGCGGCCAGTACTGACTCTGTTCCATGGCGCGGCGCACGCGCACGGTGTCGTGGCCTTTGAGCTTTTCCTGCAGCGGAAACAGCAGGCCGGAAACCAGGCGGGTGTACAGGCTCATGGCGCGCTCCACGGCGGCAGGCCGGCGCGCAGCCGGCGGAACATGGCGATCAGTTCGGCCACGCGCCCGCTCCAGTCGTTGGCGCGTGCGTAGCCGATGATGGCGTCGCGATCCCAATCGCGCGCCAGCGCGCGTGCCAGCGCGTCGGTGAGCGCGCGCGCGTCGTCGAACGGCACGATCTCGCCGTAGCGCGCATCGCACACCACCTCGCGGTTGCCGCCGACGTCGCTGGCCACCACCGGCAGGCCGCAGGCCATGGCCTCGAGGATGACGTTGGCCCAGCCTTCGTTGCGCGTGGACAGCACGAACACGTCGGCGGCTGACAGCGGCCATTTCAACTCGTCCGGCGCCATGGGGCCGAGAAAATGCACGCGCGTGTCTAGCCCCAGCGCGCGCGTCTGCGCGCGCAACTGCGCGCTCATGTCGCCCTCGGGGCTGGCGCCGCCGACCACCAGGTAATGCAGATCCGGCTGGTCGCGCAGCAGTTCCGGCATACAGGCGATGACACGGTGAAAGCCCTTGCGCTCGACCAGCCCGCCGACCGTGATCAGCACCCGCGCCTCGGCCGGCAGGCCGAAGCGGGCGCGAGCCTGAGCGCGTTCGACCGGCTGGAAACGGTCGCTGTCGACACCGTTGCCGACCACGCGCGCACGCGCCGGATCGAGCCCCAGACCGAGCGCCAGGCGGCGCAGCGAGTCCGACACCGTGATCACCGCGTCGGCGCGCCGACACACCTCGGCCAGCCGTCGGGCCAGTGCCGGACGGCGGCTCTGCGGTACTTCCGAGCCGCGCAGCGTGACCGCCACCGGCAGGCCCAGCCAGCGTCCCAGGCGCACGGCGGCATGGCCGTCGGGATAGGCGAAGTGGGCGTCGATGACGTTGTAGCCGGCGCGCTTCAGCCGCCGCAGCGTCGCATAACTGCCCAACGCCATGAACAGGCTGTCGTAGCGGCGCAGCATGCCGGGCGGCGAGAAGAAACGCGGGAACCAGACGTCGATGTCGCCCTGGCGTTCGTGGCGCGCGCATTGCGGGCGGTAGCCGGGACGCAGCCGGCGGATCAACCCCTGGCCGGGAAACCACGGCCGCGGCGACACCACCACCAGCGGCAGTTGGCGGGCGACGCGGAACATGCGCTCGCGGATGAACACCCCGGCCTGTGGTTGCGCGGCATGGGGAAACAGGCTGGAGAACACCACCAGGCGTGGTGTGTCGCTCATGCCAGCGTCCTGCCCAGGGCGCGGCCGTAGATGGCCTTGTGCCGCTCGATGCTGCGCGTCCAGTTGCGCTCGCGCTCGACGAAGGCGCGGCCGGCAGCGCGCAGCGCCGCGCCACCGTCGGCGCGTGCCAGCGTGGCCACGGCCTTGGCGGCGAGGTCGTCGACGTCGCCGGCACGGAACAGCGTGCCGGTGACGCCATCCTCGATCAGTTCCCTGTGACCGCCGACGTCGGAGGCGATCAGCAGATGGCCCTGCGCCATCGCCTCCAGCGGTTTCAGCGGCGTCACCAGGTCGGTCAGGCGCATGCGGTGGCGCGGATAGGCGAGCAGGTCGACCACGCTGTAGTAGCGCCCGACCTCGGCATGCGGCACGCGGCCGACGAACTTCACCTGCTCGGCCACGCCCAGCGCGGCGGCGCGCGCATGCAACGCCGCCTCCTGCGGCCCGCCGCCGACCAGCAGCAGCCGGATGTCCGGCGCCTGCGCCAGCATGCGCGGCAGCGCGTCGATCAACAGGTCCAGGCCCTCATAGGCATAGAACGAGCCGAGGAAGCCGATCACGCGGCAGCCGGCCAATCCCAGACTGGCCTTGAGCGCCTGATCCGCGCCCTGGCCGATGCTGAAATGCTCGATGTCCACCGCGTTCGGCACCACGCTGATCTTGTCACCGGCAATACCGCGCGCGATCAGGTCGCCGCGCAAACCCTCGCAGATGGTGATGACCTGATCGGCACGCCGCACCGCACGCGTCTCCAGCGCGCGCGTGAGCCGGTAACGCGGACCGCCCTCGGATTGGGTGCCGTGGTCCACCGCCGCGTCCTCCCAGAACGCGCGGATCTCATACACCACCGGCAGGCCCAGACGCGCGCCGACCCGGATCGCCGGCCAGGCGTTGAGCACCGGTGAATGCGCGTGCAGCAGGTCGGGCCGGATGCGCCGCGCCAGTTCGTGCAGACGCCGTTCGGTCGCCTGCATCACCGCCCACTGGTTCAGCACCGGCAGGCGGGCGAGCAGACCGCGCGGCGGCCGGGTGCGGTAGAAGTGCAGGCCGTCGGCATCCTCTTCGTCCAGCGCGCAGTCGCGCTGCTTGGGGCTGGTCAGATGCCAGGTCTGCCAGCCCAGACGATGCTGCGCGCGCAGGATGTTGGCGCTGCGAAAGGTATAGCCGGAGTGCAGCGGCAGTGAGTGGTCGAAGACGTGCAGGATGCGCAGGCTCATGGCGCGGGCGGCTTACTTGTCGTGGTTGCGCAGAAAGGCTTCGAACATCAGCAGGGCCCACAGCGAGGCGCTGTAATCGCGGATGCCGCGCGCGTGTTCGTCGACCATGCGCGCCAGGAAGGCCATGTCGAACAGGCCGGTATCGGCCATGCGCTGCGATCCCAGCGCCGTGGCCAGCCGCTGGCGTAGCGGACCGCGGAACCACTCGGCCAGCGGGATGGAAAAACCCATCTTGCGGCGGTACATGATGTCGTGCGGCAGATAGGGCTCCAGCGCGCGTTTCAGCAGAAACTTGCCTTCGCCGCCGCGCAGCTTGAAATCGGTGGGCAGGCCGGAGACCCATTCCATCAGCCGGTGGTCGAGGAAGGGTACGCGCACCTCCAGCGCGTGCGCCATGCTGGCGCGGTCCACCTTGGTCAGGATGTCGCCGACCAGATAGGTCTTCATGTCCAGGTACTGCACCTGCGCGATGGTGTCGCGCGCAGGATTGCGCGCATGGTGCCGGCGCATCACCTCCACCGCGCGGTAGCCGTGCAGGTGGCGGCGAAAGGTGGGACTGAACACGCGCGCGCGCAGGTCGTCGCCCATCACCGACACGCCATGGAAATAGCCCTCCACGGTGTCGCGCGCCATGGCCTGGAAGGTGGTCTTGGCGCGCAGCACGCGCGGCGCCCAGTCGGCCTTGGGGTAGATGCGGCCGAGCAGACCGAACAGCGGCTTGCGCAGCCGGTAGGGCAGCAGGCGGCGCATGCTTTCCTCGTAGCCGTGCCAGCGATAGCGCCGGTAACCGGCGAAGTTCTCGTCGCCGCCGTCGCCCGACAAGGCCACGGTGACGTCGCGTCGCGCCAGTTGGCAGACGCGGTAGGTGGGCATGGCCGAGGAGTCGGCGTAGGGCTCGTCGTAGAGGTGGGCGAGCTGGTCGACCAGGCTGAAATCCTCGGCCGCCACGGTGTTGACGTGGTGGTCGGTGCGGTAGCGCTCGGCCACCGCGCGCGCGTAATCGGATTCGTCATAGCGCGGATCGTCGAACGCGATCGAGCAGGTCTTGACCGGCTGATCGCTCAAGTTCGCCATCATCGCCACCACGGCGGAGGAATCGACGCCGCCGGACAGGAAGGCGCCGAGCGGCACCTCGGCCACCATGCGGATCTTCACCGCCTCGCGCAGGCGCGCGATCAGTTCGTCCTCGGCCGCCTCCAGCGTCATCGGCGCCAGCGGCTGGAACGGCACGTCCCAGTATTCGCGTGGCTGGCCGACCGGTTTGCCGCGCTCGATCAGCAGCCGGTGACCGGGCGGCATCTTCAGCGCGCCGGCATAGATGGTGCGCGGCTCCGGCACGTAGCCGTAGGCGAAATATTCCTCCACCGCCGGCTCGGCGATGGTGCGGCGAAAACCCGGCCAGGCGGTCAGCGTCTTCAGTTCGGAGCCGAACACCAGAAAGCCGTCGTCGGTGACCGCGTAATGCAGCGGCTTGACGCCCAGGCGATCGCGCGCCATGAACAGCGTCTCGCGCTTGCGGTCCCACAGCGCGAACGCGAACATGCCGCGGAAGTGGTGCACGCAGTCCTCGCCCCACTGCTCCCAGGCATGCACGATGGTCTCGGTGTCCGAGCGGGTGCGGAAGGTGTGGCCGAGCGCGCTGAGTTCGGGGATCAGATCGACGAAGTTGTAGATTTCACCGTTGAACACCACCCAGACGCTCTCGTCCTCGTTGCACAGCGGCTGCTGGCCGGCGGCGATGTCGATGATGGACAGGCGGCGGTGCCCCAAGCCCAGGCCCGGCTCCAAGTGCAAACCGGCCTCGTCCGGACCGCGATGGGACTGCATGTCGTTGATGCGCGCCAACACCTCGCGCTCGATGGGGCGCCGTTCGCGCAGGTCGAAAACACCGGTGATGCCGCACATGGTTATGGTTCTTCCCCGGTCACGGATGATTCATCAATTCATCGTACACGCCCTGGTAGGCGGCGGTGGCGCGGTCCCAGTCGAAATCCGCCTCGACGCGTGCACGCCCGGCCGCGCCCTCGCGTTGCCGGCGCGCGCCATCGTCGACATAGGCGGCCAACGTGGCCGCCAGGGTATCCGGGTCGCGCGGCGCCAGCAGTGTGCCGTTCTCGCCCGGCCGCACCAGCTCCGGGTTGCCGCCGACCCGAGTGGCGATCACCGGTAGCGCGCTGGCCATGGCCTCCAGGATGGTGTTGGAGATGCCCTCGCCCAGCGAATTGAGCACGAACAGGTCGAACGCGCGCAGCCATTCCGCGGTGTCGTGCCGGTCGCCCGGCAGCCACGCGCGTGCCGCCAGACCGGCGGCATCGAGCATGGCCTGGCAGCGCTGCCGGGTCGGACCGTCGCCGACCAGGATCAGGCGCAGGCCCTCGGCCCTGGGGTGGGTCTGGTTGAGACGGATGAAGGCTTGCACCAGGCCGGGGTAATCCTTGACCTCGGCCATGCGCCCGACACTGCCGATGACGCAGGTGGCGCCGGCGAAGAAGTCGGGCCGGCCCAGGTCGGGACGCTGCGCCCCGCGCGGGTGGAAACGTGTGCCGTCGACGCCGTTGTAGATCTGGCGCACGCGCTCGGCGCGGGCGCCGACGGTGCCGCCCAGCCACTCGGCCAGGTCGCGGCTGACCGCGACGTAGCGGTGCACCAGCGGGCGCGCGGCCTTGCGCAACAGGTTATAGCGACGATTGCGTCCGTCCAGGTCGAACACGTCGCGGCCGTGCTCGCCATGCACGCGCCGGCGCACCCCGGCGAGCGCACCGACGAACTGGGCTTCCAGCGTGCTCAGGTTGCGCGTGTGCAGGATGTCCGGACGCAGCCGGCGCAGCAGGCGATACAGGCGCGCGTGCCAGCGCACGTCATGGCCCGGCCGCCGCTCCAGGTCGAGGAACTCGATGTCGCGGCGGTGGATACGGCGGCGGAACTCGCCATGACCGGCGAGGCAGATCACCACATGGCGGTAGGCGCGCTCCGGCATGCGATTGAACAGGTTGACCATGCCGTTCTCCATGCCGCCGGTGCCGAAATGGTGCACCACGTGCGCGACCAGGGGCGGCTCGGCGTTCATGCTCGGCGGGCTCAGGGCTCGTTGGCGCGGTCCAGCGCGGCATCCAGCGCCGGCTTGTGCGCGTCCAGGAAGGCACGCAGCGTCGCCTCGGCTTCGGCCTGATCCCGGGCGTAGGGTGCGGCGACGATCACCGCGGCGGCCTCGTCGCCCCGTCCCAGCAGCGCCGACCAGGCCAGTTCCAGTTTGGCGCGATAGGGACTGATGCCATCGCGGCCCTGGATGCGGTGCCATTGCCAGACCAGCAGGCGCTGCATCTGCGCCGGCGAGTCGAGCAAGGAGGCAGCCAACGGCAACGAATGCCCGGCCACCTCGCGGCGGGTCACCGTGCGGCCGAGGTCACGCCACACCGGATGCCGCTCCGGCACCATGTAGTTCTGGCTGTTGATCAGCTCGGCGTCGTGGCGCTGGGCACCATACCAAGCGACGTGCAGGCTGACGCTGTCGCCGGAGTCCGCGCGGTAGTAGCCGACCAGCATCTGGTCCATACCCCGCCAATGCGGCTGCCAACTGGTGGGCGCCTCCACGACACGGGTCCAGCCCACCGCGGGTTCCGGCAGCGCCAGACCGGGCGCATGCACGGTCTTGTCCGACAGGTGCAGTGCGTAGGCGGCCGGCAACGCCAGCAATGCCAACACCGCGGCCACCGGCCGCCAATGCGCGCGGGGCGGCGGCGCGGGCGGTGGAGGCGCCGGTTCGTCATGATCCTCGCGCCACAGCAGCCCGACCCAGAACATCAGCAGCATGACGATGCCGAACCAGACCCAGCCGTAAATGAAATGGTCGACGCCCAGTGCCAGCTTCATGTCGGAGTAGTGCGCGATCAGCACGATCATGGTGGCGCGTACCCCGTTGGCCAGAATCGGCACCACCACGGCGGCAATGGTGAAGGCGATACGCTTCCACGGACTGCGATAGGTCAGGTAGGCATACAGCAGCCCCAGCGTGAACGAGGCGATCAGGTAACGCAGTCCGGAACAGGCCTCCACCACACTCCAGTCACCGGTGGGCAGGGAAAAGAATGTGCCTTCGCGATACACCGGTATGCCGATCAGCTTGACCGCGGCGACGGTGAAATCGGCAGTGAAGTTGATCAGCGGCGGGATCAGCGCCTCGCCGTTGGGCACCATCAGTAGCAGGAAACCCAGCGGAAAGGCGGCGGCGCGCAGCATGGCCAGACCGAACAGCAGCCAGACCGAGGCGATCCAGATACCCACCAGGGCATATTGCTCCGCCACCAACACCCCGCCCACGCGCGCCGCCAGCCAGCCCAGCAGCAACACGGCGATCGCGGCCGAGGCGCGCCAATCGGGTGCGGTCGGCACGGCGGCCAGACGGTGACGCATGCGCCACACCAGCCACAGCGCGATCGGCACGATGACGTAACCATGCGCGAAGGTTTCCGAACGCTCCCAGATCTGCACCATGGACAGCAGCGTCGGATGCAGCAGTGCGGCACTCGCTGCCCATACCAGGGCGAGCACCAACACGGCCGGATACCAGGTGGAACGGTTCATCATGGGGACGCCCCCTCGAGCAAGGTGTCGACGCGCGCCAGATTGTCATCCCAGGCGAAGTCGCACAGCACGCGCGCGCGCGCGGCCGGGCCCAGATCGTCGCGATCGGCCGCGCTCAGTACCGCAACGGCGAACTGGTCGGCGCTATCGGCCAGCAGCACCTCTTCACCCACGCGCGCGCCGATGCCTTCCAACGCCTGCGCCGTGGCCACCACGGGACGCGCCATGGCCATGCCCTCCAGCACCTTGTTCTGGATGCCGCGCGCGATGCGCAACGGCGCCACCACCACGCGCGCATGCGCCAGGTAAGGGCGCACGTCTTCGACCCGGCCGGTGACCAGCACGCCGTCGCGTCGCGCCAACGCCAGCACCTCGGCAGTGGGGCGAGCGCCGACGATGGCGAAGCGCAGCGCCGGGCGTTGCCGGCGCAGACGCGGCAGCACCTGTTCGGCGAACCAGGTCACGGCATCGACATTGGGCCAGTAGTCCATCATGCCGGTGAACGCCACCACCTCTTCACCGGCGCCATAGGGATTGGCGAGTGCGTGCGCCGGCGAGAAATAGTCGGCATCGACACCGTTGTGGAAATAGCCGACCTTGTGCGCGCTCTCGGGCGCCAGGCGGCGGAAATCGTCCGCTTCCGCCGCCGAGACGAACAGGCTGGCATCGAATTCGACCGCCACCGCGCGTTCCCAGGCGAGCAGTTTTTCCCCTTCGCGCCGGTACAGCCAGGTCATGGGCCAGCGTTTGGTCGGCGCATACTGGCGCCATTTGTCGGAATCGATGTCGACGAAGTCCATCACCCGGCGCGCGCCGCGCGCATGCATGACGAAGCGGGCCATGGCCGAGGAATAGGCCAGCACGCGCCGCGTGCCGTCGGCCAGGCACCGGTCCACCCACGCCTGCAAGCCGGCATGACGATAGTAGGGCAGGGTCAACGCCTCGCCACGCCACAAACCGCCGAGCGCGCGCAGACGGGCGCGCCGCGGACGCAGGTCGACCAGGTGTGTGGTCGCGCACACCGACGCCAGCGTATCCGCATGACGCCAGTCGGCCGGGTCGTCGACGAAGGCGCCGAGATGCACGCGATAGCGCCGGGCGAGGTGGCGCAACAGGTGCCAGGCACGGATCTTGTCACCCTTGTCCGGCGGGTAGGGAATACGATGGGCGAGGAACAGCAGACCGGGGCGGTCACCGCCCCGATCGGGATCGTGCGTGCAGGCGGCCGGCACCCTCACCCCAACTGGCGGATCAGGTGCGGCCCCAGGGCGTTGGCCAACGCCAGCGGCATGCGCTGCCAAGCCTGGATGAACAGGCGGTACTTGGGATTGCTGGGGTTGTGCTCGGGCACCGCCCGGGCGCGCACCAGATGGTAGCCATAATGCAGCGGTTGCGGCTCGAAGCCCCAGTTGCGCTTGAAGTCGTATGAGCCGGTGCCGACCTTGCTGCGGCCGAAGTCGAACAGGCGGTAGCCACGCTCCACCGCCCTGCGCATGACCTCCCAGTACATGAAGTCACTGCCCGCCACTTCGCGCGCGGCCGGTGTGATGCCGGCGAAATACGGCCAGACCTCGTCGCGGAAATAGAAATTCATCACGCAACACACCAGTTGCCCGTCGAGGCTGGCTGTGACGATGTCGACGTCGTCGCCGAAAGCTTCCAGCACCAGTTCGAAATAGCGACGCGGAAAGACCGGCGTGCCCAGGCGATGCCAGCTCTGGCAGAAAGCCGGGTAGAACCGATCGAGATCGCGGTCGACCTCGCTCTTCAGGCCCGCCTTGATGCCCTTGCGCACCATGGCGCGCTGCTTGCGCGGTATGGCCTGCATGTTGGCTTCCACTTCAGGCAGGAGCGGCTTGCGAAAGGTGGCGTACAGATCCGTGCCGGGCCAGTCGGCATGCGCGCGCCGGTCACGGTCGCGGTACTCCAGGTGGCCGACGCCCAATTCGTTCGCCAGTGCCTGCGCGGCGCGGTCGAGCGCGTCGCGCGCCGCGTCGTCGTCGGCGACGATGCCGCCGTAGACGCTGAACGGCATGGAGATCAGGGTGTGACCGAACAGACGGCTGCGTATCTCGCCCAGCGGCAGCACGCCGACCAGACGTCCAGCGCGCTCGGCCAGCAGATAGTGGCAGGGCTGGCGCATGGCCTGCTCGATCACCCGCCGCCAGCCGTAACGATGGAAGAAGGTGCCGCCGGCGGCGCCGAACACGTAGGCGTCCCAGGCGGCGGCATCGGCCGCGGCGGCGTGGCGAACGGAGACGGTCATGAATCCAGTAGCGTGGCGTGTATCCGGTCGGCGCGGTCCCAGCGGAAATCCGCGCACAATCTGTCCAGCTTGGCTTCCATTTGTTGCAGATTGACGTAGTGGCGTAGCCGGCTCTTCATCGGCGCGCCGGGCACGCGCGGCTGCGCCGGGTCGATCTCCCACGGATGGAAATAGAACATCGCCGGCCGGCCCTCCTCACGCAGGAAACGCGCCAACAGCCAGCGCGACGCAGCGTAGGGCAACAGGCGGAAATAGCCGCCGCCCGCCGCCGGCAGATTGCGTCCGCGCCAGCGCACCGTGGTGGGTGGCATCTCCAGCAGTTGCGGACAGGCGCTGGGACGGTACGGGTGTCGCGGCGCCTCCGGCATGCCGTAATGGTCGTGGGCGATGGGGTAGATGCTGGAGCTGTAGCGGTGCCCGGTCTCGGCCAGCACGTCGAGCGCCCACAGATTGTCCCGACCGATGGAGAAACTCGGCGCCCGGTAACCCGCGACGGCCACGCCGGCGAGGTCTTCCAGCACGCCTTTGGCGCGCGCGACATCGGCATGGAACTCGGCGCGGCTCAACACGTTGGCGCGCTGGTGACCGTAACCGTGGCTGGCCAACTCGTGGCCGGCGGCGGCGATGGCGCGCACCACGCCGGGGTGGCGCTCGGCGATCCAGCCCAGCGTGAAGAACGTGGCCTTGACCCGATGCCGCTCGAACAGCGCGAGTATGCGCTCGATGTTGGCTTCGACCCGACATGGCCACTTGGACCAGTCGGCAGGCGCGATGGTGTGCTCGAAAGCGCCGACCTGGAAATAATCCTCCACGTCGACGCTCATCACGCTGGCCGGCAGCGGCTCAGGCATGAGCGGCCCCACGGGCGCAACACGGGACGCGCGGTATCGCGCTCATTCCGCCTCCCGACCGGCAGTCACGGTGTACAGCACCTTGCGCACCAGCGGGATCAGGCGGTTCATCGAGCGCTCGATGGCGGCCAAGCGCAGATCGATTTCCTCGGGAACGGCCAGCATCGCGCCGGATACGGCAGCAGGTGCCACACGCGCGGACGCCAGCGGCTGCACAGCCGACATGCCGGTTGGCGCCTGATGATGCACCTCCTGACGCATGTCGCTGATCACTTCCTGCACGGCCGCGGAATCGAGCTGAGTGCGCTCTTCCAGGAAACCGAACAGCAACAGGCGGTCGCACAGGGTGTTGATGCGGCGCGGCACGCCCCCGGAAAACTGATGGATGAGGTCGAAGGCATCCTCGGAGAAGCTGGGATTGCCCTGCCAGCCCGCGGTGTTGAGGCGATGCAGGATGTACTGGATGGTCTCCGCGCGGTCCAGCGGGCCGAGATGGTAAGAGGCGATGACGCGTTGCCGCAGTTGCAGCATTTCCGGACTCTGCAAGGTGTCGCGGAACTCCGGCTGGCCGAGCAAGAAGCTTTGCAACAGCGGCTTGTCGCCCTCATGGAAGTTGGACAGCATGCGCAGTTCCTCGACCGCGCGCGGGTCCAGGTTCTGCGCCTCGTCGACGATCAGCAGCGGTCGCCGGTTCTGACGCACGGCCAGACGCAGGTAGTCCTCCAGGCTCTTGAGCAGCGCGGACTTGGTCAAGCCCTCGGCCTGCAGTCCGAACGAGGCGGCGACGCTGCGCAGCGTGTCGTCGGCGTCGAGCTGCGTGCTCACCAGTTGACCGATCAGATAGCTGCCGTTCTCCAGCTTCTTCAGCAGGCTCTTGACCAGCAGGGTCTTGCCGGCGCCGACGTCACCGGTGATGACGATGAAGCCCTCGCCCAGCGACAAGCCGTACTCGAGATAGGCGAAGGCACGCTTGTGCCCTTTGCTGGCGAAAAAGAAGCGCGGGTCGGGATTGAGCTGGAACGGCTTGTCGCGCAGTTGGTAGTAGTTTTCGTACATCGTCAGAAGCTCATGTTGACACGCGCAGCGATGGAGTTCTCGGCGTAATCAGCCCCCGCCGCTTTGGATTCGCGCTCCTGCCGGCGCAGCTCGACACTGCCGCTCACCTTGGGCTGGAACTGGCGGGTGGCGGTCAGCGTCACGTTCCACAGATCGTCCTCCCGCTGCGCGCCGCCGCTGCCGTACTCGTGACGCGAAAATCCGCCCGACAACACCAGATTGGTGCGCGGCGCCGGGCGCAGGCTCCACGATGCCTGTACGCCTCGCGTGGTTTCATCATTGCCGCCGAGCTGGAATTCCCGCCGGTTGTCGTAAAGGCTCAGCGTCCAGGTATTACGGCGCAGGGAATAGCTGACGGCGCCGACCAGGCTCTTGGACACATAGGTGTCGTTGCCCTGTACCAGGGTTCCCGTGCCGCCGACCAGCACGCAATCGGCCGGCTGCAAGCCGACCGGGTGCTGCTGCAGCGTTACGGTGCCGTCCGCACCCTGGCACAGATAGAAGCCGGTCAGGGTCAGATACTGGCGCTGCGAAGTGGTCAGATCATCCTGATAACGCAGGCTCCAGTTACTGTGCCGCGTGCGATGCGCCAGGTTCAGACTGTTGCTGCGCCCATAGGCACGGCGGGTGGTCGAGGCATTCAGGGTGGTGCGCAGGGTCGGACGCAGCATCGTCTTGGCACTGACGAAATTGCCCGCCTCGGAATAGTTGAACAGGACGTCGACCGCGAAGCGGCGGCCCGGCTGATAGTAGGCGCCCAGGCCGTAATAAGTGTGCTCGGCCGTGTTCGGCCCCACCCCGGAGAAATCATGCTCCTCCTTGCCGGCCTGTGCGACCAAGCCATAACGCGGGCTCAGAGCGTAACGCGCACTGGCGGTGAAGCGGGTATCCGAACTGTTGGCGGTAGCGTCGTTGTCGGTGTCGGTGTGATTGACGTCCAGCGACCAGGATAGCGGCCATTGCGCCGTACCGCTGGTCGCCCGGAGCTGGTAGCGAGTGCTGTTGGCATTGCTGACCGCGGCATCCTGGGTCAAGACCCCGTCCAACGTCAGCCGTGCTTCGAGCGAAGCGACTGAACCGAAACGGTGCTTGAGGTAAGGCGACAGCGAGTAGGAGGCAACCCGGCTGGTGTTGCCGATACCAACGGCGTCACCGACACCGATGCCGCCGCTGAGCGCGTTGACCTCGTTCGACACCCGCGCACTGGCATCGACGAAGAAGCGGTCTTCGACCAGTTCCGCGATCAGGCGCCCGTTGAGCCGATGACGCGCCTGCTTGCCCGCCTGCTCATCGGCGTAGTAGAGGCCCTGCAGGCCGTAATCCAAATTCGCCTTCAGGCGTCCGCCCTGGCGCGCGAGCGTGAAGCCGGGCGTCAGCTCGGTGATCCATTCGCTGCGTTCCGCCCCCTTGACGTCCAGATTGACGTTGTCGGAATAGCGCTGTGACAGCGTCAGCCCGGGGGAAAAGCGCCAATCCCCGGCCACCGACGCCAGAGGACAGGCCAGTCCCAGCAGCAGCAGGGCTCGGCTACTGCGGTTTCTTCTGCTCGCCATACCCGCCATACCCACCGTAGCCATAGCCATAGCCATAGCCGTAATAGTCGCCGCCGATCGAACGTGCCGGCGCCTTGTTGAGCAGCAGTCCGACGTGTTCGCAATCCCCGATGTGCGCGAGCGCATCGCGGATCGCTTCCTGCGGCGTACGCTCCGCTTCCACCACGAACACGATCTGCCCCATGTAGGTGGCGAGCACGGAGGCCTCGCTGGTGGCGAGCAGCGGCGGGCAATCGAAAATGATGATGCGGTCGTGATAGCGCGTGGCGATGTCGCGCACGAAATTGCGCATCGCCGAACTCGCCAGCAGTTCGGTGGCGTGCGCGAAGCTCTGGCCCGCCGGCAACACGGTGAGCTTGGCGATGTCGGTCTTGATCAGCACGTCGGGCAATTGCAGCGACGGATCGCGCAGCACGTCCAGCAAGCCTTTCTCGGCACGCAGGCCGAGATAGCGCATGATCGACGACTTGGCGACGTCGGCATCAATCAGCAGCACCGTATTTTCCAGTTCGGTCGCCATGCTGATCGCCAGATTGATGGCGGTGAAAGACTTGCCCTCGCCCGGCAGCGAGCTGGTCACCATGATCAGGTTGCCGTTCTCGATCGGCGCGGCGTTGCCGTGGCCAAATGCGTTCACCAGCAACGGACGCTTGATCAGCCGGTACTCCTCGGCCAGCTTGCTGCGCCCTGCATCAGGCGTGAGCGCGCCCATTTGGCGCAGCCGATCCAGGTCCACCGCTCCCTGCTGGCTGCCGACGATGGTCGCCGGGCCATCTTCGTCCATCGTCGCTGGGGCGGGCGCGCGCCGCTGAGTGCGCGCAGAAAGCTCGAACGACGCTTCAGCGCGTTCGATGGCCGCTTCGATCAGGCGCCCTTCCTCGCGATCGGTCACCCCCTGGGGCGCCGGGGGCGGCGTCTGCGCCGGTTTGCCGAGCTTGCCCGCGGCGCGTTCGATGATGCTCATGGCGTTCGTCCTTTCCTACGCGGCCGGGGAAAATACGAGGTAATAGATCAACTGCACCAGATAGGCACCGAGCAACGCCAGCGCCGCGCCGGCGAACAATAGGTTGAGCCGGCGCGCCCGCCGCCGCTCACGGTCGGTATCGATGCGCGTGACCATGCCGAGCAGCGGATAGTCGGTCAGTTCGCGCAACTGCCGACGGCTCTCCACGGTCGGGCGCAACTGTGTCAGCAGGAACGCCAGAGCGAAACCCGCGCCCAGGCCGCCCAACGGCACGGCGGTCACCAGCAGCGGCCGGTTGGGCCATACCGGCTCCTTGGGCACGCGCGGCGGATCGATGACGCGGAAATCGACCACGTCGGTCTTGCTCTCGACATCGCCGGAAATCGCCGCGGTCTCGCGTCGTTTCAGGAATTCCGCATAGTTGGCCTTGTAGACATCGTAGTCACGCATCATCTGCGTATATTCGGCTTCGAGCTGCGGAATGCGGTCGATGGACTGGAACAGCTCCGCACGCCTGGACTGCAACTGGGCCAGACGGGCGCGCAGCGAGGCGAGATTGGCGTCGGCCTCGGCGATGGCGATGGACAACTGCTGATAGATCGGGTTCTGCGCCTTGAGCGTCTCCTGCGGCCGGGCACGTGCAGCATCCTCCTCCTGACGTTTCTGTTCCTGCAGGCGCTCGATGAGTTGCGTGACACGCTGCATTTCCGGATGGCGGTCGGTGTAACGCAGGCGCAGGTTGTCCAACTGAGTCTGCAACGCGGCGATGCGGGCGTCGATTGCGCTGGTGTTGACCGTGACCGGCGCCGGTCCGGTCAGCGTCTCCTCCTGGTCTTCCAATTGCTGGCGCAACTGGCGCTTGCGGTTG
The DNA here is from genome assembly GCA_964440155.1 of uncultured Thiobacillus sp. Classification (GTDB taxonomy): domain Bacteria; phylum Pseudomonadota; class Gammaproteobacteria; order Burkholderiales; family Thiobacillaceae; genus PFJX01. Next base: position 19,837 of record CAYTRH010000004.1, on the reverse strand, counting down.
TCGAGTTCGTCGATCTGCATGCGCGTCTGCTCGATCGCCAGGTCGGTCTCGCTCAGACGGGTGTAGAACGCGCCGCCCTGGCCGGGCATGTTGCCGACGTTGCGGCGCTTGAACTCCTCCAGCTCGCGCTCCTTCTCGTGCAGCTTGGCCTCGTAGGCCTTGAGCTGGTCGTCGATGAATTTCTGGCTTTGCGACAGGTCGCGGCGCGCGGTACCCAGGCTGCTCTCGGTGAAGATGGTAAGCAAGGCCTGCACCACACGACGTGCCAGATCCGGGTTGGAATGCTCGAAACCGATGGTGTAGAGGTTCTCGCGGTCGGTACCGCTCAACGAGATGCGCTTAGTCAACTCGTTGTACAAGTCCTCCTGCTGCTGCGGTGTCTTCGCGCGCAGGTCGAGGTCGGTCATGCGCGCGACCTTCTCGATGTTGGGACGGCTGACCAGCGTGCGCGTCATCATCGACACCTGTTGCGCCAGGTTGGGCTGCACCGCCAGGCCGGACAGCAGCGGCTGCAACAGCGACTGCGTGTCGACATAGACCCGTGCGCTGGCGCGGTACTGGTTCTCCAGCTTGTAGACCCAGGCCCAACCCACGGCCGCGACACCCCACGCTACCAGCAGGACCATCAGACGCCGGCGCCAGACGGCGCGCAGGATGGCGAATACCTGTTCCAACGACTCGTTCATTCCGGCTTCTCCATGCGGACGGAACGGTGCCGCCCGCCCATGAACATCAGAACCAGCTTTCCGGAATGATCAGCACGTCGCCCGGGCGCATGTCGACGTTGGCCGATATGTCGCCGTCCTTGATCAGATCCTCCAGGCGCACACCGAACTGCTGCGGCTTGCCGTCGATCACGCGCAAGATACTGGCGCGGTTGCCGGCGGCGAAATCGGTGATGCCGCCGACCGCGATCATGACGTCGACCAGCGACATGTGCTCGCGGTAGTTCAGCGCCTGCGGCTTGGCCGCCTGACCCAGTACCCTGATCTGCTGGCTGTAGGGACCGACGCCGCCACCGACGATGACCGTGACGATGGGGTCCTGGATGTAGCGCGCCAGAATCTTCTCGATGTCGCGCGCGAGCTGTGTCGGCGTCTTGCCGCTGGCCTGCAGATCCTCGACCAGATTCATGGTCATCTTGCCGTCGGGCCGGATGGGGAAGCTGCCGGACACCTCGGGGTTGCCCCAGACGAACACGTTGACCGTATCACCCGGCCCGAGCAGGTAGTGCCAGTCGGCGGCCTCCGCCACCTTGGCGGGCGCGGGCGGATAGACCGGACCGCTGGCGCAACCCGCCAGCAGGCCCGCGAGGACAGCGGGCAACAGATAGCTCTTCATTGCGAATTCCCCCACTACAGGTCAGTTTGAGCGCGGTGGATTATGCCACACGGGCGTTGACGGCATTTTTCCCGCAAGCTTGAGTCCGAGAGCACCGGGCACGCATTCGCCGCGCGCCGGATCGCCCGGCGCTCAATCCAGCCAGCGCACCAGGTAGTAGAGGCGAAACCCCTCGGAGGAGCGCGACGGACCGGAGGCGATGGCGGCAAAGTAACCCTGCTCCGGCCGGGCGGCCGCGCACGCCTCGGCTTCACTGGCGAGCACCGTGACACAACCCTCGGGGAAACGTCGGCGGGCGCGTCCCTTGGGACTGTAGATCACCACCGGTCCGGTGCGGACGACGCCGGATTCGGTATCGGTGATCAGGCCGGTGATGGCCTCCGCCATCAATTCAGTTTGGTCGATGGCGCGACGAAGTGCAGCGGCTGAGCCGCCGGCGTCTCGTCGGCGTAATGCGGGCGTTCGTTGCGCGTCAAGCCCAGCGCCTGGGCCAGCTCGGCTTCGCGCGCGGCGATCAGACCCAGACACATGCGGATGTTCTCGACCGTTTCGGCAGTGAACGGGCTGGGCATGCCGTCCCTCGGCGCGGCGTCACGCACGATGGAAGTCAGCGTCTTGCGCATGGCACGCATGATCTGCTGCTCCTTGCTCAGTTCGGTTTCGTTGCTCATGATGCCCTCCGGACGGCTGTGACCGGTCATTGTCGGCGCGTGCCGCATGTGAGGTCAACCGCGGCCTCGACAGGGTTTATCGCGACACGCGTGCGGCGTAACATAGCACGCGCTCAAGCAGGCGGCCGGGCGCGCCGTTATCGGCCTTTCCCGGGACAACACCATGGACATGCGCCCACTCACCCTACTCTGTTCCTTACTCTGCGCCGTTGCGGTGACGGGGTGCGCCAGTCAAGGCGACCCGCGCGATCCGCTGGAACCGATGAACCGTGCCATCCACGGGTTCAACGAAGAGCTCGATCGGCTGCTGCTCAAGCCGGTGGCACAGGGTTACCAAACCGTGGTACCCGGCTTCGCGCGCACCAGCGTGCGCAACTTCTTCGCCAACCTGAACGACGTCACCGTGCTCGCCAACGACATCCTGCAACTCAAGCTGGAACAGGGCAGCCGCGACTTCATGCGCCTGGCCATCAACTCCAGTCTGGGACTGTTCGGCCTGCTCGATGTCGCCTCGGAGATGGGGCTGCAGAAGCAGAACGAGGATTTCGGCCAGACCCTGGGGCGCTGGGGTGTCGGCCCCGGACCCTATCTGGTGTTGCCGTTGCTGGGGCCGAGCAGCGTGCGCGACGGTATCGGCTACTACGTCGACGCCGAATACACGGACCTGGTGCGCCGCCATGACGACGTGCCCGCGCGCAACGCCGCCACGGCGCTGCGCGTGGTCAGCCGGCGCGCCGACCTGCTCGAGGCGGTGCGCGCGATCGAAGCGGCGGCGATCGACCCCTACGAATTCACGCGTGAACTGTATCTGGAGCGGCGCCGAACCCTGGTGTACGACGGCAATCCGCCGCGCGACGAGGAATGAGCAAGGCGTTCACGCGCGAAGCCGAGGCCGACGAGGACGAACCGGCCGTCGCGCCCACTTCCGCAGCCGGCCCGAACTACATGACACCAGCGGGTCACGCGCGTCTGCGCGCCGAACTGGCCCACCTGGTGCGGCAGGAGCGGCCGGCCGTGGTCAACGTGGTGGCCTGGGCAGCGGGCAACGGCGATCGTTCGGAAAACGGCGACTACATCTACGGCAAGAAGCGTCTGCGCGAGATCGACCGGCGCATCCGCTTCCTGACCAAGCGCCTGGAACAGGCGGTGGTGGTCGACCCGGCCGCGCGCGAGGCAACCGACCGGGTGTACTTCGGCGCGACGGTCACCGTGCTGGACGAGCACGGCCACGACACTCGCTACAGCATCGTCGGCATCGACGAGGCCGACGCCGCGCGCGGCCGCATCTCCTGGATTTCACCGCTAGCGCGCTGCCTTCTCGGTGCGCGCGAAGGTGATTGCGTACGCTGCCCGACCCCCAATGGCACGCGCGAACTGGAAGTGGTCGCGGTGGAGTATCTGGCGCTCGATTGAGCATCGACCTCGGGTGCGCCGGCGCCAGTTCAGGCAAGTGGACCGGACACGGTCACGTCAAGGCGGTTTGACGTTAATATCGCTCACCCGCAACGAACCGCGCCGCGCCATGACCGCCATCCGCATCCTGCTCGTCGACGATCACCCGTTGCTGCGTCTCGGTCTGCGGCGCGCGCTTGAGGGCGAGCCCTCGTTCACCATCGCCGGCGAATGCGTCGACCTGGCCAGCGCCCGCGCCTGGCTCGCGCAGGGCGGCCAGGCCGACGTGGCCATTCTCGATCGCGGCATGCCGGATGGTGACGGCCTGGAGATCGCGCCGCTGTTGAAAGCCGCTGGTATGAAGGTGATCGTGCTGACCGTTGAGGACGACGATCAGGAGATCCGCGCAGCGGTCGATGCCGGGGTCGACGGCTACCTGCTGAAGTCTTCGGATACCGAGCAGATCGTGCACGCCATCGGCATCGTGTTGCAGGATGCCGGCGCCTTTCCGCCCGCCGTGGTGCAGAAGCTGACCCGCGGCGGCGGCGAGGATCCGCTGGCCAAGCTGTCGGCGCGCGAACTGGAGATCGCCGAATACGTCGCCCAGGGACACAGCAACAAGGTGATCGGCGCCAAGCTCAATCTGTCCGACAACACCGTGCGCAACCATCTGGCCAACATCATGCAGAAGCTGGGCTTCCACAATCGCGTGCAGGTGGCCACCCTGGTATTGCAGCACCTGCGCCGCAACCGCCGCGCCGGCTGACATCCCCCTGCGCGGGGCGGCCGGTGGCGATGGAGTGATCGCTTATACTGCCGCGGCCCGCAAACACCCCTTGGCTCCCCGTGGAATTACTGCAGATCGCCTTTCTCGCCCTGGTGCAGGGCATCACCGAATTCCTGCCCATCTCCAGCTCCGCGCACCTGATCCTGGTGCCGGTGATCACCGGCTGGGAGGACCAGGGCCTGGCGTTCGACGTCGCCGTACACGGCGGTACGCTGCTCGCAGTGCTGCTGTATTTCCGCCACGAGGTGGGGCGCATGACCGTGGCCACGTTCGGCTCGCTGCGCGGCCACTGGACGCCGGATGCCAAACTGGCCTGGGCGGTGGTACTGGGTACGCTGCCGGTGGTGGTGGCCGGCCTGCTGCTCAAGGGTTACGTCGAAGGTCCGCTGCGCGCACCGCTGGTGATCGCGACCACGACCATCGTGTTCGGCCTAGTGCTGTGGTGGGCGGATGTCCACGGCCGACGCGCGCGCGACGAGTACACGGTGAGCTGGCGCGATGCCGTGCTGGTCGGTCTGGCGCAGGCCGTCGCGCTGATCCCCGGCGTTTCGCGTTCCGGCATCACCATCACCGCCGGGCTGCTGCTGGGATTGACACGCGAAGGCGCCGCGCGCTTCTCCTTCCTGCTATCCATCCCGACGCTGCTGGCCTCGACCGTGTTGGTGACGCGCGACCTGCTGAAGGCCAGCGACCCGGTCGACTGGGGCTCGCTGGCGATCGGCTTCGCGCTGGCGGCGGTCAGTGCTTATCTATGCATCCACTACTTCATCCGCCTGCTGTCGCGTACCGGCATGCTGCCCTATGTGATCTACCGGCTGGTGCTCGGCGCCGTGCTGTTCTACCTGTTCTGGTGACGGCAGGCGCTCACGCCGGCGTCGGCGCCGGGACCCCGCTCAGGCGCACGATCTCGGCGAGCAGTTCGTCTTCCTGATACGGCTTGCCCATGTAGGTGTTGACGCCCAGTTCCAGCGCATGGCCGCGATGCTTCTCGGCGGTGCGCGAGGTGATCATGATGATCGGCAGCTTTGGCGCCACTCTGCCGAGGCGCACGTGGCGCGCCACTTCGAAGCCGTCCATGCGCGGCATCTCGATGTCCAGCAACATGACCGCGGGCACTTCCCGCTCCAGCAGTTCCAGCGCCTCGACACCGTCGCGCGCGGTGACGACGCGGTAGCCCTCGCGTTGCAGGAAGCGGCTGGTGATCTTGCGCACCGTGAGCGAATCATCCACCACCATGATCAACGGCGCCTGTTCGCCGCTGGCCACCTCCTCGGTCACGTGCACACGTGGCGCCCGCTCGGCCAACTGGAACGGGTTGAGGATCAGCGCGACCCGACCATCACCGAGCACGGTGGCCCCGGTGATGCCGACGATACGCGCAAGCTGCGGGCCGATGTTCTTGACCACGGCCTCGTGATTGCCCTCCAGATGGTCGACCCGTAGTGCCAGGCGCTGCTCGCCCGCACGCAGCAGCAGAATGGTACGCAGCGGGCCCTCGCTCGGCCGCGGCTCGCGCCCGACCAGCTCGGCCAGCGTGCGCAGCGGATATACCTCGTCGTCGAAGGTCACATGACCGAGCTCATGCAACGCATGGGCCTGTTCCGGCGTGACCTCGCGCACCAGCACCACGAGGTTGGCTGCCAGCGCCCAAACCTGGCCGCCGGCGTCGGCCAAAACCACCTGGGTCAAGGCCAGGGTCAGCGGCAGCCGGATGACGAAGCGGGTGCCCTGACCCGGCGTGGACTCCAGACGCACCCGACCGCCGATGCCGGCGATCTCGTTGCGCACCACGTCGAGGCCGATGCCGCGACCGGCGATCTCCGTGACCGTATCGGAAGTGGTGAAGCCGGAACGGAACAGGAAGCCATGCAGTTCTTCCACCGCCGGGTCATCGCCGTCGGCGATCCAGCCGAGTGCACGCGCGCGCGCGCGCACCGCCGCGTAGTCGATGCCGGCGCCGTCGTCACTCAGCGTCAGCACGATCTCATTGCTCTCGCGCGTCGCTTCCAGGCGAATCTCGCCATATTCCGCCTTGCCGGAAGCCAGCCGCCGTTCGGGTGGTTCGATGCCGTGCGCGACCGCGTTGCGTACCAGATGTTCCAGCGGCGCGGCGATGCGATCGAGCACACCCCGGTCCAGCTCGGTCTGCGCACCTTCGAGCTCGAGCTGCGCCTTGCGTCCGGTCTCCTTGGCGGCCAGGCGCGCGACGCGGTGCAGGCGCTCCGCCAGTGTGCCCAGCGGCAGCATGCGCAACCGCATCAGTTCCTGTTGCAGCGTGCGCGCCATGCGGCCCTGATGGATCAGCGCGCCATCCGCCTCGTTGAGGCCCTGCAGCAGGTTTTCCTGGGCAGTGGAGACGTCGTTGACGCTCTCCGCCATCATGCGCGTCAATTCCTGCAGGCGCGTGAAGCGGTCGAACTCGAGCGGGTCGAACTGGCTCTCCTCCATGCGCGCCAGGCGCGAGTGCATCTGCGTCTCCGCCTGGATTTCCAGCTCGCGCAGTTGTGCACGCAGCCGGTCGACGTTGGTGGATAGCTCCTGCGCGGTCTGCTTGTAGGCGGACAGCACGTTCTCGATGCGCGAGCGGGCGATCGACACTTCACCGGCTTCGTTGAGCAGGGTGTCCAGGATGTCGGATTTCACCCGCAGCGTGCTGCGTGTACGCGGCGGTGGCTGCACCACCGCGGCGGCAGGCCGACGCTCGGCCGCCGTCGCCAGCACTCCGACGGACACAGGGTGTTCCGGCGCGAAGCCGGTCGCAACCGGTTCGTCCGCAGGTGCGGGTGGTGTCGGACCGGCGACGGCCGCCGCGTCTGGGGAGGCGGCCGGCTCGCCGCGGCTCCGGAGTTGATCGATTACGTCTGCGATCCGGTCGTAGGCGGCTTCCATTGCGTCCAGGAAATCGTCGTCGGCGGCACCTTCGGGCAGTTCGATGACCCGTGTCTCCAGCGCGTGCACCGATTCGCCCAGCGTCATCGCCCCGGCCATGCGCGAGGAGCCCTTCAGGGTGTGCAACGCGCGCTTGATGGCATCACGCACGCCGACATCGGCGGGCGCGGCGCGCCACGCGCGCAACGATTCGCCGATGCGCGGCAGCAGTTCTGCCGCCTCTTCCAGGAAAATCGGCAGCAGTTCCGGGTCGAGTTCATCGACCGCCGGCGGCAGGGCGACCGGCGCCGGCGGCGCCTCATCGACATGCGCCACGGTGTACTCGCGCGTCGCCTCGGCAGCGACGTGCTCATCGACATCGGACGCGGCGGGACCGGTCTTGCTGGCGTCGATCGCATCGTCGGCGTCCCCGGCAGACGGCGACGCAGCTTGCTCGGCACCGGATTCGACGCCAGCGGCGGGCTGCGGCAGGGCACTGGCGAAGTCGGGGAGGGCCGCAGGGAAACGATGGGCCAGGATGTCCTGCACCAGGCTGGCGAGTCGCTCCACGGCGCTTGCCACGGCAGCGGCCTCGTCCGTGTTCAATGCACGCGTCTTGTCCGGCCAGGTCGATGCCCAGTGTTCCAGCGCGCCGGCACTGTCGGACAGCGGCACGAAACCGGTGGTGCGGGCGATGCCAGCGAGGGTGTGCGCGGCGCGCAGAAACGCCTCCCACGCAGATACGCGCTGGCCGAGTGCCATATCCGCCAACGCGGCGCGCAGATCGCTCAGGCGTTGCGTCGCCTCGGCGCTGAAGATCGCGAATAGTTCTGCCGGCAGGACGTGTCCGTCGATATCCACGGCATCGGTCGCGGCGGCAGTCGGGTCGCCGGCGTCCGGTGCCGCCGGGACGCCGGCTTCAGCTTTTGGGGGTGGCGGCTCCGCCGCACCCTCGCCGCGCAATGCGCGCGCGCGTGCCACCAATGCGGCAGACTCGACGCGCGCACGGCCCTGCTCCTCGAGTTCGCCCACCCAAACCTGGAAGGCATTGCCGGCATCTTCGAGAAAGGCCAGCATGGCCGGGTCGGGCGCGCGTTCGTCGCGCAACCAGAGATTCAACGTCTGTTCGATTTCCCAGGCCGGCTCGGCCAATTCGCCCAGGCCGACCATGCGGCCGCTACCCTTGAGCGTGTGGAAGCCGCGGCGCACGGTGGTGAAGGCATCCTGGTCGTAAGGACTGACCTGCAGGCGCGCCACCTTGATGGCGATTTCACCCAGTACCTGATTGGCTTCCTCGATATAGGTGTCGAGCAGCTCGCGATCCACCGCTTCGTCCGTGCTCGCTGCCAGCCGCACCGCCTGTTCGCTGGGCTTGGGCACCGTCACTTCGGCGGCGCCGGCCAATGCCTCGCGTACCTCGGCAGCGGGCGCGTCCTCGTTCAACGCGCGCAGCGCCGCGTCGGCCCGACCGCGCAGATCGCGGTCACCGATCAGATCGGCGTCGCGCGCCAATTGCGTCAGATCGCCGCGCAAAGTCTGGCGAGCCGAGGCATCGCCGGCATCCTCACGGGCTAGCTGTGCGGCACTGTCCAGGATGCGTTCGGTCTCCTCGCGCACCTGGCTCTCGACCGTCTCTTCCTCGCCCGCACGCACCTCCGGCCGCGCCAGCAGCGCAAGCATGACGCGATTGTCGTCGCGGCCGTAACGCAGGCCGTCCATGTACAGGCTCAACGTCGACAGCGCTTCGGCGACCCAATCGAGATTCTCCGGCGCGATGTAGGCGTCCGCCTGGTTGAAGTGCTCGATGCGCTGCGCCGCTTCGCGCGCCAGATTGGCGGCGACATCGAGCTGCAAGATGTTCAGCGCGCCCAATACCTGATTCATCAGGGCCGGCACCAACGGCAGACCCGCGCGTTCGGCGGCATTGCGGAAGAACTTGTCGAGTATCTCCTCGACCTGGTTGAGGTTGGCCTGGATCTCGTGCGTGACCTGGGCAACCACCAGTTTTTCCTGAGCGGCACGCGAGATGTCGTCCAGCATCTCCACCGCCGGGATGCGCGAGCGGTCGAAAGCGGGATCGATCGCCGCCTGCAAGCGCATGGCTTGCGCCTCGGACTGGCGCGTGAACTGCTCGTCCAGCGCCTGATAGTGTTCGGCGGCGTTCTGCGCCAGCAGCAGCGCCGTGGCCATCTCCAGTTGCAGTGCCTCATTACCCGTGGCATCGCCGGCGCCGGGCAAGCGCTTGGCCACCGCCTGGATGATGCGGGTCAACGTGCGCATGGCCTCGTTGGGCAGGCGCGCAGCCGCCTCGAACAGCGCCAGTGCGGCGCGCTGGAACGGCTCGAGGCTGTCGACACGTCCGGAACAGTAGCGTATCCAATGGTCCTTGGCCTGGCCGACGTGCTCCTTCAGCAAACCCAAGTGCTGGCGCTGCTCGGCGCTCCAGCCCGCTCCGGCCACGTCCGGCAGATAGCGACGCAACTGGAACAGGTCGCGCGCGCGCGCGGCCCGCCCGTCCGGGGTGTCGTCACGTGCGACGAAATACAGCACGTCGCGGAACAGACGGTCGGCGAGCTGGCGTGAACCCTCCATCAGGCGACGCATCTGCAGATCGACCCGTCCGCACAGCCGCTTGACCCAGAAATCGACCGGCACGCCACCCCGGCGCAGCGCCTCGACCAGACCGGCCGCACTCCACCAGAACGAATACTGCGCCCCACCGGGCGCCACCGCCTCCACGTCGCGCAACGCTTCTTCCATGCGCGCCAAACCGGTGGCCGCATCCTTGTTCTGCAGGAACAGCAACAGGCCACGCTGATAGCGCAGGCGGGCGGCATGGATGGCCTGACGGCGCGCCTCATCGTCCAGCACCGGCTCCGGCGCTTCACGCGGCACGCGCTGACCGGTGTCAGGGTAGAACAGCTCGCTCGGCGCCGGCGGCTCGCCACCGCGCCGGGTAACGACTTCGTTCAGGATCGGCGCCAGGCGGATCTCCGCATGCGTCCCGCCCGACATCAGGCCGTCCAGATAGGCCTTGAGCTCGGCGATGGCGCGCAACACCACCTCGGCGGACCCCGGGTTGCGTGTCTCGGCACGCGCGGCCATGTCGTCCAGCAGTCGCTCGGTCTCCGCGCACACCTGTGACACGCCGCGCAGATCGACGATCTGCAACGCGCCATGCACCTGATGCAGGTGTGCCGCCGCGGCCTTGAGCGGGTTGATATCCTCGCCGTTCCAGGCGGCGAGCGCTTCGCGCGCCGCTTCCAACGCGTTGTCCAGCTCCGCCTTGACCCAGGTGAGGGGACCCAGATCGAATTCCATATCGTCACTCATGGCCACTCCAAAGCAGGCTAAGAGACGCCACGCCAGCGCCGGCGTCCGCCGCCAACAAAGCGATGTCACGCGTCACGGCGCGCTCACAACTTGAAGCCGGAGACCGACACCTTGAGCTCGTCCGACAGCACCGCCAGTTCGCCGATACTGCTGGCACTGCGCCGCGCCCCTTCCGACGCCTGTTCGGTGACGCGCAGAATCGTGCGCATGTTGCCGGCGATGCGCTCGGCGGTATCCGCCTGCGCCACGGTGGCATCGGAGATGCTCTGAATCAGGCGGGCCAGTTCCTCCGACACGCTTTCGATTTCCGCCAACGAGTGTCCGGCGGCATCCGAACGCGCCGTTCCTTCCACCACACCCTGGGTGGAAATTTCCATGGCGTTGACCGCATCCTGAGTATCACTCTGGATGGTCTTGACGATGGCGCCGATGCGTCGGGTCGCCTGCGCGGAGCGCTCGGCCAGGCGCTGCACCTCCTCGGCCACCACGGTGAAGCCGCGCCCGGCCTCGCCGGCGGCGGCGGCCTGGATGGCGGCGTTGAGCGCCAGCACATTGGTCTGCTCGGTGATGTCGGCGATCAGGTCGACGATACCGCCGATCTCCTGCGACGACTCGCCCAGACGCTTGATGCGCTTGGAGGTGTCCTGGATCTGGTCGCGGATGGCATTCATGCCGGCGATGGCAGCGCGCACCGAGTCACCGCCCTTGCGCGCGGTCGCCAGCGAACGCTCGGCGACGCGGGCGGAATCCACCGCGCTGCGCGACACCTGCGCAATGGAGCTCGACATCTGGCTGACCGCGGCCGTGGTCTCCTCGATCTGGCGCGCCTGCTCCTCCGCCGCGGCGAGCAGCGCATCGGACGCGGCACGCGCGTCGGTGGTGGCGGTGGTCACCTGTTCCGCTGCGCGGTTGATGCCCTGCACCAGGTTGCGCAGCTCCTCGATGGCGTAGTTGACCGAATCGGCGATGGCGCCGGTGATGTCCTCGGTCACCGTCGCCTGTACGGTCAGATCGCCCTCGGCCAGGTCGCCCATCTCGTTCAACAGGCGCAGGATGGCGTCCTGGTTGCGGCGGTTCTCCTGAGCCGCCTCCTCCGCGCGCGCGCGCGCCTCGGCGACGTTGGCCGAACCCAGCGCCAGCAGGGCCAGCAAGGCCACCAGCGCGAACACCACCGCCAGCAGCAACGGTACCCGCGTGCCCAGCGCCTGATAACGCTGGGTCAGCGCCTGGGTCATGGTCAGTAACTGTTCGGACTCGTCGAAGATCTCGCGCGCCGCCCGCTTCGCCTCGACCAGCAACGGCATGTTGCCGAGGATGCCGCGGGTCTGCTGCTCGAAGCGGGTGAACACCTCTTCCAATTCCAGCAGTTTTTCGCGCGCATCGGGATCACGCACCGGCAGCAGACCGATGCCCGGATTGCCGTCTCGCATCCAGGTCAACACCTCGCGGAACGTCTCGGTGTCCTGCCCCAACTGGTAGGCCGTCTCGGGATCGATGCGGTCGGCCGCCATCAACGCGTTGGCGTTCTTGGCCATGCGCTGGGTCCACAACGCCTGCTGGTTGGCGAAAGCCGATTGGCGCCGCGCATCGGCGGGCAGCAGCGCGGCAAGCTGTTCGGTCAGGTCGAGCAGTTCACTGTTGCGCTGGTTGATTTCGGCCAGCGCCTGCGCCAGGCTGACCAGCATGTCCTGTTGTTCGACCAGGGTCTCGATGTGCTTGCGTGAAATCTCCCAGCGTGCCTGCAGCGCATCCAGGTCGGGACGCAGATGCGCGGGCGAGGCCGGCACGCCGCCGCCGCCGTTAATCAGCTGGTCGAGGCCCTCGGCGAACTGGCGGCGGCTCTCGTCCAGCTGCGCGAACGCGGGCCGGTTGCCCAGCACCGCCTGCTGGGCGGTCTTGGTGTAGCGTTGCGACAGCATCTGCAAGCGGGTGGAAATCTCGATGTAGGCGGCGCGATTGCCGACCTGGATGCCGTTCCACACCATGCTCAAACCGGCCAGCAGCAGCATCACCACCAGTACGACGAGCAATGCGCGCGCACGCTGGGACGGTGGCAGCGCGCGCAGCATCGGTAGGGCATTGGGATCGAGCGCTGCCCAGCGTCGCCAGCCGGCCCCGTCACCGGTCCGCATGGCCCCCGCCAGGCGCGCAAAGATGCCCCCGCCCGCTTGCGTCATGTCACTCACTTCATGCTCCCCTTCAGTTCACCCACGCGGTGCACGTTTGGCTTCATACCCCGGCCTCCAGGAACTCAGGCGCGGTCACCAGGGTTTCCACATCCAGTTCGGTCCAGATCTGCCCGCTCGAATCGCGCCAGTGACCGCTCTGCCACACGGGCGCCGGCCCATCCGCCGGTTCCTCGGCGAGGTCGGCAATGGCGCGCAGGCCCAGCGCACGCTCGATGCGCAGCGCGACATTGATGCCGTAACGGGGATGGGCCAACAGCAAGCGGCTCTCGCCGCGCGCCAGGGGCTCGGCCAGCCCCAGGTAGGCAGCCAGGTCGACGCAGCCGTACAGTGCGCCGCGCACGCTGGCCACCCCGGCAAACCACGGCTTGGCCCAGGGCACCTCGGCCAGGTCCGGCACCGTCACCACCTCGTTGATCTGATCCAGCCGCACCAGCCAGGTGCGGCCGCCGGCGATGAAGCCGAGCTTGGATGTGGCGCCGGCGCCCGCCTGCGCGTCGCGCAGGCGGGCGGCCAGACGCGCCTGGAAATCGCGCAGACTTTCGCTGGTCTGTTCGCTCATCCGCCCAGTGCCCGGATCTTGGTGATCAGCTCCTGGACCGCCACGGGTTTCACCAGGTAATCGACCGCACCCTGGCGCAAGCCCCAGACACGGTCGGTTTCCTGGCCCTTGGTGGTACACATGATCACGGGTATGGAGTGGGTCTCCGGATTGCGCGTGAGCTGGCGCGTGGCCTGAAAGCCGTTCAGTCCCGGCATGACCACGTCCATCAAAATCAGATCGGGTTTCTCGCTTTTCGCCACCGCCACGCCCTGCTCGCCGCTTTCCGCGGTGAGCACGTCGTAACCCTGCTTACGCAACAGGTCGGTGAGAAAGAAGCGCTCGGTCGGCGAGTCGTCGACCACCAGTATCGTGCGGATCGGCATGATGCGTGCTCTCGCTCCCTGAATCAGCCGCGCTTGCGCCGGTGACGTCGCACCGCGTCCAGCAGCGAATCCTTGGTGAAGGGTTTGGTCAGGTATTCGTCGGAACCGACCAGACGACCGCGCGCCCGGTCGAACAGGCCGTCCTTGCTCGATAGCATGATCACCGGTGTATCACGCAGGCGCGGGTTCTTCTTGATCAGCGCGCAGGTCTGGTAACCGTCCAGGCGGGGCATCATGATGTCGACGAAGATCACCTCGGGATGGTGGTCGGCGATCTTCGCCAAGGCATCGAAGCCATCCTCGGCCAGAATCACCTCGCAGCCGGTCTTCAGCAGGAAAATCTCGGCGCTGCGGCGGATGGTGTTGCTGTCATCGATCACCATCACCTTGGTGCCGGTCAAGTCATCGGCTTCTTCCACATGTCCTCCTGAAAATTCGGCTGCGCGTCACGAACCGCGCTGCACAGGGTAGCCCGCGCCGCGCCAGGCCGGCAGACCGGTGCGGAACCAGTGCACCTTCTTGTAACCATGCTTGATCAGATAGCGCGATGCCTTGTAGCTGTACCAGCATTCCGCACCATTGCATTGCAGAATGATCGGCGCGTTCTTGTCGGCCGGCAACTTGGTCAGATCGAATTGATCGACGCTGTCGTCGTAGTCGATTTCCTTCGCGCTGTTCATGTGGTAGGTGACGTTGATGGCACCGGGGATGTGCGCCTCGCGATAATGCGCCTGCGGCCGCACGTCATACAGTTTGGCGCCTTGTTCGAGCAGTTTCTTGACCTGCTCGGCGGTGACGATGGTGCCGCCGGGCAGCACCTCCGGCGTGTAGAAACCGCGCGTGGACACGAACTCGAAATCGGCATGGTCGGCGGGTATGAAGGTGCCGATGCCGGCGCGCGCCAGCCGCCCCTCCAGGGCCTTGTCCAGACGGGTGAAGGCCACGCGCACGCGCGTTCGGGTGGCATCGTCCAGCTTGTCGTTGACGGCGACGCCGGCGGCCGGCACGTCGTGCAGCGTGCCGACCACGGCGATGTCCTTGTTGCGCCGCAACCAGTCGCGTGCCGCACTCTCCTTCACAGCAATCAGCTCGGCCTGGCCGATCTCCATGGCGTAGAGCACGGCGCCGTAGCGATTGAGGTATTGCACCTGACGGAAATGGCTGGCGGGCGACAGACCGCGCGCGTTCAACTCGCCGTTGAACAGGTAGCTGACCAGGGACTCGCGGTGCGGCAGCGCCACGCGCAGACCGCGTGCGGCCATGAGATCGCCGGGCGCCCTGTCCTTGCGCGCCAATAGCTGTACCCGCGCCTGCTCCTCGGTCCTGGCCACCGGCGTGTAGCCATAACGCGCAGCCAGGCCGATCAACTGCCCGGGCGCCAGCACCAGATCGAACGACGCGGTGCGGATGCGCTCGCCCACGCGCTCGGCGTTTTGCGACATGATCAGGCGCACCGGCCTGCCCACTTCCTGCTCGAGGTACTTGGCGAGATCGCGGAACAGCGCCTGGGTGATCACCTGGTTGTGTTCCTGGTCGTAATCCAGCGTCACGTTCAGCACCAGCGCGTCGCGCGCCTGGGCACCCCAGGAAAACAGGCACAACAACAATATCAAGACACTGCGCATGTCGGGTCTCCTCAAAGTTCAGTTGGGCCCGGACCACCGACGGGCGAGACTCGCAGCGCTGCGCTCCGGCCCGACCGAAACGCGAACGCCGGTCCGACCATCGTGGTCCATCTCCGCTTCCCCTTGATTTCCACATCCCCTTCGCGTGCCATGCCCCGTCGTGGCTGACGGTGGGCGGCATTCCGCGCGCATTGTTTCACGCCCGCGCGCTCGGCGCCATAACGGCCGGAAACGCGGCAGGCTTTAGAGCCTGTTTCCGCAGGGATCATCCACCCAACCGTTCGAAATCCTCCTTGCGCGCACCGCATTCCGGACACGTCCAGTTGACCGGCACGTCTTGCCACGGGGTTCCGGGCGGGATGCCGTCTTCCGGCCGTCCTTTGGCCTCTTCGTACAGAAATCCGCACACCACGCACATCCAGGTCTCTCCAGCCACACTACCTCCGGGTCACGTCGCACCGGTGTAATAATATGCCGTTTCCGACGCTGCAACGTCGCCCCGGCCAGCCCTCCGCCATGTCCACACCGCCTTCCCGCCGCCCGTCGCCACCGGCCGTGCTGGTGTTCTCCGGCACCGATCCCACCGGCGGCGCCGGCATGCAGGCGGACGTGTTGACGCTGGCGAGTCTGGGTTGCCACGCGCTGAGCGTGGTCACCGCGATCACGGTGCAGGACACCATCGGTGTGGACGATTTCCTGCCGATCGACGCCGAGTGGATCGCCGATCAGGCGCGCGGCGTGCTGGAGGACATGCCGGTGGCGGCGATCAAGCTGGGCATGCTCGGCAGCGTCGAGGCGGTCACGGCGATTGCCGAAGTGATCGCCGACTATCCCGACATCCCGCTGATATTGGATCCGGTGCTCGCCTCCGGTCGGGGCGACGCCCTGGCCAATGAGGAATTGATCGCGGCGCTGCGCGACCTGTTGCTGCCGCAAACCACGGTGCTGACGCCCAACAGTATCGAAGCGCGCCGTCTGGCCGAGGAGGTCGACACCGAGGGCGATGACCCGGCACTGACCGAATGCGCACGCCGCCTGCTCGATCTGGGCTGCGAATACGTGTTGATCACCGGCGCGCACGAACAGGGCGCGCGCGTCGCCAACACCCTGTACAACAGCCGCGGCGTGGTACATCGCTTGCAGTGGGACCGGCTGCCCGGCAGCTACCACGGTTCGGGCTGCACCCTGGCGGCGGCTCTGGCCGGATTCCTGGCGCTGGGCCAGGACGTGGCCGAAGCCGCGCGCGAGGCGCAAGACTACACCTATCAGGCACTGGTCCACGCCTATCGTCCCGGCATGGGCCAGTACATTCCCGATCGGCTGTATTGGGTCCGTGGCGACGACGGCGACGACAGCTCATGATCCGCCGCGGCCTGTACGCGGTGACGCCGGACTGGGACGACACCCGGCGCCTGCTCGATGTCACGGCGCGCATCCTGGAAGCCGGCTGCCGCCTGCTGCAATACCGTCACAAGCATGCCGACGCGATGCTGCGCAGCGCGCAGGCCACGGCCTTGCGGGCGCTGACGCGGCGCCATGACGCCCTGCTGATCATCAACGACTCGGTCGATCTGGCGCTGGCCTGCGAAGCCGATGGCGTCCATCTCGGTGCCGATGATGGCGACCTCGGTCAAGCACGGGCGCGGCTCGATGCGGCCCAGCCCAGCCATGGGCAGGCGCCCGGCGTGCCCGCTAGAATGCTCGGTGCCAGCTGCTATCAGGATATCGAGCGTGCGTGCGCGGCGGCAGCGGCCGGGGCCGATTACCTGGCCTTCGGCAGTTTTTTCGCGTCGACCAGCAAGCCCGGCGCGCCGCGCGCGCAAGCCACACTGCTCGGGGCGGCAAAGGCGGCAACCGGCCTGCCGCTGTGCGCCATCGGCGGCATCACGCCGGCGCGCGCGCCGGCGTTGATCGAGGCCGGCGCCGACCTGCTGGCGGTGATTTCCGCACTCTACGACGCCGACGATGCCTACCGGGCGGCGCGCCGATTCGTGCAACTTTTCGAGGAAAACGCATGACCTCCCGCAACGACGAGCTGTTCGAACTCTCCCGCAACCTCATCCCCGGCGGCGTCAACTCGCCGGTGCGCGCGTTCCGCTCGGTCGGCGGCACGCCGCGCTTCTTCAGCAAGGGCGAGGGCAGCCGCGTCTGGGATGCCGACGGCAGGATCTATCTCGACTACGTCGGCTCCTGGGGACCGCTGATCCTGGGCCACGCCGACGCCGACGTGGTGCGCGCGGTATGCGATACGGCGGCGTTGGGCCTGTCGTTCGGTGCCCCGACCGAGCTGGAACTGCACATGGCGCGACGTCTGGTCGAACTGATGCCCAGCCTTGAGAAGGTGCGCCTGGTGTCGTCCGGCACGGAGGCGACGATGAGCGCCATCCGCCTGGCGCGCGGCTTCACCGGTCGTACCACCCTGGTCAAGTTCGAGGGCTGCTACCACGGCCACGCCGACAGTCTGCTGGTCAAAGCCGGCTCCGGCCTGCTCACCTTCGGTCAACCCAGTTCCGCCGGCGTTCCGGCCGACTGTTCCGGCCACACGCTGGTGCTGGATTACAACGACATCGATCAGATCGAACGCCTGTTCGCCGAGAAGGGCGATGAGATCGCCTGCGTCATCGTCGAGCCGGTGGCTGGCAACATGAACCTGATCAAGCCGCGCCCCGGCTTCCTGGAAGCGCTGCGCGCGCTGTGCACCCGCCACGGCGCCGTGCTGATCTTCGACGAGGTGATGACCGGCTTCCGCGTCGGTCTCGGCGGCGTGCAGGGGCTGTACGGCATCCGCCCGGACCTGACCACGCTGGGCAAAGTGATCGGTGGTGGCCTGCCGGTAGGCGCCTTCGGCGGCCGCGCCGACATCATGGAGCAACTGGCGCCGCTCGGACCGGTGTATCAGGCGGGCACCCTGTCCGGCAACCCGGTGGCGGTCGCGGCCGGTCTGAAGACGCTGGAGAAGATCGCCATGTCGGGCTTCTTCGACGCGCTCACCGCCCGGACCCGTCGCCTGGTCGACGGCTTCAACGCCGCCGCGCGCGATGCCGGTGTGCTCGCCTGCGCCGACTCGGTGGGCGGCATGTTCGGCATCTATTTCCGCGCCATGCCGCCAGGCAGCTATGCCGAAGTGATGGCCAGCGACAAGGACGCATTCAACCGCTTCTACCACCTGATGCTGCTGGAAGGCGTCTATCTGGCGCCGTCGGCGTTCGAAGCCGGCTTCGTCTCGGCAGCGCACAGCGACGCCGACATCGACGCCACGGTCAGCGCAGCGGCGCGCTGTCTGGACAAACTGGCGGCGTGAGGTCGTGATGAACGACGCGCTGGCAGCGGAGGACAGTTTCCGCCTGGAGGTGCTGTTCTCCCAGGAGCTCAAGGCCGTGCGCCTGGACGAGGCGAGCATGACCCTGCACGCGTTGACCGCGCGCGGTGAGGCCAGCATTGCACTGTCGCCCAACTGCCGCGCGGAAAAGTACCTGCGCCTGGTGCGTGAGCAATTGTCCGGCCATGCGCTCGGCTCGCCGGGCGGCTATCCGGTATATCTGACCCGCTGGACCCGGCACGGCCAGGTGGAGGGGCTCAACCTCGGCAAGCTGCTGCTCACCGGCGAGCCCGAGGCGGTGCTGGCCGTGGTCCATTCCCCGGCGCTCAGCGACGAACTCGCACGCTATGCCTGGTGGGCCATGCCGACCATCGAGAACGCCCGCCTGATGCTGCGTCGCGAGGCGGTCGCACGCGGCACCATGGGGCCGGTGCTGGGCGATTTCCTGGTCGAGCACCTGCCGTTCCTGCAGGACGATCACGTCGCCATCATGGACACCGTGGCGGTGTTGATCCGTTCCGGCGCAGTCGACTCGACCCGTCTGGAAGCGGTATGGAAGCGGGGCAAGCGCGCCAACAGCCACTACGTGGCGTTTCTGGAGCTTGCCGCCGGCGCGCTGCCGCTGCCGCTGGCAGCACATCCGGAGCATGCCGCCGTCCGTGCCGCCCTGGCCGAAGCGCTCGCCGCCGGGCATGGCGCGGCGCAGGCACTGGAGCGGGCGCTGTCGGCACAGGGTCAGACCTTTCTCGCCGCCGCACAGGACGTTCTGGAACGACCGGAGACGCAGGAAGTGGTGACGCGCGTGCTCAACGCCATCGGCCACTATTTTGCCGGCGATGCACCCTGGCTTGACGCCCCGGCGTGCGACACCTGCCAACCCTGGGCGGCCCGGCTGGAAGCTGTCGCGCGCCTGGCCGCCTGCGACGAAACCGGGGTCAAGCCGATCTTCGCGCGCTCCACCGCGATCGGCTCGCTGATGCGCCGCAAGATCCAACCGGTGGTCGCGCCGTTGCTGGCGGACATCCGGCTGCTGCGCGGCTGATACGGTCTTGAACCGCGCGGCCGCTCACGGAGCGGAAGGCGCCTGACGCGGCTGCATCAGCATCTGCAGGAACCATGCCGGATCGAGCGGCGCTTCCGCGGGTTGAGCCGTCGACGCCGTCGACGCCGTCGCAGCGGGCGCGGCTGGCACCGGCTGCGAAGCGACGGGCGGCGCGGATACCGGCGGCGCCGCAGAGGTTGCCGGTGCCATCATCAGGAATGGCCACAGCGGCGGCACACTGCCACCGGTTGGCGACGGTGCTTGCGCCGGCGTAGCGGGCGACGCCGGCGTAGCTGCCGGTACTGCCGCAGCGGGCCGCGTTGCGGTAGCGGGCTGCACCGCTTCC
>CAYTRH010000003.1:0-53602 GCA_964440155.1 uncultured Thiobacillus sp. | reverse complement strand
GATAGTCGATCAACTTGCGCAGGTAGTCGGTGATCTCCTGTTCCGGCGCGATGACGTGGTCGACGCCGAAATGCTCGGGACCGAACAGCTTGGGGTGCCGCATGTAATCGACCGCGCGGATGCGCGCGATCTTGGTGGGGATGTTGAACAGGGTGCCGGCCAGTTTGCAGGCCACCATGTTGGTTTCATCGTTGAGCGTCACCGCCACCAGCATGTCCGCGTCGTTGGCGCCGGCCTGCCTCAGCACCGAGGGGTGCGAGGCCTGACCCTGCACGGTGCGCAGGTCGAAACGGTCCTGCAGGGCGGCGAGCTTGTCGCCGTCGACGTCGACCACGGTCAGGTCGTTGCCTTCGCGCACCAGGTGTTCGGCCAGGTTGGAACCGACCTGGCCGGCGCCGAGGATGATGATCTTCATGGTGGCAGGGTGGGGGGTGAGACGGTTGGCTGCGCGCCGGCGCCGGCAGCAGGGCGGGGCTTACCCTTCGCCCTTGCCTTTGCCGCCATCCGCCGGCTTGTTTGGCGCCTCGATGCCCAACTGCTTCACCTTGCGGTACAGGTTGGTGCGGTCCAGCCCGGCGCGTTCCGCGGTCTTGCTCATGGCCCAGCCGCATTCCGCCAGCAAGGCTTCGAGATAGGCTTTCTCGAACGCGTCGCGCGCCTCCTTCAAGGGCAGATGCAGCATCAGGTCGATACCGCCGGGGCCCTGGGCACCGGCGGCCGTGCCGAGGATCTCGCGCACCGCGGCGACGTCGATCTCCTCGTCCCGGGCATCCTGTGACGCCGCCAGTGCCAGGCGCCCGGCCAGCGCTTCCAGTTCGGCCAGATTGCCCGGCCAGTCGTGCGCCGCCAGCGCCTCCAGCGCAGCGCTGGAAAAGCGCCGGGGCGGCACCAGCAGGCGTACGCACGCGTCCTCCAGCATGCGCGTGGCCAGCCCGGCGATGTCCTCGCGCCGGCTGGCCAGCGTCGGCATTTCCACCACCGCATGGGCGAACAGGTCATGCAGTTCCTGACCGAGCAGATTGTCGGCGAGCAACTGCGAGGGCGGCCGGGTGCAGGCCGCCACCACGCGCGCGGCAAACTCGGCGCGCCGCGCCACCAGCAGCGCCAGACCACGCTGCTGCATCAGCGACAGGCCGGCGATGTCGGGCACGAAGATCAGGCCGCCCTTGGCGCGGCCGAGCAGTTCGACCGGTCGTTCGGCCAGCGCCGCGGGTTCGTCGATGCGCAGGAAAGGGCCGTCCGGCGGCGTCATGTAGTGCGCGACGATCTCCTCGCCGGCGCCCGGATGGGTCAGCAACAGCAGCGGCAGGCCGGCGCTGGCGGCCAGGTTGAGCCGTTGCGTGAGCCGCCGTATGGTCTCGCTGTCACCCAGGGCGGCCAGCGTGCCGGTGGTGGTCGGGCGCGCGGCGCGCACCTCCAGCGCCTTGCGCACGGTCTCCAGCAGTTGCTTGTAGGACACCGGCTTTTCCAGGTAGTCGAAGGCGCCCAGCCGGGTGGCTTCCACCGCGGTATGCACCGTGCCGTGCCCGGACATCATGATCACCGGCATGGTCAGCCGGCCCTGTGTCTTCCATTCCTTGAGCAGCGTGACGCCATCGACGTCCGGCATCCAGATGTCCAACAGCACCAGATCCGGCACCTTGGCCTCCAGCGCGGTGCGTGCGCTGGCACCGTTGTCCGCGGCGCGCACGTCGAAACCCTCCTCTTCCAGGATTTCACGCATCAGCTCGCGGATGCCGGGTTCGTCGTCCACCACCAGTATTTCAGGCATGGCCAGTATCTCCATCGCTCAAGACCGGCAACCATACACAGATTCTCGCGCCGCCGCCCGCCGGATCGAACACACGAATCTCGCCGTGATGTTCCTCGACGATCTTCTTCACCACCGCCAGGCCCAGACCGGTGCCCTTCGGTTTGCTGGTGGCGTAGGGTTCGAACAGGCGCGGTTTCAGTTCCTCCGCGAAACCCGGTCCGTTGTCCTGCACGCACAGCGCGAGGCGGTCGCCGTCCCGGCGCAGGTCGATTTCCACCTGCGGCGCCGGCTTGCCAGCCAGGGCCTCGCGCGCATTCTTCAGCAGGTTGACCAGGACTTGACGCAGCAGGGCCGGATCACCGGCCACCGGCGCGAGATCGGATTGCAGCGCAATGTTAATCGGAATTTCCGCCTCGTACAGGCCCACGACCTCGCGCACCAGCGCCGCCAGATCGACGCGTTCGATGCGCGGCGAAGGCAGGCGGGCGTATTGCGCAAACGCGTCGACCAGGCCCTTCATGGCGCCGACCTGACCGACGATGGTGGCGACCGCGCGTGTCAGTGTTTCGCGCCCTGCCGGATCGAGGCGGTCGGCCAGACGGGCCTCCAGGCGCTCGGCAGACAACTGGATCGGGGTGAGCGGATTCTTGATCTCGTGCGCCATGCGGCGCGCGGCCTCGCCCCAGGCGGCGTCGCGCTGGGCGCGCAGCAGTTGGGTGACGTCATCCAGCACCAGCACATAGTCGGGCTGCGGCGCCCCGCTCAGCGGGGTGCCGCGCGCCAGCAAAATCTGATGGCCGGCCGGCGTGTCCAGTTCGAGCTGGGCGCGCCAGGGCTGGCCGGGGTGGGCATGAAACTGGCCGGCGACGGCCAGGGCGAAACGGCGCAGACCGTCGTCGTCACCGCCCCAGGTTTCCAGCGCGCGGCCCTCCAGCGCCTCGCGTGGCTGACCGAGCAGCGCGGCGGCCGCCGGATTGACCAGCCGCGCGCGCAGGTCGCCTTCCAGCGTCACCACACCGGCGGTGACGCTGGCCAGCACGCCGTCGAGGTAGGCGTTGGCGTGCAGCAGCTTGTCGTGGCTCTCCTCGGCGGCGGCGCGGGCTTCCGACAACTGACGGGTCATGCGGTTGAAGGAGTGGGTCAGCATGCCCAGTTCATCGCGGCTGGCGACCGCGTGCACCTGGGTGTAGTCGCCCCGGGCCACCGCCCGGGTACCGCGTGCCAGCGCACGCAACGGTGCCGCCAGCCGCTCGGATACCAGGAACGCCAGACTCAGCGCCGAGAACAGCGCCAGCGTCAACGCCAGGGTCAGCGAGATGCCGTACAGGCGCTTGAGTCCCAGACGCGACAGCAGCAGTTCCTGGTAACCCTGGCGGGCTTGCTCGACGTGCGCGGCATCGCGCGCCAATTGCTCGGGCACCGGATGGATGACATGCAGCAGACGCGGGTTGGCGGTGGGGCCGGTCAGACTCACCGGGGTCACCACCTGCACCTGTATGCCGCCGCCGTCGGTGGCTTGCAGGCGTGTCCAGGGCTGGCCCAGGCGCGCCTGCCACAGCGCGCCCGGCTCGGGTGGCGGTGGGATCAGGCTGCTCGGACTGGCCGAAGAAAACGCCAGCAGCCGCCCGCTGCCGTCGAGCAGTGCGGCCTCCTGCAAGCCGGCGGTCTCGCGCAGTTCATCCAGCCGCGCGGCCTGCAGCACGGCCGGCATGTCGCCGAGCTGGCGGCCGAGCGACTCGCTCTTGCGCGTGACCTCGCGCTGTACGTGCTCCAGCGCGGTGCGGCCGAGTGTCAGCCCGCCTTCCAGGGCGCCCTCCATGCGCACGTCGAACCAGGATTCGATGGAACGCGTCAGGAACTGCACCGACACCACGTACACCACCATGCCCGGCACCAGCGCCATCAGGCTGATGATGACGAAGAAGCGCGCGGTCAGGCGCGCGCCGAACACGCCGGCACGCACCCGCCGGATCAGTATGAACGCCTGATAGGTGATCAGCGTGATCAGACCGAGCACGCCACCCAGCGTGACGGTCAGCAGCAGCGAGATGTTCTCCGCCAGGAACGCCGTGTTGTCGGCGGCCGTGGCGAGCAGGCCGATCAGCGCGGAACCGAGCAGCAGGCTGGCGGTGACCAGATAGATCATGGGGTGAGGGGCGACGCTGCCATGCTGCCGGAAGGGGCCGGAACCGTATGGCCGCTAGCCATGCGCCTGATCGTCAGTAGCGGAACGTACGTTCCTGCCAGCCCGAATCGAGTTGCCAGCGTGACGACGAGGCCAGCGCGTTGACCTGCAACGGCTTGGGCAGTTGGCCGATGTCCAGATACAGGCGCAGGTAGGCGCGATAGTTCGCCTTGCGCCGCATCTGCTTCACGCTCAACACGCTCCAGTCGCGCAGGTCGCCGACCGCGCGCAGCGCGTCTTCCAGGCTGTCGTGTGACGAGGACACGCCGGACAGCGACACGTAGTACTGGCGCAACAGCGCGTTGTAGGACAGGCGGACGCTGCGCTCCAGCCGGACCAGATTCTCGGCCAGCCAGAAGTCGCGCAGGCGCTCGGCCTCGAACGCCTGGACGAAGGTCAGTTGCACGCCGCGCGTGACGGCATCGGACAGCGTGGGTGAGAGTTCGATGTCGAACTGGCCGGAGACCTGGAAATACTCGCCTTGCTGGGTGATGTCGGCGCGCGCCAGTTCGATGCCGATGGCCCGTACCCCGGACGTGAACAGCAGCGCCGCGCCGAGCAGCGCGGCGCGCACGAAGTCACGTCTTGAGCAAGCGGGCATAAAAGAATCCATCCGTATCCGCACCCGGGAGCAACTGGCCCGCCCGTGCGCCCTCGGGGGCGACGGATTCGAGCGCGGCATCGGCATGGCGGGCGAGGAAACGCGCGATCCGCTCGCCGTTCTCCACGCGGAACAGGCTGCAGGTCACATAGAGCATTCTGCCACCCGGTCGCAGCAGCGGCCATAAAGCCTCCAGCAGGCGCGTTTGCTGGCGTGCCAGATGTTGCGCATCTTCGGCGCGCTTGAGCCATTTGCCATCGGCATGTCGGCGCACGATGCCCGAGCCGGTGCACGGCGCGTCCAGCAGGATGCGGTCGAACGGCCGGCCGTCCCACCAGTCCGCCGGCGAGCCGGCGTCGGCCACGCGCAGTTCGGCGGTGTCGAGCCGCAGGCGCCGGAGGTTGTCGCGGACCTGCGCCAGACGTGCGGCATCGCTGTCCAGCGCCAGCAGGTCGATGCGTGCCCGTTCCAGCAGGTGCGCACTCTTGCCGCCCGGTGCCGCACAGGCGTCGAGCACGCGCAGGCCATCGGCGACGTCGAGCAACGGGGCGGCCCATTGCGCGCCGCGATCCTGCACCGATACCAGCCCTTGGGCGAAGCCTGGCAGCTCGGCCACGGGCAGCGGTCGCGCCAGGGTCAGCGCGTCCGGGCCGGTCTGCCGGCAGGCGATGTCCGAACCGGTCAGCATGCGCTGATAGTCGTCCAGCGTGGTGGCGCGGGTGTTGACGCGCAGGGTCATCGGTGGCGGTTGGTTCTGCGTGGTGACGATGGCCTCCCAGTCGTGCGGATACTCCGTGCGCAGCCGCTGCAGCCACCATGCCGGAAAGTTCCAGCGCGCCTCGTCATCGTCCATGGCGGCCCGGCGCAGGCCGTCACGTTGGCGCAGGAAGGCGCGCAGCACGGCATTGGCGAAGCCGCGCGCACGTTCGTGGCGGCGCGCGACCGCGCTCACGTGTTCGCTGACCACGGCGTAGGCTGGTTCCAGTTCGGCATCGAGTTCATGCAAGGCCACCAGCAGATGACCGGCCAGCCGTGGCGGCTGCAAGGGTCGGTGGGTCAGCCGGCGCAGGTAGAAACGCAGCCGACCGGCCTGGCGCAGCGTGCCGTAGGCCAGGTGTTGCGCGCCGGCCAGTGCGCGCGTGTTGGTGGAACCACGCAGATCGGCCAGACCCTGGGGCAGCGCGTGGCCGTCGAGCAGGACGCGGTTGACCAGTTCGGCGGCGAGGGTGCGTGCGTCGGCGCCGTCAACCGGCGATCTTGATGAGATTGCGACCTCCGTTCTTCGCCTGGTACAGCGCCTCGTCGGCGCGGCGCAGCAGGGCATGGCCGTTCTCCTCGGCGCGCAGCGTGGCGATGCCGGCGCTGAAGGTGGCGTTGATCGGCCGCCCCTCGTGCATCAGCGGTGTCTTGGCCATCAACTGTTGCAGGCGGCCGAGCACGAACAGGGCACCGCGCGCATCGGTGTCCGGCAGCAGCACGGTGAACTCCTCGCCACCGTAGCGCACGAAGGCATCCGACTTGCGCAGCACCGACTTGGTCAGCGCGGCGAAATGCACCAGCATGCGGTCGCCGGCCTCGTGGCCGTAGGCATCGTTGAGTTTCTTGAAATGATCCAGGTCCAGCATGGCCAGGCTGAGGCGCGACTGGTTGCGCTGCGCGCGCGCAACCTCGCGCTCCAGTGTCTGGTCCAGGCCGCGCCGGTTGAGCGCGCCGGTGAGCGCGTCCTCGTTCAGCATCTGCCGGGTTTCCGCCAGTTCGGCCTGCATGGTCGCCAGCGAACGGCGCGTCTCCAGCAGTTCGCGGTGACTGGATTCCACGGTGTTCTGGATGCCACCCGCCTGCATCACCACGGTGGAGAGCAGGCGCAGGATCTCGTTCTTGTCGCGGCTGGTCTTGAGGCTCTGTACGTTGCCGGCGAGATCGCGGTTCTTCTCGCCCAGATCCTTGGCCAGGGATTCCGTCTGATCGCTCACCTGGGCCACCATCTCGCGCACCATGGCCAGCAGTTCCAGACACCAGGGGCTGGGCTCCGTCGCCGGCGCCGGTTTGTCCGGCGGCGGCAGGCCGGAGATCTCGTAATAGACGCGCTCGTAGTTCTCCGGCGTGGCGGGCGCGCCGGTCTCCTTGAGACGCTGCATCACCGCAAGGCCGATCACGTTGGGGGTTTGCGCCATGCTGGGGAGACCACCGGGGCTAAGGGAAGGCGATGGGGGTGTGGTACGGATGCGATTATCGGCCAACTGGCGCCGAACTGTAAGGCGACGCATAATCCCCGCGCCCACGCCCTCAACTCCGGCAGCGCAGCGTTCTCCCATGCACATCCACATCCTCGGCATCTGCGGCACCTTCATGGGTGGCCTGGCGGTGCTGGCGCGCCAGGCCGGTCATACCGTGTCCGGATGCGATGCCGGCGTGTACCCGCCCATGAGCACCCAGCTCGAGGCGCAGGGCATCGAACTGATCGAGGGCTACGGCGCGGAGCAGGCCGACATCGGCGCCGACGTGTTCGTGATCGGCAACGTGGTCAGCCGGGGCAAGCAGCCGCTGATCGAGGCCATCCTGGCGCGTGGTCTGGATTACGTCTCCGGCCCGGAGTGGCTGGCCCGGCATGTGCTGCGCGACCGTTGGGTGCTGGCGGTGGCGGGCACGCACGGCAAGACCACGACGGCGTCGATGCTGGCCTGGATCCTGCACGATTGCGGCCTGCAACCGGGTTACCTGATCGGCGGCGTGCCGATGAACTTCGGTGTGTCTGCGCGTCTGGGCGACGGCCCGTTCTTCGTCATCGAGGCGGACGAGTACGACACCGCGTTCTTCGACAAGCGCTCCAAGTTCGTGCATTACCGGCCGCGCACCTGCGTGCTGAACAATCTGGAATACGATCATGCCGACATCTTCCCTGATCTCGCGGCGATCGAAACCCAGTTCCACCACCTGGTGCGCACCGTTCCGGGCAATGGCCTGATCGTCGCCAACGCCCGCGAGGCCGCGCTGGAGCGGGTGCTGTCGCGCGGCTGCTGGACGCCGGTGCAGCGCTTCGGCGCCGCGCCCGGCTGGCAGGCGCGGCCGCTCGACGCGCACGCGTTCGACGTGTACCTGGATGACCGGTACCTCGGCCGGGTGCAATGGTCGCTGCTGGGCGAACACAACCGCCTGAACGCGCTGGCTGCGCTCGCCGCTGCGCGGCATGTCGGCGTGCCGCCGGGTGATGCCATCGCCGCGCTGGCGCGCTTCGACAACGTGCGGCGGCGCCTGGAGGTGCGCGGCGTCGCCGGCGGTGTCACGGTGTATGACGACTTCGCGCACCATCCCAGCGCCATCGCCACGACCCTGCAAGGTCTGCGCGCCAAGGTGGGCGGGGCGCGCATCCTGGCGGTACTGGAGCCGCGCTCGAATACCATGAAGCTGGGTGTCATGAAGGATGCGCTGCCCGATAGTCTGGCATCGGCCGACCGGGTGTTCTGCCATGCCGGCGGCCTCGATTGGGATGTCGCGGCGGCGCTGCGCCCGCTCGGCGCCAAGGCCAGCACGCATGCGGACATCGAGGCGCTGATCGACGCCATCGTCGCCGAGGCACGGGCGGGCGACCATGTGCTGGTGATGTCCAACGGCGCCTTCGGCGGCATCCACGACAAACTGCTGCGCCGTCTCGGCCCGGCTTGATATGCCATGCGGCAGCCCGTGCTGGAACATGAACAGACGGCCGAGGGCAGCGTACTGAGGTTGCGGGGCGACTGGTGCATCGCCTGCCTGACCCGGGTGGATGAGCTGATGACCGGTCTGCACGTACGTCACGACGTGCCGCTGCGTGTGGAGGCGGCCGACCTGGGCCGGCTGGACAGCGCTGGCGTCATGCTGATGGTGAACCGCCTGCGCGCGCTGGGCGTGGTGTGGTCCAACGTCACGTTGGTCGGCTTCGACCCATCGCGCCGGGTGCTGATCGAGCTGATCGCCGCGCGCCTGGATGCGCGCCCGCGCCCGCGCCGAAACAGGCGCAGCGTGCTGCTGCGGCTCGGCCGCTCCGGCTTGGCTGGCTGGGACGTCGCCCGCGACCTGCTGGCCTTCCTCGGCCGCATCGGCGCGGCGGTGTTCGATCTGCTGCGGCGTCCGCGTCTGCTGCGCACGCGCGAGCTGACCACCCAGATCCAGGTGGTGGGACTGGATGCGTTGCCCATCATCGCGCTGATGTGCTTCCTGATCGGCGTGGTGTTCGCCTTTCTGCTGGGCATACAGGCGCAGAAGTTCGGCGCCAACATCTTCGTGGTGGACGGGCTGGCGCTGGCCGTGACGCGCGAACTGGCGCCACTGCTGACCGCCATTCTGGTGGCGGGGCGCTCCGGCGCCGCGTTCACGGCACAGATCGGCGCCATGAAGGTGACCGAGGAGATCGACGCCATCGCCACACTGGGACTGTCGCCGATACAAGTGCTGGTGTTGCCGCGCCTGTTCGCCATCGTGCTGACCCTGCCGCTGCTCGCCTTCGTCGGTGACGTCATGGGCATCCTCGGCGGTGCGTTGGTGGCGGCGACGCAACTGGACATCACCACCTACACCTACTTCGAGCGTCTGCGTGTCGCCCTGCCGCTGGACACCGTGCTGTTCGGGCTGTCGAAGACGCCGGTGTACGCCGCCGCCATCGCCATCATCGCCTGCCGCAACGGCTTCGCGGTGCGGCGCGATGCGCGCAGCGTCGGCGAATACACCACCGCCACCGTGGTGCAGAGCCTGGTGGCGGTGATCCTGATCAACGCGCTGTTCGCGGTGGCCTATCCGGATATCAAATGAGCCTGTCCGAGCCCATACTCCGGGTCGAGGGCGTGCATACCCGCCTGGGCGGCCATTGGTTGCACCGTGGCGTCAGCTTCTCGGTGTGGCCGGGCCAGGTGGTGGCGCTGATCGGCGGCAGCGGCACCGGCAAGAGCGTGCTGTTGCGCGAATGCATCGGTTTGGCAAGGCCCGACGAGGGGCGCATCTTCCTGTTCGGCGAGGAGATCTGGACCCGTCCACTGGCCGAGCAGAACCGGGCGCGGGCGCGTTTCGGCGTGCTGTTTCAGGAAGGCGCATTGTTTTCGTCCATGACCGTGGCCGAGAACGTCGCCGCGCCGCTGCGCGAGCACGCCACGCTGCCGGCACGCCTGCGCGACGATCTGGTGGCCATGAAGATCCGTCTGGCCGGCCTGCCCATGGACGCGGCGGACAAACGGCCGAGCGAGCTGTCCGGCGGCATGAAGAAGCGCGCGGCACTGGCGCGTGCGCTGGCGCTGGAACCGGCGTTGATGTTCCTGGACGAGCCCACGTCCGGCCTGGATCCGATCAGCGCACGCGAATTCGACCACCTGCTGCGCGTGTTGTGCGACAGTCTCGGTCTGACCGCGCTGCTCGCCACGCACGACCTGGACACGCTGTGGGGCATGGTCGATCGCGTCATCGTGCTGTACAAAGGACGGGTCATCGCCGACGGCCCGGTGGACGAGGTCGCGGCGAGCCGGCACGAGTGGATACGCTCGTATTTCTCTGCCCATTCCGGAGGACGTTGAGTCGATGGAATCCGATGCGCGTTACGCCTGGGTCGGTGCCGCACTGCTGGTCCTGATCGCGGTGCTGGCGGGAGGCCTGTACTGGCTGCAGAACAGCGACTCCGGTTACGAGACGCGGCGTTACGTCATCTATTTCCGTGAACAGTCGCTGGAGGGGTTGCAGATCAACAGCGACGTGCGCATGCAGGGCATCAAGGTCGGCAAGGTCATCGACTACGTCATCCTGCCCAGTCAGGCCAAGACCGTGCGCGTGCTGATCGAAGTGGACGCGCGCACGCCGGTGCTGGAAGGGGTGGAGGCGGTGGTGACGCGCAACCTGGTGACCGGGCTGGCGGCGGTGGACCTGGAGAACGTGTGGAAGGGCGGGACGCCACTGACCGAGGTGCATGAAGGCGAGGATTACGTGGTCATCGAAGAGGGCGTGCCGCAGATCACCCGGTTCACCCGTTCGCTGGAGGAACTGGGGATATCCAGTCAGGAGGCGGTGGGCCGCTTCAACGCGCTGCTGTCGGATGCCAACCAGCGCGAGATCGCCGGCATGCTGCGCGAGCTCGCCGCGCTCAGCACGGAGCTGCGCGCCTTGCCGCCTGAACTGGTCGGCACGCTTTCCGCCGCACGCCGGGCGGCGGAAAGCGTCGAGGCCGTGGGCGCCGAGCTGGTGCCGCTGGCGCGTGCCGGCAGTACCTTGGCACGCCGCGCCGGCGACGACCTGGAGCGCTTGCGTGCCGAATCGGAAGCCACGCTGCGCGCGACCCGCGCCACGTTGCAGGCGCTGGACAGCGAGCTGCGCGACACCAGCCTGCGTCTGCGCCTGACCGCCGATCTCGGTCTGCTGGAATTGCAGACCACTGCACGCGCGCTGCGCAGCGCCGGCGAGACCGTGCAACTGAGCAGCCGCGCCCTGGCCGAACCCAATCGCGCGTTGTTCGGCCCGCATGTCGACGAACTAGGACCGGGGGAACGATGACACAGGCGATCGCACCGACTCGGACAGAGCCGCCGGCGCGCCGTCGTCTCGTCGGCCGAGCATGGGCGGCGGCAGCCGTCGTGTCGCTCGCCGGCGCGGTGGCCGGCTGCACGCTGCCGGGGCCGGCCAAGCAGGCGACGGTCAATCACGTCCTCGCCGTACCCGCTGCGTCGGTGACTGCCGGTGCGCGCGGCGGAGGCGTGCTGTTGCTGGCCGATACCCGCGCCGGCGACTTCCTGGCCGGCAACCGTATGGCGTTCAGCCGTGCCGAGGGTACGCTCGGCCGTTATCAATACGCCCGCTGGCACGAGCCGCCGACGCGCGCCTTCCACGATGCCTTGCGCCGCCAGCTCAACGCCGGCGGGCCGTTCGATGCGGTGGTCGGGCTCGACGCTGGCGTGCTCGGCGACCTCGTGCTCAACACCCGCCTGCTGGCATTCCATCACGATGCCACGCAGGCTCCCGGGCACGGGCGCGTCGAACTGGAAGCGGAGCTGGTCGATCGCGCCAACGCCCGTCTGCTGGCTCGCGCCGGCTTCGTCGCCGAAGCGCCGGCGCCCAGCCACGATGCTGCCGGCGCCGCGGCCGCGCTGGGTGAGGCGAGTGCACGCGTGATCGCGGACGTGCAGGTCTGGCTGACGCAGGTGCGTGCGGCGCATGCCCGGTAGAATGGCGCCGGACTGAATTCCGCCGGCGCGGCACGCGCCCCGTGCCTTCCCTACCGACATGCTCATCTACATCCACGGTTTCAACAGTTCCGCCCGATCCGGCAAGGCGCGCGAGCTGGGCGAGTGGCTCGCGCGGCGCGGCCTGACCGAGGCCTATGCCTGTCCGGATCTGCCGCACCGTCCGGCCGCGGCCATCGCACTGCTGCAAGACCTCATCGCGCGCGGACGCGGTGAGGTCAAGCTGGTCGGCAGTTCGCTCGGCGGTTTCTACGCCACCTGGCTGGCCGAGCAGTTCGGTGTCAAGGCGGTGCTGATCAATCCGTGTGTGGCCTGCGATGACAAACTGGCCGATCAGGTCGGCATCGAGCAGCGCAACTGGCACAGCGGCGAGACCTACACCTTCACGCCGGCGCACCTGGACGAACTGCGCGCGCTGCGCGTGGCGCGTCCCAGCCGCCCGGAGCATTTCCTGCTGCTGGCGGAAACCGGCGACGACGTGTTGGATTACCGCGAGGCGGTCGATTACTACCGCGGCGCGCGCCAGATCGTGCTGCCGGGCGGGGATCACGGCTTCACCCGCTTCGCCGAATACATCCCCACCCTGATCGAGTTTTGAGCGCCCATGTACCTGCTCTACGAAGAAGACGGCGACATCAAGGCCGGCGCCATCCTGGCCGACCATGACACCTCGCTGCAGGTCGAGTCGCAACATGGCAAGCGCGCCAAGGTGAAGTCCAGTCACGTGCTGTTGCGCTTCGCCGCGCCGGCGCCGGCGCCGACCATGGACGAGGCGCGCGTGCTGCGCGACGAGCTCGATCTGGATTTCCTGTGGGAGGCGGCCGGGGATCAGGAGTTCGGCTTCCAGGATCTGGCGCGCGAGTACTATGGCGCGGCGCCCAGTGCGCCGCAGGCGGCGGCCCTGTTGCTGGCGCTGCATGGCGCGCCGATCTATTTCCATCGCAAGGGCCGCGGCCGTTATCGCGCCGCCCCGGCCGACACGCTGGCTGCGGCCAAGGCGGCGCTGGAGCGCAAGGCGCGCGAAGCGGCACAGCGCGCGGCGTGGGCGGCGCAACTGGAGCGCGGCGAACTGCCGGAGGCGCTGGCTGCCAAGGTGTTCGAGCTGGCGCACAAGCCGGACAAGAACAGCCTGGAATACAAGGCGCTGATGGACGCCTGCGCCGCCACCGGGCTCACCCCGGTGCGGCTGCTGGACCGCTGCGGCGCCATCGCCGACAGCCTGGAATACCACCGCCAGGCCTTCCTGCTCACGCATTTCCCGCGCGGCACCGGGTTTCCGCCGCTGACGCCGCCACCGCCGCCGCCGGCGTTGCCTGCCGGCGATGCGCCGGCATTCAGCATCGATGATGCCGCCACCACCGAGATCGACGATGCGTTCTCGGTGATCTTCCGCGCCGACGGCGGCGCCCGCGTGGGCATCCACATCGCCGCGCCGGCGCTGGGCATCGACTACGGCTCGCCGCTCGACCGCATCGCCGCCACGCGCTTGTCGACGGTGTACATGCCCGGCGAGAAGATCACCATGCTGCCCGAGCACCTGATCGCGCAGTACACGCTGGCGGAGAACCGGGAGTGTCCGGCGCTGTCGCTGTATGTCGAGGTCGATGCCGCGTTCAACATCGAGTCGTTCAGCACGCGCGCCGATGTCATCCGCATCGCCGCCAACCTGCGCCACGAGACGCTGGAACCGCTGTTCAACGAAGCCACGCTGGCCGGCAGCGGCGCGGATTATCCATTCCGCCGCGAGTTGGAATGGCTGCACGCGTTCGCGCTCAGGCTGGAAGCGGCGCGCGGCAAGAGCGAACAGGTGCAACGGCACGACTACGTGTTCCGCGTGGACAACGGACGCGTGGACATCATGCTGCGCCAGCGCGGTAACCCCATCGACAAGCTGGTTTCGGAGCTGATGATCCTGGCCAACAGCCATTGGGGCGGCATGCTGGCCGAACGCGAGGTGGCCGGCATCTATCGCGCGCAGACCGCCGGCAAGGTGCGCATGACGCTGAAGCCGGCGCCGCACGAGGGGCTGGGCGTGGCGCAATACGCCTGGAGCACGTCGCCGCTGCGCCGCTACGTCGATCTGGTCAATCAGCGGCAGATCCTCGCCGCCGCCCGCGGCGAGCCGCCGCCGCATGCCGGCAACGACCCCATGTTGTTCGCGTTGCTGCGCGACTTCGAGCTGGCCTATGACGCCTACAACGAGCATCAGCGCCATCTGGAGCGCTACTGGTGCCTGCGCTGGCTGCTGCAGGAGGGTGTGGAACAGTGCGACGCCACGGTGTGGCGCGAGAATCTGGTGCGCCTGGAACGGCTGCCGTTGGTCACGCGTGTGACCGGCGCGCCCACGCTCAATCCCGGCGAACGCGTGCGCCTGGCCGTGGAACGCGTCGACCTGCTCGACGTCGATCTGGGTGCCCGTTATGTCGCCACGCTGCCGGCCGAGGCGGCAGCCGCCTGAGTCGGGCGTCGGCATGGTGGCTTCTTCCGCCTCCGCGTCAGCCGGACTCGCCATGCTGGCGCGCGCCTGGCGCGCCGGTGCCGAGTTCCTGTCCATGGCGGTGGCGACGTTCTCCAACGCCTTGATGGTGTCGGCCATCATCCATGTCGCCGTGATCTTCGGCACCACGTTCACCGTGGTCGACCCCAGACAGTTCGAGAACCGCAATCCGCCGCTGGACGTGGTGCTGGTCAACGCCAAGTCCCAGGACAAACCGCTCAAGGCCGACGTGCTGGCGCAGCACAATCTCGACGGCGGCGGCAATGTCGACGACGAGCGCCAGGCGAAATCGCCCCTGCCGGTCGCCGAGCTGGATCAGGTACAGAGCGCCGAGGCGGAATTCAACGCGCGCGTCAACGCGTTGGAGAACAAGGCGCGCGAACTGATGCAGCGGTTGCAGTCCGACTACGTCGCCGACAGCAAACCCACGTCGCCGCCGGCCGAACCGCGCCCGCCGACCCCCGCACCGCCCAGCGACCTGGCCGCGCGCAGCATCGAGATGGCACGGCTGCAGGCGCGCATCGACCAGCAGCGCGACGAGTACCAGAAGCGTCCGCGCCGCCTGTTCGTCGGCGCGCGCGCGCAGGAATTCACCTTCGCGCAATACGTCGAGGACTGGCGCATCAAGGTCGAGCGCATCGGCAACCTGAACTACCCGGAAGCGGCCAAACGCAACAACCTGTACGGCACGCTGATCCTCACGGTCAACATCCACGACACCGGTGAACTGGAGTCCATCCAGATCGAGCGCTCGTCCGGTTCGCGCATTCTCGATGCGGCGGCGGTGCGCATCGTCGAGATGTCCGCGCCGTTCGCGCCGTTCTCCGAGTCCATGCGTCAGAAGGTCGACATCCTCGGCATCACGCGCAGTTGGACCTTCACCCGATCCGACCGGCTGACCAGTGAGTAACCATCGGTCGGTGGCGACAGGCTACACTCGACTTGCCACGCGCCCCGGCCCAACCGGTAAAATCAGCACATTCTAATATTCATTCTCTAGAGGACATCGCCATGCACACCGGAACCACGCTCACCCAGTTCATCATCGAGGAACAACGCCATATCGCCGGTGCCACCGGCGATTTCACCGCGCTGCTCAACGACCTGGTCACCGCCATCAAGGTCATCTCCAATGCCGTCAACAAGGGCGCGCTGATCGGCGTGATGGGCGCGCTGGAATCGCAGAACGTCCAGGGCGAGACGCAGAAGAAGTTGGACGTGATCACCAACGACATCATGATCCGCACCAACGAATGGGCGGGGCACCTGGCCGGCATGGCCTCGGAGGAAATGGACGAGGTCTATCCCATCCCCAGCAAGTA
The DNA here is from genome assembly GCA_964440155.1 of uncultured Thiobacillus sp. GTDB lineage: Bacteria > Pseudomonadota > Gammaproteobacteria > Burkholderiales > Thiobacillaceae > PFJX01. Next base: position 38,054 of record CAYTRH010000003.1, on the reverse strand, counting down.
CCCGCTGGGCAAGTATCTGCTGGTGTTCGATCCGCTGGACGGTTCGTCCAACGTCGACATCAACATTTCGGTCGGCACCATCTTCTCCATCCTGCGCGCGCCGGTGCCCAACCGCGCCGCGTCCGAGGCCGACTTCCTGCAACCGGGCGTCAAGCAGGTGTGTGCCGGCTATGCGCTGTACGGTTCTTCGACCATGCTGGTGCTGACCACCGGCCATGGCGTCAACGGCTTCACGCTGGACCGTGAGGTGGGCGAGTTCCTGCTCACCCATCCGGACATGAAGATCCCGGCCGACACCAGGGAATTCGCCATCAACGCCTCCAACCAGCGTTTCTGGGAGCCGCCGGTGCAGCGCTACGTCGAGGAGTGCCTGCAGGGCAAGGAAGGCCCGCGCGGGCGCGACTTCAACATGCGCTGGGTGGCGTCCATGGTCGCCGAGGTGCATCGCATCCTGACGCGCGGCGGCATCTTCATGTACCCGCGCGACACCAAGGATCCGAGCAAACCCGGCAAGCTGCGCCTGATGTACGAAGCCAACCCGATGAGCTTCATCGTCGAACAGGCTGGTGGCATGGCCTCCACCGGCTACGAACGCATTCTGGACATGCAGCCGGAATCACTGCACCAAAGAGTGCCGGTGATCCTGGGGTCGAAGAACGAGGTGGAGGTGGTGGTGGGGTATCACCGCCAGGGCTGATGGCCAGTGGCGACAGCGGCGTCGGAACGAACGTGGGATATGCGGCAGCATCGCGACTCACGCCGTTCGGCAGCCGCTTGTCTGGATGAGGGGTGATGTCGATGGGCTCGCGCCTTCGGGCGCTGGGCGCGCGGACGTGACCATCGTTTGAAGCACCCTCGCATTACTGATGGGTCGCTGAGTCAGCGGCGCACGGCACGCGCCGTGCGCATCACGTCAGGGCTTGCCGGCTGGGCAGAGCGAGTTCTCGCCGCCGTAGAGGCTTTCGAAATACTGTAGAACCTGATCCCTGTTCCAGCTCGGGTTGCCGGTCACCCCGGGAAAAATCGTGCTCAGCACGATCGTGCCACCGCCGAGTGTGGCCGTGTACATCTGGATCACCTGGGTGGTCGTCAGCGGATAGTTCAGGCCCAGATATTGCGCGCTGAGCAGCGAGGCGATGGCTGCACGCATCAACGCGATGTCGCCTCCTCCACCGGTGTTCAAGGCGGTCAACAGGGTGCTGTCGGTGCTGAATCCGGCTGGCGCGCTGGTTCCAAATACTTTCGAGTACTTGGTGTGCGGTTTGTAGGGTGAAGGCCACTTGGAAGCGTTGTATTTACCGCTGCCGTCTGGCGAACCAGTCACATTGGGGCTCTTCCAACACCCTGGTGACAGCCCGACGGTATTGCAAGGCTGCGGCTGTCCGTGGCTGGAGGTGTTGCCGGACAGCTTGCCGGACACGGTGCAGTGGTACAGCGAGTTCCCCAATACTGGGCGACTCATCAAAGCGCCGACGATCACCGGTGCTGCCAGCGCGCTTTTGGTCAGCGTGCGCCGGTTCAAGTCGATACGTTTGTCGCCCGGAGCGTCGTGCGGTTCCTGCGGTGCGTTCATGGCCGATATCCTTACTGAGACTGGTCGACTCCAAGCAAGAGTCGTGCCCCAAAAAAAATCAATCAATAAACATAGGTTTAGGCGATGGCTCCAAGACCGGTTGTAAAAAAAACCGACAAACGATCGTCACTCCTGTCGTCGATCCACGCGGAACGCCTGGTGTGCCAAGTGGGGCAGCAGCAGATGCCAGGGCATACGCAGATAGTGCCCGCGCAGGTACAACAGCCCGCTCGCTGGCCGTGACCATGCACTGGCACAGGTGTGGTGCGGCGCGACGATGCCGGCATCGAACAGTGCACGCATGAACGCCAATCGGGTCGGTGACGGGCGATCCGGCAGGCTTTCCAGCAGGTGTTCCGGCAGTGGTGTGTGCAACCAGCGCTGGCAACAGTCGAGCGCATGATACAACGGTCGGCCGAGGTTCAATGAGCCGGCACGCTCGCAAAGTTGCCGCCAGAATCCGGCGTTTGCCTCGGGCCCGCGCAGTAGCGCGTCGATGTCGACCAGATCGCGCAGGCCATGATGACCCCATTCGCCTTCGCTGAACCAGTGGCAGGCGCTGTGCAGCACCAGATCGGTGTAGGCCGGAATCGATAGGCCTGGCGGATCGGCCAGTTCGCGCGCGGCCGCGAGTACCGGTGCCGCCTCGGTGCGGATACGGGCGGTCAGGGGCAGCAGATTGTGATGGACATCGAGTACCGTACCCCGATGGATGTGCGTCATGGGCGGTAACTCGTGCATCCAGCGGCGGTAGTAACGCTGGTCGTAGTCACTGGCTTTGGCGTGCCAGCCAGCGAGCATCAACGCCGCCTCCACGTCACCCAACCGTTCCCGCGGCACCAGCAGGTCGATGTCGGAAAACAGCCGCCCGTCCGCCGGTGGCAGGTCGGCCACCGCGTAGGCGGCACCCTTCAGCAGCAGTACCGGTGCGTCGATGCCGGCCAGGGCGCGGGCGACGCGTCGCGCCTCCCAGCGCACGGCGAGACGCTGTTTGGCGGCGACGGTGCGTGCCGCGCTGAGATGGGGGCGGACGCGAAGCGGTATGTTCTCCTTCAATGCCGGACTATCCGCCTGCACGGCCAGGCGTGGCAGCAATGCGAACGCGGTGGCCTGGCGCAGCAGGCGATCCCAACCCCGGTAGTCGAGAACCGCCATGTGATCCGGTTCGCGCAGCACGTCGAGCAGGGGACGGCAGCCGTGTTCGCGGATCATCGCGTTTCCAAGCCGTCAATGATGCGCAAGGCATCGGCCAACTTCGAATACTCCAGGTCGTGGCAGGTACAGGCGTCCATCAGCGCGGCGTTGAGTTCGAAACCCAGAGCACCCAGCACGTCGTAGTTGAACGCATGGTTGGCCGTGTGCAGGAATGCCGAGGCTCGCGAATGGGGCGCGAGGGTGGGTGAGGCATCCGCGCGCCAGCGGGGAAACACGATCCAGGCCGGAAACGCCCTTTCGTGCATGCGCCTGACGCTGTCCGAGGTCGGCTTCAGGTGGGCGACCGTGCCCTTGTGGGTATCGTGCGCCGGCGTGCCGATGCACGCCAGCGGAAACGCGGTGCGGATGATCTCGATGGACGCGTTCTTCAGACTGACCGGGCGCGCCAGTCCGACCAGACCGCCGTCGTCGCGGTCGATGATCGTGATCTCATCCGACAGCAGGCGCCAGCCCGACAGCATCAGGGCCGCGGTCAACGTGCTCTTGCCGGCGCCGGGATCGCCGGGTAACACCAGCGCACGCCCGTCCTTCTCCAAGGCGGCAGCATGCAACATCAAGTAGTGGTGGCTATGGCCTGCCACGCACCAGTTCAGTCCCCATTCCAGTAGCGCGAAGGCGTGGTCGGCGGGTAGCGGCTTGAACGGTGCATGGCCATCCAGCCAGAAGTCGACCTGCGGCCTCAGCCACCGCCGTATGCCGACCGTGCGGTCCACACGGACATGAAAGTCTGCGAACGACTCGTCTTCGGCCAGCGGGAAATCTGAATACAGCAATGCCAGTCCCTCGGCGATGGCCGCCAGTCGGCTGTGGATGCGGATGGAAAACGGTCCGGTACACATGACCAGAGCATTCCGCGCCAAGCGTGTGCGCAGTTGGTCGCGGGAGAGGTCGCCCAGCCTCACGCTGCTTCCACATATTCCAGACGCGCCAGCTCCCGCAGTATGCCATCGAGCGCAAGCGCGGCCTCGTCAGGGGTGACGTCCCCCACTTCGGCGAGGTGAGCAGCGAGCACCGCTTCATCGGCCGGCGCACCCCTGAGGCGCAGCAGCACCTGTGCGGCCGCTTCGGACAATCGATGGGTGTCACCCGTTGCGCCGTTGTAGAACACGTGCTCGCCGTCCCATGCGCGATGGCGGACGTCCACCGCGACGGGCACACGCCAAGTGCGAATTGGGGAAGATGTCATCACGGCCTTCCGGACACCCAAACCGCGCGAGTGTATCAGGCCACCGCGCTGCGTCCGCCACTGACGCGATCGAGCCCGGCGATATCCGCCCAGGTATCGACCTGTCGATAACCGTGATGCATCAGCAGTCGTTGCACGGCTGGACCCTGAGCGCTGCCGTGCTCCAGCAGCAGCCAGCCGCCGGCAGTCAGCCGCGAGTGCGCGGCATCGATGATGTGTTGCAATGTGGCCAGACCGTCTTTGCCTGCGCGTAGAGCGTCGAGCGGTTCGAAGCGCAGATCGCCCAGCCCCAGGTGCGGGTCATCCTCGGCGACATAGGGCGGATTGCCGACGATCAGGTCGAAGGTGGCCTCGCCCACGTTGGCGAACAGGTCGCTGAGCAGGAAGCGCACCGGCGCACCGAGGCGGGCGGCGTTGGCCTGCGCCAAGGTCAGGGCCGGCGCGCTGACGTCGAGCGCGCTGACCTGCCAGCGCGGCCGTTCCAGCGCCAGCGTGATGGCGATGATGCCGCTGCCGGTGCCGATGTCGAGCACCCGCATCGGCCGGTCGGCCGGGGCCAGTTGCAGCGCCACGTCGACCAGCAGCTCGGTTTCCGGGCGGGGGATCAGCACGTCCGGCGTCACCGCGAACGTGCGCCCGTGGAACTCGCGCGTGCCGGTCAGGTAGGCCACCGGTTCGCCGCGTTCGCGCCGGGCGATCAGGTGCTCGATGGCCTCGGCCTGGTCGGCAAATAGCGGATCCAGGTCGTGCGCCAGCAGCCAGGCGGCGTCGACGCCGAGGGCGTGGGCGCACAGCACGCGCGCTTCGATGCGGGCGGTGGCGCGGTCTAATGCCAGGGCGGCGGCGAGGCGTTGCGCGGCCCGGGGCAGCAGGCCGGCGAGGGTGTCGGCGGGCGGGTGCGCGGATGGGGCTGCGTGTCCGGCCATGGCGTCAGTCTTCGCCGGCCAGCGCGGCCAGCAGTTCGGCCTGGCGCGCGGCGGTGAGCGCGTCGATCAACTCGTCCAGGTCGCCTTCCATGATCGCGCCCAGCTTGTACAGGGTCAGGTTGATGCGGTGGTCGGTGACCCGCCCCTGCGGAAAATTGTAGGTGCGGATGCGGTCCGAGCGATCGCCGCTGCCGATCAGGCTCTTGCGCGTGCTCGCCTCCTGCGCCTGCGCGGCGCGGTCGCGCTGGTCCTTGAGGCGGGCCGCCAGCACCGCCAGCGCTCGCTCCTTGTTGCGGTGTTGCGAGCGGTCGTCCTGGCATTCCACCACCAGGCCGCTGGGCAGGTGGGTGATGCGCACCGCCGAATCGGTCTTGTTGATGTGCTGGCCGCCGGCGCCGGAGGCGCGGAAGGTGTCGATGCGCAGATCGGCCGGATCGAGCTCGATGTCGCCGAGCGCGTCGGCTTCCGGCAGCACCGCGACGGTGCAGGCGGAGGTGTGGATGCGGCCCTGGGTCTCGGTCTCCGGCACGCGCTGCACGCGATGGCCGCCGGATTCGAACTTGAGCCGGGCGTAGGCGCCGTCGCCCAGCACACGGCAGATCACTTCCTTGTAGCCGCCCACTTCGCCTTCGCTGGCCGAGATCGGCTCGATCTTCCAGCCCTGGCGTTCGGCATAGCGGCTGTACATGCGCAGCAGGTCGCCGGCGAACAGCGCGGATTCGTTGCCGCCGGTGCCGGCGCGAATCTCCAGGAACAGGTTGCGGCCGTCGTCGGGGTCGCGCGGCAGCAACAGCACCTGCAACTCGCGTTCCAGCGTGACCAGGCGGGTGCGCGCCGAATCCGCCTCCTCGCGCGCGAACTCGCGCAGCTCCGGGTCGGCCTGCATCGCCTCGGCGGTGGCGAGATCGTCGCGTGCCTGCAGCCAGGCGCGGTACGCGGCCACCACCGGTGCGATTTCGGCGTGTTCCTGACTGAGCTTGCGGTATTGCGCCAGATCCGCCGTGGCGCGTTCGTCGGCCAGCAGCCGGTCGAGCTCTTCCAGGCGCAGCGCGAGCCGTTCGAGTCTGTCTTGCAGGGCGGGATTCATCATGGTGCGACGCCGGTCGCCGGTGATGCACGCCGGGGCGCGTCACCGGCGACTGGCCGCTAATCACTGTGCAGGTTGTACAGGCGCGAGACCACGCGCGCGAGTTCCTCGCGTTCGTGGCCGTCGGCCTGGTTCAGTGCGTGGCTGGGGTCGTGCAGCATCTTGTTGAGCAGCGCCCGGCTCATGGCCTCCAGCACGGCGTGCGGATCCTCGCCGCGCGCCAGCGCCTTGCGCGCCTTGTCCAGCTCGTGGCGGCGCATGCGCTCGCCATGGTCGCGCAGGTCGCGGATCACCGGCACGGCGCGGCGGGTTTCCATCCAGTGCATGAATTCGTGCACGCGCGCGTGGATGATGGCCTCGGCCTGGGTCACCGCCGATTGCCGGCTGTCGTGGCCGGCGCGCACCACTTCGCCCAGGTTGTCGACGGTGTACAGGAACACGTCGTCGAGTTCGCCGACCTCGGCTTCGATGTCGCGCGGTACCGCCAGGTCGACCATGAACATCGGCCGGTGCTTGCGCTGCTTGATGGCGCGCTCGACCATGCCCAGGCCGACGATGGGCAGTGGGCTGGCGGTGGAGGTCACCAGGATGTCGAAATCGGCCAGTAGTTCCGGCAGGTTGGACAGCGCCGCGGCCTCGCCGCCGAACTTGTTGGCCAGGTCGCGCGCCCGCTCCACGGTGCGGTTCACCACCATGATGCGGCGCGGTTTGCGTGCAGCGAAATGCGTGGCCACCAGGTCGATCATCTCGCCGGCGCCGATGAACAGCACCGCTTGTTCGGCGATGGACGGGAAGATGCGCTCCGCCAACGTGACCGCGGCGGCGGACATGGATACGGTGTTGGCGCCGATCTCGGTGGCGGTACGCACTTCCTTGGCCACCGAGAAGGTGCGCTGGAACAGCTTGTTGAGCAACAGGCCGAGCGTACCGGCGCGCTGCGCCTTTTCCGCCGCCTGCTTCATCTGGCCGAGGATCTGGGTCTCGCCCAGCACCATGGAATCCAGCCCGGAGGCCACGCGGAAGGCGTGTTGCGCCGCCCGCTCGCGCGGCAGCAGGTATAGATAGGGTTTGACGTCGCGCGGCGACAGGCCGTGGAAACCGGCCAGCCAGTCGGCCACCGCGTCCGGCTCCTGCGTGTTGCAGTACAGCTCGGTGCGGTTACAGGTGGACAGGATCGCCGCTTCGCGCGCCAGCCGCCGCTCGCCGGTGATGTCGGCCAGCGCCCGCGGCAGGATGTCGGGGGGGAACGCCACCCGCTCCCGGATCGCGACCGGGGCGGTGTGATGGTTCACGCCACACGCGAAGAGCTGCATTGCGTCGTCGAATCAAGGCTTTGCACGGCGCGCATTGTAGCGCGAAGCGCACACCGTGGCCTTGATACGGGACAACGGGCGTGCCTTCAGGCCGCCGGCAGGGCTTCGGCGTGATAACGCGCCCACAGCGTGTGCGTGGCGCCGGGCGCCAGCGTGACCACGTTGTCGAGCGCGTTGGCCGACTCGACGCAGACCATGCGCCGCCAGCCGTCGGGACCGAAATCGCCCATCTTGTCGGCTTTGTCGCGCCATGGCGTCCACAGCACGGTGGCGCGCGAGTCGCGTTTGGCGACGACGATGCGTCGCGCCAGGCCGGGGTCTTCGATCACGCAGGTGTCCTCGCTGTCGAGGTAGACACGGTCGACCTCGCCGGCGAAGGTGACCGCGCCGGTCTGGGTCTTGCGCGTGCCGCCGTCCACCTTGTCGACGTAGACGCGGCCGTCGAGGCCGGTGACGCGCACCGCGCCGATGTCGCTGATGTGGAAGTAGGTGTGCAGCGCCTCGCCCAGTTGCATGGGCGCGTCGCCCAGGTTGTGCGTGGTCAGCGCCAGCTCCAGGCTGGCGCCGACCGTGACAGCCAGCTCCACGCGACAGGGGTGCGGCCATTGCGCACGGGTCTGCTCGCTGTCCGGCAGGGTCAGCTCGATGCGCGTGCGGCCATCGTCCAGCGCGCGGCTGGCGGTGACCGTCCACAGGGTCGTGCGCGCGTAGCCGTGCGCGGGAAATCCGGGCTCGCTGGTGTGCGGGCCGAACCACGGCCAGCATACCGGCACGCCGCCGCGGATGGATTTGCCGGGCGCGAAGCGGGCGTGGTCGGACAGCCATACCACCGGTACGTCCTGGTCCCTGGGCCGCCAGGTGGTGACATGCGCGCCTTGCAGACACAGACGGGCGGTGCCCAGCGCGTTGTCGATCTCGGCGAACGGCAGGCCGCCCGGACCCTCGATGAAGCCGAGTTGGTCGGCGATGGCGTGCAGCTGGTTGAGGCGGTCGAGGTCCATGGTCTTGATATCCTTGTCGGAGCGCGCCGTCAGGCGCCGGGCGCCAGCCAGTCGCGCGGGCGCAGGAAATCGCTGTACAGGCGTGCTTCCGGCGTACCCGGTTCGGGTTGCCAGTCGTAGCGCCACTTCACCAGCGGCGGCATGGACATCAGGATGGATTCCGTGCGTCCGCCAGATTGCAGGCCGAACAGGGTGCCGCGGTCGAACACCAGGTTGAATTCGACGTAGCGGCCACGCCGGTAGAGCTGGAAATCGCGCTCGCGTTCGCCGTAGGGCAGGTCGGCGCGCCGTTCCAGGATGGGCACGTAGGCGGCGAGGAAATGGTCACCCACCGATTCGGTCAGGTTCAGACACTGCTCGAAGCCGCCTTCGTTGAGGTCGTCATAGAAGATGCCGCCGATGCCGCGCGGCTCGTTGCGGTGCCTGAGGAAGAAGTATTCGTCGCACCACTGCTTGAAACGCGGGTAGTAGGCGGTGTCGAACGGGTCCAGCGCGCGTTTGCACATGGCGTGGAAGTGCGTGGCATCGTCCTCGAAGCCGTAATACGGGGTGAGATCCATGCCGCCGCCGAACCACCACACCGCCTCACCGCCGTCCGGCGGGTGGGCGACGAAGAAGCGCACGTTCATGTGCGAGGTGGGGGCATAGGGGTTGCGCGGGTGCATGACCAGCGACACGCCCATGGCCTCCCAGCGCCGCCCGGCCAGTTCCGGGCGATGCGCCGAGGCCGAGGGCGGCAGCCGCTCGCCCATGACATGGGAGAAATTGACGCCGCCGCGTTCCAGCACGTTGCCGTCTTCCACCAGGCAGGACAGGCCGCCGCCGCCTTCCGGCCGCTGCCAGCCGTCGCGACGGAAGGTCTTGCCATCCACCTGCTGCATGCGTTCGACGATCAGTTGCTGCAATTCCAGCAGGAATTCCTTGACGCGGTGGCTATCCATGGCCTGCTCCGGGGTTCACTTCTTGCGCCGGCTGATGGCGCGCCAGCCGATGTCACGGCGCATCTGCCGGCCGGCGAAATCGATCGGTTCGGCGATTTCGTACACCCGCCGCTGCGCCATCTTGACGGTATCGCCCAGCGCGGTGACACACAGCACGCGCCCGCCGGCGGTGACGATCTGGTCGCCGGCCAGCGCGGTGCCGGCATGGAACACGTGGAAATCGTCGCCGCGCACGTCCAGGCCGGTGATGGCGTCACCTTTGCGCGGGTTGTCCGGATAGCCGGCGGCGGCCAGCACCACGCCCAAGGCATAACGCCGATCCCATTCCGCCTCGACCTGGTCCAGACGGCCGTCGACCGCGGCCTCCAGCAGCGGCAGCAGATCGGACTTGAGGCGCAACATGATCGGCTGGGTCTCCGGGTCGCCCATGCGGCAGTTGAATTCCAGCACCTTGACCGAGCCGTCGGCGCCGATCATCAGGCCGGCGTACAGAAAGCCGGTGAACGGCACCCCTTCCGCCTGCATGCCGGTGACCACCGGACGGATCACCTCGCGCAGCACCCGTGCATGGATCTCCGGGGTGACCACCGGTGCCGGCGAGTAGGCGCCCATGCCGCCGGTGTTGGGGCCCTGGTCGCCGTCGAGCAGCCGTTTGTGGTCCTGACTGGTGGCCAGCGGCAGGATGTGCGTGCCGTCGACCATGACGATGAAGCTGGCCTCCTCGCCTTGCAGGCATTCCTCGATCACCACGCGGGCGCCGGCATCACCGAAGGCGTTGTCGGCCAACATGCGCTCGACCGCCGCGTGCGCTTCGTCCGCCGTGGCCGCCACCACCACGCCCTTGCCGGCGGCCAGGCCGTCGGCCTTGACGACGATGGGCGCGCCGTGCCGATCGATATGGGCGTGCGCCGCGGCGGCGTCGGTGAAGGTGGCGAACGCGGCGGTGGGAATGCCGTGGCGCACCATGAACTGCTTGGCGAAGTCCTTGGACGCTTCCAGTTGCGCGGCGGCACGCGTCGGCCCGAATATGCGCAACCCGGCGGCGCGGAACGCATCGACCACGCCGGCGGCCAGCGGTGCCTCCGGGCCGACCACGGTGAGCGCGATGTCCTCGCGCCGGGCGAACGCCACCAGGTCGTCGATTGCCTCGATGGCGACGTTTTCCAGACCTTCCTCGCGCGCGGTGCCGCCGTTGCCGGGCGCGACCAACACCTTCTGCACGCGCGGCGACTGTTTCAGGCGCCAGGCCAGCGCGTGTTCACGGCCGCCGGCGCCGATGACGAGTAGTTTCATGGTGAACGGGTGGCTGACGGGTTGGAGAAACGGTTCGGTCCGGGCCCGGGATCACCGCGTCGGTGTTCAGTGCCGGAAATGACGGACACCGGTGAACACCATGGCCAGGCCATGCTCGTCCGCGGCCGCGATCACTTCCTCGTCGCGCATCGAACCGCCGGGCTGGATCACCGCGCGGATGCCGGCGGCGGCGGCCTGGTCGATGCCGTCGCGGAACGGGAAGAAGGCGTCGGACGCCATCACCGAGCCGGACACCACCAGCCCGGCATGTTCGGCCTTGATCGCGGCGATGCGGGCGGAATTGACCCGGCTCATCTGGCCGGCGCCGACGCCGATGGTCATGCCGTCGCGCGCATAGACGATGGCGTTGGACTTGACGAACTTGGCCACGCGCCAGGCGAACAGCAGGTCGGCCATTTCCTGCGCGTCCGGCGCGCGCCGGGTGACCACCTTCAGCTCGCCGTGCAGCAGCCGATCGGCATCCTGCACCAGGAGGCCGCCGGCGACGCGCTTCATGTCCAGCCGCGCGCCGTCGTCGCCGCTCCAGGCGCCGCAGGCCAGCAGGCGCACGTTCTTCTTGGCGGCGACCGCTGCGCTCGCTTCCGCGCTGACCTCGGGCGCGACGATCACCTCGACGAACTGGCGTTCGACGATGGCCTGCGCGGTGACGCCGTCGAGCGGGCGGTTGAAGGCGATGATGCCGCCGAACGCGGATTCCGGATCGGTGCGATAGGCGCGGTCATAGGCTTCCAGCAGGTCGGCGCCGTAGGCCACGCCGCAGGGATTGGCGTGTTTGACGATGACACAGGCGGGTGCGTCGTCGAACTGCTTGACGCATTCCAGCGCCGCGTCGGTGTCGGCGATGTTGTTGTACGACAGTTCCTTGCCCTGGAGCTGGCGCGCCCGTGCGATGCTGCCGGCCGGGGCATCGTCCTCGACGTAGAACGCGCCGTTCTGGTGCGGATTCTCGCCGTAACGGCACACCTGCGCGCGCCGGAATTGCAGGTTCAGGCGTTCGCCGAATGCGCTGCGCGTGCCGTCGGCGGCGAGCGCGGTCAGATAGTTGCTGATCTGGCCGTCGTAGCGCGCGGTGTGCGAGAACGCCTTCTGCGCCAGTGCCAGGCGCGTGGCGGCGCTCAACGTGCCGCCGTTGGCGCGCAGTTCGGCGATCAGCGCGGGATAGTCGGCGGGGTCGGTGACGATGGCGACATGGCGATGGTTCTTCGCCGCCGAACGCACCATGGCCGGGCCGCCGATGTCGATGTTCTCGATCGCCTGCTCCAGCGTGTGCGGGCCGGCCACGGTCTGCGCGAACGGGTACAGGTTGACGCACACCAGATCGATGTATTCCAGCCCGTGCGCCTGCATGGTGGCGACGTGCTCGGGCTGGTCGCGCAGCGCCAGGATGCCGGCATGCACGCGCGGGTGCAGGGTCTTGACGCGGCCGTCGAGCATCTCCGGAAAGCCGGTGAAATCGGCCACCTCGCGTACTGTCAGACCGGCCTCGCGCAGCGCGCGTGCGGTGCCGCCGGTGGACAGCAGTTCGATACCGGATTCGGCCAGCGCGCGGGCGAAATCGATCAGGCCGGTCTTGTCGGAAACGGAGAGCAGGGCGCGTTGCATGCGGGTAGGGTCGGTTTGCAGTGGATGAGTCTATTTCACGCCGTGCAGCGACATCTTCTTGCGCAGCGTGTTGCGATTGATGCCCAGCCACTCGGCGGCGCGGCTCTGGTTGCCGCCGGCGCGGTCGAGGATGACTTCGAGCATGGGTTTCTCGACGCAGTTGAGCACCATCTCGTAGATGCCCGACGGTGTTTCGCCGTCCAGATCCTTGAAATACTGGATCAGCTCCCGGCGCAAGCAGGCGGCGAGTTCGCTTTCGTTGAATTGCGGTTCCATCGCGGTGGCCAGGGTGGGGTTCACGCTGCGGCGCGCTCGGTCGGCGCGGCGTCGAGATAGATCAGGCGCTGGCCGCGTTCACGCGCGCGCCAGAAGAAATCGTTGACCGCGTCGAGCTGGGCGCGCGTGCTCTCCAGGCGATTCATGGCATGGCGGAAGCCGGCCGAATCGGCCAGCCCGCGCGTGTACCAGGCGATGTGCTTGCGTGCCATGCGCGTGCCGGCGAGCTCGCCGTAGAACGCGTACAGCGCGTCCAGATGCGCCAGCAGCACCTGGTGGATCTCGGTCACCTCCGGTGCCGGCAGCCGTTCGCCGGTAGCCAGGTAATGTGCGACCTCGCGAAACAGCCAGGGCCGGCCCTGCGCGGCGCGGCCGATCATGATGCCGTCCGCGCCGGTGAGCTGCAGCACGTGATGCGCTTTCTCCGGCGTGGTGATGTCGCCGTTGGCGATCACCGGAATGCGCGCCACCGCCTTCACTGCGGCGATGGTCTGGTACTCCGCCTCGCCGCTGTAGCCACAGGCACGGGTGCGGCCGTGGATGGCCAGGGCCTGGATGCCACTGTCCTGGGCGATGCGCAATACGTTGAGCGCGTTGCGGTGGGCCTTGTCCCAGCCGGTGCGGATCTTCAGCGTGACCGGCGTGTCCGGCACCGCTTTGACCACGGCGTCCAGGATGCGCGCCACCAGCGCCTCGTCCTGCAGCAGTGCGGAGCCGGCCATGACGTTGCACACCTTCTTGGCCGGGCAACCCATGTTGATGTCGATGATCTGCGCACCGCGTTCGACGTTGTGGCGCGCCGCCGCCGCCATCATGGCCGGGTCGGCACCGGCGATCTGCACGCTGACCGGGGAGGCCTCGCCTTCGTGGTTGGCGCGTCGCAACGTCTTGGCCGAGCCGTACAGCAGCGAGTTGGATGTCACCATCTCGGAGACCGCCATGCCCGCGCCCATGCGTTTGCACAACTGGCGGAACGGCCGGTCGGTCACGCCCGCCATGGGCGCGACGACCAGATTGTTCCTGAGCCGATAGGGGCCGATCTGCATGATGGCGGCGGGGGTGACCATGAGGGCGGACCCGGCATTCTATACGCAAGCCCGGTGGCGAAAAAGCGCGCCGACCGTGTGACCTCGGTGCGGCCCGCGGCGGCGCCGGCAGGCGTGCTAGCATGCGCGCATGGCCGACACCATGGTTGCTGCGATCAATCCCGCGCGTGTACTGGTAGTGGAGGACAGTGCCGCGTTGCGCATGCTGATGCGTGAGGCGATACGTTCGCTCGGCGTCGAGGTCGAGGTGGCGGCGGACGGCATCGAGGGTATCGAGCGCTGGCGTGCCTGGCAGCCGGACGTGGTGGTCACCGATGTGATCATGCCGCGCATGGATGGCCTGGCGATGAGCCGCATGATCCGCGCCGAGGATGCCGACGCCCAGATCATCGTGGTGTCGGCGTCGTCGCAGGCCGAGCATCTGCGCGAGGCGCTGGATGTCGGCGTCGACCGCTACGTGTTGAAGCCGATCGACACGGCGCTGCTCCGGGATGCGGTGGCCAAGGCGCTGCGCGACGCGGCGCGCTCGCGCGACCTGCGTCTGGCGCGGCTGGCGTTCGACGCCGCCAGCGAGGGCCTGGTGGTGACCGACGCCGACGGCATCATCCTCACGGTGAATCCGGCATTCAGCGAGATCAGCGGTTACCGCGCCGACGAAGCGGTCGGCCGACCGGCGTCGCTGCTCGCGCCCGGCCAGCCGCAGCGGGAGGCGTTCGGCGCGATCCGGGAGAGTCTGTTGGGCGTGGGCCGCTGGTCCGGCGAACTGGTCAACCAGCGCAAGAACGGCGAGCCTTATACCTGCTGGCTGTCCATCGTCGCGGTGGGCGCGCCGGGCGCGCGCGCGACGCGTTATGTCGGCCTGTTCTCGGACATCAGCGAGCGCAAGCGCGAGGAGGAGCGGGTACGCCGGCTGGCCCATTTCGATGCCCTCACCGGCCTGCCCAACCGTATCCTGTTCACCGACCGCGTGCGCCGCATGATCGCCCAGTTGCAGCGCTATGGTGGCGGCATGGCGGTGCTGTATGTGGACCTCGACGGCTTCAAACCGGTCAACGACCGCTATGGCCATGCATTCGGCGATCAGGTGTTGGCCGAGGCGGCGCGGCGCATGCAGACCTGCGTGCGTGCCAGCGACACGCTCAGCCGGCGCGGCGGCGACGAGTTCGTGGTCGCGTTGCTGTCCGAGGATGCGTCCGCCAGCGCGCAGCGTGTGGGTGACACGCTGATCGAGACCGTGTCCCGTCCCTATCGCATCGACGGCCGTGAAGTGCACATCGGCGCCAGCATCGGTGTGGCGCTGTACCCGGACGATGGTGTCGATGCCGAGAGCCTGCTGGACGCCGCCGACCGCGCGCTCTATCTGGCCAAGCGGGAGGGTCGCGCGCGTCTGCGCTTCCATCGCGAGGCGCACGAGCAGGCGGCGCGCGCGCGCCGCTCGTTCGATGACGAACTGTTGCGCGGCCACGCCGAGCATCGCTTCGAACTGCGCTTCCTGCCGGAGATTTCCCTGGCCGGCGGCGAGGTCGAGCGCGTCGAGCTGCTGCTGCGTTTCGACCATCCCGAACTGGGTGTGCTGGAGGCGCGTCGTTTCGTCAACCACGTCGAACGCCTGGGGTTGATGCCGGAACTCGGCCTGGACACGCTGCGTCAGGCGCTGGCCGCGCTCGATGCCCACACCGGGCGACGCATCGGTCTGTCGCTCGACCTGTCCGGACGCCAGCTCGCCGCGCTACGTGATCCCGCACCGCTGCTGGCGCTGCTGCGCGAACATGGGCGCACGCCGGCGGACATCACGCTGGAGTGCCCGGAAAGCGCCCTGTCCAGCCACCCCGAGCGTCTCGATGGCTTGTTGGCGCTGCATCGCGCCGGTTTCCGCTGCACGCTGGACGATTTCGGTGCCGGCTTCTGCTCGTTCGCGCTGCTGCGCCAGTTGCCGCTGGCGGCGATCAAGATCGACCTGTCCTTCGTCGAGGAGATCGACCGCAATCCACAGAGCCGCGAGCTGGTGGCCGCGTTGCTCGCCTTCGGCCGGCGCCTGGGGCTGCGCACCGTCGCCGAGGGGGTGAACAGCGTCGCGCAGCTCGCCTTCCTGCGCGCCAACGGTTGCGACGCCGCGCAGGGCTTCCTGTTCGGCGCGCCGCTGGCGGCGGACGAGATCGGCGCCTACCTCGCCGGCGAGCCGTGGCGCGAGGTGTTACGCGCCGCCTGAAGCCTGCGCGGTGACGGCTGAGCGAGGCGCGAACAACTGTCATGTCGTTCTGCTAAAACCCGGCGGCCGCCGCATCTGCCCGGCGCCGCTGCCGATCACCCGCGACGTATCGCCGTCCGGGTCGATCACGATGTCCGGCGGCTCGGGTGTCGATGGCCTCGGTTTGCGCACGTCTGTCACGAGTTCACCATGTCCATGAATCCCGCCGAGTTGCAGACTCGTTTCGACGAGATCCTGGCCGATGCGCGTGTCACCACACTGATGCAGCCGATCCTCGACATGGCCGAGGGTTGCATCGCCGGTTATGAGGCGCTCGCGCGCGGCCCGTCGGACAGCGCGCTGCATGCGCCGCAGGCGCTGTTCAGGATGGCGGAGGCATGCGCCCAGGTGAGCCGGCTGGACGCACTGTGCTGCGACGTGGCCCTGGCCACTTTCGTCCGCCTGCGCCTGCCCGGCCGGCTGTTCGTGAACCTGACGCCGGGCAGCCTGCTCGATCCCGCGTTCAGCCTGGAGGCGGTGGCGGAGCGGCTGGCGCGGCACGGACTGGACCGGCATCGACTGGTGTTCGAGATCACCGAGAACACCGCCGGTTTCGACTACGCCGCACTCAAGCGCGCGGTGGATGCGCTGCGCGCCGGTGGGCTGGAAGTGGCCATGGACGACTTCGGCGAGGGGTTTTCCAGCCTGCGGTTGTGGTCGGAACTGAAACCGGCCTTCGTCAAGATCGACAAGCACTTCGTGTCCGGCATCGATCAGGATCCGCACAAACTGCAATTCGTGCGTTCCATCCAGCAGCTCGCCGAAGACGCGCACGCCGCGGTCATCGCCGAGGGCGTCGAGACCCGCGCCGAGCAGGCCATCATGCGCGATTTGGGCATCCGCTACGCCCAGGGCTATCTGATCGGCCGACCGTCGTCGACACCCGCCCGCGTACCGCCAGCGCAGGCGCTGCATGGTCGGAACGGCGGGCCGGTCAGCGTGTTCCCCATGTCCGCCGGCCACCGCCCGGTCACCGCCGAGCGTCTGATCATCCCGGCGACACCGGTACAAGCCGAGACACGCAGCGAGGTGGTGCTCGACCTGATGCTGCGCAACCCCGACCTGCATGCCGTGGCTGTGCTGCGCGACGAAGTGCCGGTCGGCATCATCCATCGCCCGGCCTTGCTCGACCGCTTCATCAACAAGTTCGGCCGCGAGCTGTTCGGCCGCAAGCCATGCAGTACGATCATGGAGGCGGATCCGCTGATCGTCGACAAGGCCACGCCGATCCAGGATTTGTCCGAACTGGTGGTGCGCAAGGGCAAGCAGGCGTTCACCCAGGGCTTCATCATCACCGAACTGGGCACCTATGTCGGTCTGGGCTCCGGTTTCGACCTGATGCGCGAAGTGACACAGATGCAGATCGTCGCCGCGCGTTACGCCAACCCGTTGACCGGCCTGCCCGGCAACGTGCCCATCCAGCAGCATCTGGAGCGCTTGCTGGCCAGCGGGCAGGGTTTCGTCACCGCCTATGCCGATCTCGACCAGTTCAAGCCCTACAACGACGTGTACGGCTTCCGCCGCGGCGACGACATGATCCGTCTGCTCGCGCGTCTGCTGCGCGACGCGATCAACCCGGAGCTGGATTTCATCGGCCACATCGGCGGCGACGATTTCGTCGTGCTGTTCCAGAGCGATGACTGGCGCGCGCGTTGCGACGCCCTGCTCGCGCGCTTCGACGCGGAACGCCTGGCACTGTTCCAGCCGGAGCATGTCGCCGCCGGCGGCTATCTGTGCGAGAACCGGCGCGGCCGCATCGATTTCCATGCGCTGGTGAGCCTGTCGATCGGCGCGGTGGCCATCGACCCGGCGCACTACACGCACTACCAGGAGGTGGCGCGCGCCGCCAGCGAAGCCAAGCACATGGCCAAGCGCGTGGACGGCAGCGCGCTGTTCGTCGAGCAGCGCGCGCGGCCTTCGGCCCTGCGTCTGGCCGAAGGCGTGGCGGCCGAGGCGGTGCGTTGATCCGCGGTCGGCCGGCGTATCAGGCGCCGATGATGCCGCCGTCCTCGCGCGTGATCACCACCGTGGCGGAGCGCGGATAGCGTCCCTGGTTGGGCCAGGTGCCGGCGAGCCTGCCGGCTGCGAAATCCTCGGCCGAGGTGGATGCGCCCGGATGCTGGATGTTGACGAACATGGTGCGCCGGTCCGGCGTGGTGATCACGCCGGTGATCTCCTGGCCTCGCGGCCCCACCAGGAAGCGGCGCAGATCGCCGCGGGCCGGGTCGGCGGCGAGCATCTGGTTGTTGCCGAACTGGGCGTAGTCGCCGGTATTCATGACGCTTTCGCTGATGTCGGTCTGGATCCACAGTCGGCCGTCCGCATCGAACCACAGGCCGTCCGGACTGTTGAAGATCTGCTCGGCGCTGAGCGGCTTGCCGGCGAAGCGGGAATCGTCCGCTGGACCGGCGAGCAGGAAGATGTCCCACTCGAAGCGGGTCGCCGCCGGGTCGTCGCCGGCTTCGCGCCAGCGGATGATGTGGCCCCAGCGGCTGTTGGCGCGCGGGTTGGCGGCGTCTGCGGTCTTGCGGCTGGTGTTGTTGGTCAGCGTGAAATAGACCAGGCCGGTGTGCGGGTCGATGGCGCCCCATTCCGGCCGGTCCATCTTGGTCGCGCCCAGCTTGTCGGCGGCCAGTCGGGTGTTGAGCAGCACGTCGGCCTGGCTCTTGAAACAGTCGCAATCCGGTTCCTCGCCCTGGTTGACCGGCTGCGGCACCAGCGGACCATGACCCCACTTGAGCGGCAGCCAGTCGCCGCTGCCGTCGGCATTGAACCGCGCCACGTACAGGGTGCCCTCGTCCAGCAACGCACCGCTGGCGCTGGCTTTGTGGTAGGGCCGGGCGCTGACGAACTTGTAGATGTATTCGTCGCGGGCGTCGTCGCCGGAGTAGCACACCACCGGTTTGCCCTCGACCGGAGGGTGAAAGATCACGCCCTCATGGGCGAAGCGGCCGAGATGGGTGCGCTTGACCGGCACGCCGGTAGGGTCGAACGGGTCGATCTCCACCACCCAGCCGAAGGTGTTGGGCTCGTTGCGGTAATCCTGCGTGGCATCGGCCGCCTTGGCGGTGGCATCGAAGCGGATGTACTCGTCGGCGCCGCTGTCGGCCTGATCCCAGGCGTAGCGCGCGGTCTTGGTGCCGACGCCGTAGCGCGCGTGTTCGCGCGGGCGTTCGCCACGGTTGACGAAGTAGCCGGCCCAGTTTTCCTCGCAGGTCAGATAGGTGTTCCACGGCGTGACGCCATGCGCGCAGTTGTTCAGCGTGCCGCGGGTCATGGTGCCGTCCGGGCTGTACTTGGTCTTCACCTTGTCGTCGCCGCGCACCGGGCCGCTGATGCGCATGGGCGTGAGGCCGGTGATGCGCCGGTTGCGCGGGTCGGCCACCACCTTCCACACGCCGTCGGCCTCGCGGCGGATGCGCAGCACGCTGACGCCATGGCCGTTGAGTTCCTTCAGCACCTCGTCGGCCGCGCGCTTGCCGTTGCCGTCCAGCGGTACCGCGCTGCGTGTGAGCGCGCGGCCGAGTGCGGACGCGTGCATGAAGCGCGGTTCGACGTATTCATGATTGATCACCAGCAGGCCGTCTTCCGAGCTGCCCTGATACGGTGCCTTGCCTTCGATCGGGAAGAAATGCATGCCATCGTGATGACTGCCCACCTGCGCCGCCTGATCGGCGCCGCTGCTCCGGATCGGGTCGAATGGCTGGTCGGCGCCGGACAGCGGCGTGCCCCAGGGGGCCAGCACCTGCACGCGGTAGCCTGCCGGCACCGTCACCCGGTCTTCGGCGTTGGCCGGCACCGGCGTGAAGCCCAGCAACGTGGCGCTGGCGGACGGCTGAACGACGCCATACGCCGACGCCGAGCTGAGTGGCGCGAACAAGGCCGCCAGCGACGCGCCCAGACCGCCCTTGAGCACCGCGCGGCGGCTCATGCGTGCTTGCAGCACGCTGGCGAAATCGGCATTGGCCGAGGCGTTGCACAGCGGCTCGTCGCCGTCGCCATGGTCGATGAGGGTCGTGGGCAGCTTGGGGTCGCGCATGGAGTGCTCCGTCGGGGGTGACATCAGGGTGGCCGAAGCTAACAGCCGAATGTTGCCGCTCCGTGACGCACGCAGCCGGCTCGATCGAGCCCATCGCC
Organism: uncultured Thiobacillus sp.; assembly: GCA_964440155.1. GTDB lineage: Bacteria > Pseudomonadota > Gammaproteobacteria > Burkholderiales > Thiobacillaceae > PFJX01. The sequence continues at coordinate 18,189 of CAYTRH010000003.1, read as the reverse complement.
GACGCGATCGGCCCGCGGCGGTCACGAACCCGGCCGCTGGCCGTACAGGAAGACGACGACGGTGTTGAACAGGAACACCGCGATCAACAACAGGCTGGTCCAGCCCACCGTATTCTTCAACACCCGTCGGCGCGGCCGGTACAGCAGGCCGACGATGGCGATGCCGCACATCATCATGGCCGAGAGCGCGGTGATCGCATGCGCCGGCGCCACCTCGGCCAGCAACGGCCCCGGCCGGTAGAACAAGTCGTCGACCGCCAGGATGGCCAGATTGAACAGATTGCTGCCGAACAGGTTGCCCAGGGCCATGTCCAGCGCGCCCAGACGCAGTGCGGCGACGGTCACCGCCGCCTCCGGCAGCGTGGTGACCATGGCGACGAACAGCGTGCCGACGAAGCCCTCCTGCCAACCCATGGCGCTGGCGATGGACTTGCCGACGAAGGGCAGCAGGATGCCGGCAGCGACCACCACGCCGCCGGACAGCAGGTAGCCGAAAACGGCCCGGCGCAGCGTGATCTGCCGATACTGCGGCGCGACGTCGGCCATGGGCGACTGCTGCAACCGTTCGTAGTGGAACACGCTGCGCATGGCCAGTACGTAGATCAGCAGGATCACCGGGCTGTACCAGCCGATGTGCGCGAGCGTTGCACCGATGCCCGACCTGGCCAGCAGCAGATTGATGGCGACGAAGCCGAGCAGGATCACGCCGAAGCCGGCGGACAACGTATGGCCGACGTTGGCGCGGGTGTAGACCGAGCCGTCGCGGTGCATCAGGTCGATCAGCACGATCAGCAGCAGATTGATGGTGCAGGCGCCCAATACGTTGCCGACCGCGATATCGGGCGTGCCGGCGGCGCTGACGGAACTGATGCCGGTGACCAGTTCCGGCAGCGACGTCACGGATGCGACCAGCATGACCCCGATCCAGGAGCGGGACAGCGCGAGTTGCTCGGCGATGACATCGCCATACAGGCACAACCGGTGACCGGCCAACGCGATCAGCACCAGACAGATCAGGAACTCCAGCCATACCAGCATGTGCGCTCCCCTGGTCGCGGCCCGGCCGCGTGGCGCCCCACCGGCGACCGGCGTATGCGTACAGTCTATGCAGTGGGCGCCGCGCCGGTGTTACAACATGGCGGCCAGCCGCCGGGCCTTGCGCTATCGGTGCATGGGCCGGTTTGCTATCGTTACCAGCGCCGGCCGTGTACCCGCCGGCGCATCGACGACCACGACACCCGACTGCGAGGAAGCCGCCATGCTCAATGCCGCCGACGTGCGTATCGCGCATTTTCTGCCCGGGCGGGTCCGTCTCAAGGTGGCCGCGCTGAAGGGCGATGCGGCGTTGGCCGGGCGGCTGAGCGCGGCTTTTGGCGCTGTGCCGGGCGTGCACGCGATCGAATGCAACACCGTGACCGGCAGCGTGCTGATCCGCTACGACCCGCGCCGCATCGTCGAGGCCGATGCCGCCGGCGCGCTGTCGCAAGTGCTGCGCAGCGAACTGCCGGGGCTGGACGTGGCCGAGGTGCTCAGGTGGCTGGGTGCGCGGCCGGTCGCGTGAGATCGATCCGGCGCAAGCCGGGGGCCGTGACCGTTGTCACACAACTGCAATGTTGTCGTTGCGCCATGGCCTAAGCTTTGGGTAGGTAACGGATTTCTGCTTACCGTAACGTCGCTGTCGATGGAGAACGTGATGGCCGGGATCGAAGACGTATTCAAGGGCAACATCGCCACGGGTCTTGCCGTCGGGGTCGGAGTGGCGGTACTCGCGCCGGTGATCGCGCCGATCATTTCCAGTGTCGGCAAGCCGTTGGCCAAGTCGCTGATCAAGAGCGGGCTGCTGCTGTACGAGCGAGGGCGGGAAACGGTGGCCGAACTGGGCGAGATCTTCGAGGATCTGGTCGCCGAGGCCAAGGTCGAGCTGGAGGCGGCGGAACCCGTCGCTGGCGCCGTAGTGGCGCCAGCGACGGTCGAGGGGGCCGTGCCGCGCGCCGATGCCGCCTGAGATCGAGGTGCGCCACCGTTTGCCCGGGCGCGCGCGTCTGCTCTGTCCGGCGCTCAAGAACGATGGTGCGGGCCTGGGGCGGTTGGCGGAGGAACTGCGGGGCTGTCCCGCGGTGATGCAGGTCGACGGCAATCCCGTGCTGGGCACGCTGCTGCTGCGCCATCGAGGCGAGTTGGACACCGTGCTGGCGTGGGCGGGCGAGCACGGGCTCGTTCGAGTGATCGCGGCGTCACCGGCGGACGTGAACCAGCGTTTGCGTGGCGGTCTGGAGCGCGTGGCGCGCGGCCTGACCGCGGTGAGCGGTCAGCCGCTGGCACCGCGCGAGTGGTTGACCCTGGGCCTGATCGGCCTGGCGATCCATCAGGCCGTGGAAGGCAACATCATGGTGCCGGCGGTTTCGCTGTTGTGGTACGCGCTCAGCAACGCGCGCGACGGCGGTGCCGGCGGCGAGTGACACAGGGATAACCGTCCGTGGGGGGGATACACCGGAGATGGCAAAGGAGCAGGCAATGAGCGAGCTGATGGACAGGAGCGAATCCATGGAAAGCCCGGCCGCGGGCTATGCGGCGAAACTCAACGATGCGGGTGGCATGGTCAAGGCCGGCATCGTCGCCAGTCTGAAGGGCATCGACGAGATCGAGGCCCAGATCGTCAGTCTGGTGCGCAACACCGTATCCAACACCGTCAAGGCCACCGGCCAGGTGGCGGGGCAGACCGTCGGCACCGTGCGTGACGTGGTCACCGGCGCAATCTCCGCCACCGAGGAGGTCGGCGCCGGCTTGGTGTTGGCCAGCAAGAGCGTGGCCAAGGGTGTGGTCATGGGCATGGCCGACGTCGGCGGCGACGTCATCGCCGCTGCCACCGAGACCGCACGCGCGGCAGTCAAAGGCGCCGCCGCGGTGGGTGGCGACGTCGCCATGGTGGCGCGACGCACCGTCGACGGCGTGATGGAGGCCGCGCGCGAGACCGGTGGCAATGCCGCCGAGCTTGCCGGCGCCGCCGCCAATGGTGCGGTCGAGGCCGCCGGCGGCATCGGCAAGACCGTGGTCGGCGCCGTGCGCGATACCCTGATGGGTGTCGTGGGCGGGGTCAAGGACATCGCCGGCGCGGCATTGCCGGGTGGTTCGGCGCCCGTGTCGCCACCGGCGCCGGAACAGGTGCACTGAGTGACCGCGCATCGTGGAAGCGCCCCTCGGGGCGCTTTTTTTGTGCTGCCCATGGGCTCGCGATCATGACCGCATCGCCCCCGCAGTTGCCGCACAATTATCCGTTCGATCCCACCCATGGCATGGACCGGGCCGCGCTGCTGGCCATCGCGCCGCCGCGGCCGCCGGACGACTTCGCCACGTTCTGGCGCGCGCGCCATCGGCATGCACGGCGGCTCGATCCGCAACCGCGGCTCGGCGCGCACACCGGCGAAGATGCGGATTACTCGTGGCATGATCTGCGTTATGTCTCCAGCGACGGCGTCGAAATCGCCGGCTGGCTGGCGCTGCCGCGTCATGGCGACATCGCGCGTGGCGCCATCATCGCGCACGGCTACGGCGGCTGCGCACCACCGGCGGCGCCACCGGGTCTGGTGGGCACGGTATTGCTGCTGCCCTGTCTGCGCGGCCTGGGCCGCAGCCCGTTGCCCGGCGTGTCCGCCGACCCGTGGCGCCACGTGCTGCACGGCATCCGCCGGCGCGAGGACTACATCCTCGGCGGCTGTGTCGATGATCTGTGGCTGGCGGTATCCGCGCTGCTGGCGCTATTCCCACAGGTGACCAAGCATGTGGCCTGTCTGGGTAGCAGTTTCGGCGGTGGCGTCGCCGCGCTGGCCGCACCCTGGGATGATCGTCTGACCCGGCTGTATCTGCACGTGCCCAGTTTCGGCCATCAGCCGTTGCGGCTGATCCTGCCCTGCGTCGGCAGCGGCGAGGCGGTGCGGCGCTTTCAACGCGACCACCCCGAAGTTAACGTGCTGGAAACCTTGGCCTACTACGATGCCGCCAGCGCGGCCGGCTTCCTGCGCATTCCGACGCTGGTGGCGCCGGCGCTGTTCGATCCGGTGGTGCCGCCACCCGGCCAGTTCGCCATCCACAATGCGATCGCGCCGGCGCTGCGCCGCCTGTTCGTGCTGGAGGCGGGGCATTTCGACGATGCCGGCGCCGCCGGCCGGCTCGAACGTTTGCAACGCGAGGTCGCCGATTTCGTCATGGCGGCCTGAACCGGTCCGATGATGCTCCGTCATCCATGCAACGGCATTACCACCGCTGGTACAGCCCGCGATTGCGGCGCGACATGGAGTTGCTGGTGTTCGGCCATGCCGGCGCCAAGGTCCTGGTGTTCCCGACGCGCGACGGGCGCTTCTACGAATACGAGAATCTGCGCCTGGTCGACAGCTTGGCGCCGAAGATCGACGCCGGCCACCTGCAGTTGTGGTGTGTGGACAGCGTCGCCTGGGAGAGTTTCTATTGTTTCTGGTGTCATCCGGCCGACCGGGTGCGGCGGCACATCGAGTTCGAGGAATACCTGCTGCACGAGGTGATGCCGCTGATGCAGCGCAGTAACCCGCATGCCTGCACCATCGCCCATGGGTGCAGCCTGGGCGCCTACCTGGCGGCGAACATGGCGTTCCGCCATCCGCACCTGTTCGCCAAGCTGGCAGCGTTTTCCGGCCGCTACGACCTGACGTTGAACGTGGAGTCATTCAAGGATCTGTTCGACGGCTACTACGACGACAACGTGTACTTCCACACACCCACGCACTTCCTGCCCAACCTGGCTTGCGACTGGCGGCTGGCGCATCTGCGGCGCATGGACATCGTGCTGGCGGTGGGCGAGGCGGATCCCTTCCTCGCCAACAACCGTCACCTGAGCGACATCCTGCACGCCAAGGGCATCCGCCACCAGTTGCACCTGTGGCCGGGCCGGGCGCATCGCGGCCATGCCTGGCGGCGCATGGCGCCGATCTACGTGTAGCAGGCTGTCACGAATCCTTAATCTCGGCCTGTTTCAATGGTTTCGCTTAAGCCAGTACGGAAGTTCGGCATGACCCACTACATCCATCATCTGCCCGGCCGTCTGCGTGTGAAATCGCCGCACTACAAGCGCAACGCCCAGCGCGCGCACGAGGCGCGTGTGCATCTGGGCGAGGTCGACGGTGTGCTGTCCACGGAGGCCAACCCGCTGACCGGCAGCCTGCTGATCACCTACGACGTCAACCGCGTCGGCGGCGAGCGGGTGTTGGATGCGTTGCGTCGTCTGGGGCATCTGGATGCGAAGCACGTCGGCACCGGTTACACCGCCAACGCCAACGACCCGATACAGCGTCTGACCGATCGCGTGGTCGACAAGTTGGTGGAGACCGCGATCGAGCGTTCCGCCAGCGCGCTGATCGGCGCGGTGCTTTAGACGCCGCGCGGCTCAGCTCGCCAGCAGCGTTGCCGCCTGTTCGGTACGTTCCCAAGGCAGGCCCAGGTCCATGCGTCCGACCTGGCCGTAGGCCGCCAGGCGGCGGTAGAAGCCGCCCTTGTGCAGGCGCGGCAAATGACGCAGGTTGAAACGCCTGACGATGCCGGCCGGGCGGAAGTCGAACACGCGCGCGATGCGCGCAGCGATTTCGGCGTCATCCAGCGTGCCGCTGTGATGCGTGTCCACCTGCACGCTGACCGGGCGCGACTGGCCGATGGAATAACTCAGTTGCACTTCGCACATGCTGGCCAGGCCGGCGGCCACGACGTTTTTGGCGGCGTGCCGCGCGGCATAGGCGCCGACGCGGTCGATGCGCCCCGGATCCTTGCCGGACAGCGCCGACTCACTCTGACGCGCATATTCGCCATAGGTGTCGATCGCGTTCTTGCGCCCGGTCAGGCCGGAGTGGGTGAGTGGGCCGCCATCGATGAACACGCCGTCCGGGTTGATGAACACCTGGGTGGTGCGATCCGGGACCAGCGGCTCGTCGAGGAAGGCCGGTGCCACCACGTGCTCGTACAGCGCGTCGCGCAGCCGTTCCGTCGCCATCTCCCGCCCGTGTATCTGGCTCGCCACCAGCGTCAGGCTGTGGATGGCACAGGGGCGGCCGCCGCCATAGCGCACCCCCACCTGCACCTTGCCATCCGGCCCCAGGCTGGGCAGGCGGTGTTGCAGGCGCGCCGCCGCCAGCCGGCGCGCCAGCTTGTGCGCCAGCCAGATCGGCAGCGGCATCAGCGCCGGCGTCTGGTCGCAGGCGAAGCCGAACACGTTGGCCATGTTGCGCGCCGGCAGCGCGTCGATGGCCGCATCGTCCAGTTCGCGCTCGTCGAGGCCGTCCGGTGGCGCCAGCTCGGACAGGCTGGTCATCACCGTACAGTTCTCGGCGTTGAAGTCCTCGCCCACATAGCCCACCTGACGGATCACCTGGCGCGCCACGTCCGGCACGTCGACGCTGACCCCGGCGCTGTGGCGCGTGGCGATGAACAGGATGCCGTTGGCGACCGCACATTCGCTGACCACGCGCGCGGTCGGCGCCTGCGTCAGGTAGTGATCGACCACGGCATCGGCGATCTGGTCGCACAGCTTGTCCGGGTGACCCTCGGTGACCGATTCGGAGGTGAACAGGTAGTCCTGTTTCATGATGTGACTCCCGCATCCGTTGTGGGGGACCGCTTCATCGCTTCGATCAGCAGATAAGGCAGGCCGGCGCCGGCCGCCACCACCAGCGCGTCGGCCGGCATGATCGCAGTGGTGCCGAGCAGGCCGCGCAGCGGCGGCAGCAGCACGGTGGCCAGTTGCAGCGCGCCGGAGGCGAGCAGCGCGCCGGTGAGCCAGCGGTTCTCCGGCAGGCGCTCGCGGCTGAACAGGCCCAGGCTGTCCGAGCGGCAGGCGCGCGCGTGCAGCAGCTGTCCCAGCGTCAGCGTCATGAACGCCAGCGTGCCGGCGTTGGCGCCGGGGCCGTAACGCATCAGACCGTAGCCGTAGGCGCCCAGCGTGCCGGCGGTCAGCGCCGCGGCTTCCAGGCCGTATCGCGCGAAGTCCTGGCGGCGGATGATGGCTTCGTGCGGATCGCGCGGCGGCCGGCGCAGCACGTCGGGTTCCGGTGGGTCCATGGATAGCGCCAGTGCCGGGAATACGTCGGTGAGCAGGTTGATCCACAGCAGCTGCATGGTGTTGAGCGGTTGGCCCAGGCCGCCGGCCACGGCGATGAAGGTGATGCCGATCTCGGACAGGTTGGACGACACCAGATAATGGATGGATTTGCGGATGTTGGCGTAGATCGCGCGGCCCTGGCTCACCGCCAGGATCATGGTGTGCAACTCGTCGTCGCGCAGCACCACGTCGGCCACGCTGCGCGCCACCTCGGTGCCGCCGTTGCCCATGGCCACGCCGATGTCCGCGGCCTTCAGCGCCGGACCGTCGTTGATGCCGTCGCCGGTCATCGCCACCACCTTGCCGGCACGTTGCAGGCTCTGCACGATCTGCAACTTGTTGGCCGGCGAGACGCGGGAGAAGATGTCCACCTTCTGCGCCAGCGCCGACAGCAGTTCCGGTTCGATGCGGTCGATCTGGCTGGAATCGAGGATTTCCAGACGCGTCTCGCCGGACAGGCCGAGCTGGCGGCCGATGGCATAAGCGGTGGCGCTCTGGTCGCCGGTGATCATCACCGTTTTGATGCCGGCTCGGTGGAAGGTGGCGATCAGCTCCGGCGTGCCCGCACGCACCGGATCGGCCATGCCCACCAGCCCCAGCCAGACCAAGCCGTCGGCGGCGCCGTCCTCGTCCTCCTCGCCATAGGCGAAGCCGAGCACGCGCATGGCCTCGCCGGCCATGCGCTCGTTCTCCGCGCGTGCTTGGGCGCGGGTGTCCTCGTCGAGCTCCACGTGCGCGCCGTCGCGTTCCACCCAGCGGCAAAGCGCCATGACCTGTTCCGGGCTGCCTTTGACCGCGCGCAGACGCCGGCCCGCGCCGGCCGCGTGCCAGGTCGACATCCAGGCCTGGCCCTCGGCGCGGTATTCGGTGCGCAGCAACGGATGGCGCGCGCGCAGCGCCTCGACGTCGACGCCGGCGGCGAGCGCGGTGGCCAGCAGCGCGTTCTCGGTGGCCGAACCATCCAGACGCAGCGTTTCGCCGTCATGCGCCAGCCGGCTCTCGTTGCACAGCGCGGCGACGTGCAGCAGGCGCAGCAGGCCGGCATCGGCATAGGGATCGACCAGTCCGTCCGGCGCGTGGAAACGGCCGTCTTCGACGCGCAGGCGCTGGCCGTCGCGCTGCACCGCCAGCACCGACATGCGGTTCTCGGTCAGCGTGCCGGTCTTGTCCAGGCAGATCACCTGCACCGATCCCAGCGTCTCCACCGCGGCAAGCTGGCGGATCAGCACGTTGTGCCGGCCCATGTCGCGCAGACCCAGCGCCAGCGTGGTGGTGGCCACCGTCGGCAGCCCCTCCGGCACCGCCGCCACCGCCAGCGACACCGCCGCGCGCAACATCGGCAGGAAGCCGTAGCCACGCAGCAGCCCGACCACGAATACCAGGCCGCAGATGGCCAGCGAACCCCACACCAGTTGATTGCCGAGCACGTCGAGCTGGCGCTGCATCGGCGTCTCCGGCGCATGCGCGCTGCCGACCAGCGCCTGGATCAGGCCCAGTTCGGTGGCCGCGCCGGTGGCCACTACCACCGCCACGCCGCTGCCGCCGGTCACCGCAGTACCGCGATACACCATGTCGTGACGATCGCCCAGCGGTACGTCGCGTTCGGCCGGCGCGTCCACCGCCTTGGCCACTGGCAGGCTTTCGCCGGTCAGCGCCGATTCGTCCACGGCCAGCGTCTTGACGTGCACCAGTCGCGCGTCGGCGGCGATCAGACAGCCCGGAGTCAACAGCAGCACGTCGCCCGGCACCAGCTCGGCTGCCGGCAACAGACGCATGCGCCCGGCGCGCATCACTGGCGCCGGCGGCTGCGTCTGGCGCGACAGACCGCTGATCACCCGCTCGGCCTGACTCTCGGTGACGTAGCCGATGCCGGCGTTGATGACCACCACGCCCAGGATCACCGCTGCGTCCGCCAGCCCGCCGGTGGCCGCCGACAACAGTGCCGAAGCTCCCAGCAGCCACACCGGCAGACTGTCAAACTGGCCAAGGAACATCGCCAGCGCCGAGCGGCGCGCGGCTTCCGGCAGCACGTTGGGACCGTAGCGGGCAAGGCGCGTCCGTGCTTCCTCGTCACTCAGCCCCTGGCGGTAATCGACACCCAGACGTTCCAGCGTCTCGGCCACGCTCAGCGTGTGCCAGTCGCTGGCGGCATGCGCGCGCGCCGGCATGGCTGAACCCGGCAGTGGGCGGGCAGCGGCCTTGGGCGTGGCGGACACGCGCGCCGGCGGTGGAGACGCGCGCCAGATCGGTTCACCCTGTGCCAGCCGGCGCAGCGATGCCGGCTCGGCGGCGTCCGCCTGAACGATGTCCCGCAACAGCGTCGCCAACTCCGCGCGCAGGTGGGACGGCGTCCATGCCAGCGTGTGCCGGATCACGATGGTGCCGGTGATCACGCTGGCAGAAGCCAGATGCAGATCGGCCCGCTGTTGCAGACGCGCGCTCAGCGACCGCGCCACCGCTTCGCGCCGGTACAGCCCACGCACTCGCAGGCGCGTGCGCCCGGGCAGCGCGTGCACGATCTCGATCAACGTAGAAACCTCGCCCGCTGGCGGCGAGGAAGCGGCCATGGTTGCGACGCGGCGGGTTGCGATGTCTTCATCCTAGACCGCGCGCCGGCGCGCTGTGTGACAAGGGTGGCGCGCCGGCGCGTACCAGCCGGGTCAGGCGGCGAGCCGGCGCTCCGGCTCACGTACCCAGTGCTCCAGGCCGACGTGTTCGTCGCGTACCTGGCGATGCGGGTGTTGGCCTCGTCGATACGGCGACGCTGATCGATGGACTGCTGTTGGATGTCGTCCAGGCGCTCGTTGGTCAGGCCCGGCGTGGCGCGGATTCCGCGTTTTCCCGGTGGAGTTTGTCCAGCTCCGGCATGACCCGGTGGCGAATCGCGTTGCGCAGCGCATCCATCGGTTCCATCGGCGGCTCCCGTTTGCTCGTCGTGGCATGGCGGGTCATGGCCGGCCAGGTGGCAATGCCGAGGGCAGTAAGCCGAACCGGAAACGGACGCCCTGAAGTCGATCAGCGTCCGGACGTCATGCGAGCGGGTGGGGCGGCGTGGCCGGCGTCCGCTGCGCAGCGGCTCGGAATGTCACCGTTTGGATGCCACGCCTGCTGTTGCGATGGCGTTGGCGGAGACGGAGGGATTCGAACCCTCGATACAGGTTTTTGCCCGTATGCTCCCTTAGCAGGGGAGTGCCTTCGACCTCTCGGCCACGTCTCCAGTCTTGCGCCGGCGAGGCCGGACAAAGCCGCGCAAGGATACCCGCGCGGCCGCGGGAAAGCAATGTCAGCCGGGGTCAGGCCGCCGGCGGCTGGTCGAGGCCGAAAGCCTGGTGCAGTGCGCGCACGGCCAGCTCCATGTACTTGTCGTCGACGATCACCGAGATCTTGATCTCCGAGGTGGAGATCATCTGGATGTTGATGTTCTCTTGCGCCAGGGTCTTGAACATCAGGCCGGCGACGCCGGCATGGTTGCGCATGCCGACACCGACGATGGACACCTTGGCGATGCGATCGTCGCCGATCACGTCGCGCGCGCCGATGGCACTCTTGACCATGGCCAGCACGTCCAGCGCCTTTTTCATCTCGTTGCGGTGCACGGTGAACGAGAAGTCGGTGGTACCGTCGATGCCGACGTTCTGCACGATCATGTCGACGTCGATGTTGGCGTCGGCGATGGGGCCGAGGATGTGCGCGGCGATGCCGGGTTTGTCCGGCACGCCCAACACGGTGAGCTTGGCTTCGTCGCGGTTGAAAGCGATGCCGGTGATGACGGGTTGTTCCATGCTGTCTTCCTCGAAGGTGATCAGCGTGCCCTCGCCTTCGTCGGCGAAGCTGGAGAGCACGCGCAGTTTGACCTGATACTTGCCGGCGAACTCGACCGAGCGGATCTGCAGCACCTTGGAGCCCAGGCTGGCCAGTTCCAGCATTTCCTCGAAGGTGATGGTGTCGAGCTTGCGCGCTTCCGGCACGATGCGCGGATCGGTGGTGTAGACGCCGTCGACGTCCGTATAGATCTGGCACTCGTCCGCCTTCAACGCGGCCGCCAGCGCCACGCCGGTGGTGTCCGAGCCGCCCCGGCCCAGCGTGGTGATGTTGCCGGCCTCGTCGACGCCCTGGAAGCCGGCGACCACCACCACGTGGCCGCTGGCGAGATCGTCGCGGATGCGGCTTTCGTCGATCGACAGGATGCGTGCCTTGGTGTGCGCGGTGTCGGTGACGATGCGCACCTGCGCGCCGGTGTAGCTCTTGGCGCGCAGACCCAGATCCTTCAACGCCATGGCGAGCAGCGCGATGGTGACCTGTTCGCCGGTGGATAGCAGCACGTCCAGTTCGCGCGGGTCCGGGTCTTTCTGGATCTCCTTGGCCAGCGCGATCAGCCGGTTGGTTTCGCCGGACATGGCGGACACCACGACCACGACCTGGTGGCCGAGCATCTTGAACTTGGCGACGCGCTCGGCGACGTTGCGGATGCGCTCGACCGAACCGACCGAGGTGCCGCCGTATTTCTGGACGATGAGTGCCATTGTTGCGCTGGAAATGCGGTAAAGCGCGCGATTCTACCGAGCACGTCGCGGGCAAGCCAGTGCCCCGCGGCGCGCGTCATCGGTATGCGGTTGAAACTCTTTGTCGCCGCCGGTAGTCTTAGCCCCGTTTTCAACCCGCACGTGGAGCTACAACGATGCAAAATCCGTACCAGAACGTCGCGCGCATGGACGGTGTGGTCGTCAGCGGCGCCGGCGAGACCAACAAGGTATTGCGCAATACCTACATGCTGCTGGCCATGACGCTGTTGTTCAGCGCGCTGATGGCCGGCGTGTCGATGGCGCTGGCCGTGCCCTACGGCGTCAGCCTGGTCACCAGCCTGATCGCGCTGGGCCTGTTGTGGTTCGTGGTGCCGCGCACCGCGCAGTCGGCCACCGGCATCTACGTGGTGTTCGGCGTGACCGGTCTGCTCGGTTTCGGCCTGGGGCCGGTGCTGACGCATTACCTCGCCCTGGCCAACGGCGCCCAGATCGTCATGCTGGCCCTGGGCATCACCGGTGGCGCCTTCGTCTGCCTGTCCGGCTACGTGCTGTACACGCGCAAGGACTTCAGCTTCATGCGCAACTTCCTGATGGTCGGCATCCTGGTGGCCTTCATCGCCGCCATCGTCGCGCTGGTCTCGTCGCTGTTCGGCTATCCGATGCCGGCGCTGGCGCTGACCGTCTCGGCGATGTTCGCCTTCCTGATGTGCGGCCTGATCCTGTGGCAGACCAGCGAGATCGTCAACGGCGGCGAGACCAACTACGTGCTGGCCACGGTGGGGCTGTACGTGTCGATCTACAACCTGTTCACCAGCCTGCTGCACCTGCTGGGCGCCTTCACTGGCGAACGCGATTGAGCGTCGCGGTGGTGAAGGGGGGCGGCGCGAGCCGCCCTTTTTCTTTGCTACGGCCGGAACCGACCCGACCGCTGGTGCTGACCGCCGGCGAACCGGCCGGCATCGGCCCCGATCTGTGCGTGTTGCTGGCGCAGCAGGGCGTGGGCACGGCGGCACCGGTGGTGGTGCTGGCGGATCGCACGGTGCTGGCGGATCGTGCGGCAATGCTCGGCGTCGATCTTGCGCTTCCGGACTACGTCGCCGCGTCGCCGGCGCCGCTCAGTCTGTTGCACGTGCCGGTTGTGCGCGCGGTGGCGCCGGGTCGGCTCGATGCCGCCAACGCCGTCGCCGTGCTGGACGGCTTGCAACGCGCCTGCGCCGGCTGCCTGAACGGTGAGTTCGCCGGCCTGGTGACCGGCCCGGTACACAAGGGCGTGATCAACGACGCCGGCATCACCTTCACCGGGCACACCGAATATCTGGCCGCGCGCGCCGGTGTCGAGCGGGTGGTGATGATGCTGGCCGGTGGCGGTTTGCGCGTCGCGCTGGTCACCACGCACCTGCCGCTGCGCGCGGTGGCGGATGCCATCACGCCGGATTTGCTGGAAAGCACGCTGCGCATCCTAGCCACCGCGTTGCGCGACGATTTCGGCATCGCCCGGCCGCGCATCCTGGTGGCCGGGCTCAATCCGCATGCCGGCGAGGGGGGGCATCTGGGGCGTGAGGAGATCGATGTGATCGCGCCGGTGCTGGCGCGTCTGTGTGCACAAGGTCTGGATCTGCATGGACCGTTGCCGGCCGACACGCTGTTCCAGCAACGGCTGCTGGCCGAAGCGGACGCCGTACTGGCGATGTACCACGACCAGGGGCTGCCGGTGTTGAAACATGCCAGTTTCGGCGCAGGCGTCAACATCACGCTGGGTCTGCCGTTCGTGCGTACCTCGGTGGATCATGGCACGGCGCTGGAACGCGCCGGCAGCGGCGAGGTGGACGTGGGCAGTCTGCGCGTGGCGCTGGATACGGCACGGGCGATGGTGCGGCGGCGGGCGGCGGCGTGAGCGCGCGGCCGGAAGAGGGCGCACTTCAGGCGGCGCCGCTGCCCAGGGCGAAGAAGGCGCTGGGGCAGCATTTTCTGGTGGATGCGCATTACGTCGCGCGCATCGTCGCCGCCATCCGCCCGGACGCCGGTGACGTGATGGTGGAGATCGGGCCCGGCCCCGGTGCGCTGACGGTGCCGTTGTTGCAGGCGCTGCCGCACCTGCATGTGGTCGAAGTGGATCACGACCTGGTCGAGCGTCTGCGCGCGGCTTATCCGCCGCAGCGTCTGAGCGTGCATGCGGTGGATGCGCTGCGCTTCGATTTCGCCGCGCTGGCGGGTGATGGCCTGCTGCGCGTGGTGGGCAATCTGCCGTACAACATTTCGTCGCCGCTGTTGTTCCATCTGGCCGGTTATGCAGGTCACATCCGCGACATGACCTTCATGCTGCAACGCGAAGTGGTGGAGCGCATGGCGGCGGCGCCGGACACCGCCGAATACGGACGCCTGTCGGTGATGTTGCAGGCCCGTTTCCGCGTGGAGAAGCTGTTCGTGGTGCCGCCGGGCGCGTTCCGGCCGCCGCCCAAGGTGGAGTCCGCCATCGTCCGGTTGACGCCGTTGCCCGCGCACCAAGTGTGCTACGACGATGGCCAGGTGTTCGCCGAGGTGGTCGCGCGTGCGTTCGGTCAGCGCCGCAAGACGCTGCGCAATGCGCTGCGCGGGCTGGCGGAGGGGGCTCTGTTGCAGGAACTGGGCATCGATCCGGCCCGCCGCGGCGAAACGCTGTCGGTGGCCGAGTTCGCGCGGCTCGCCAATCGGCTGGGCGAGCGCGGGTAGAATCGCGCCGATGAGCGAGACCCAAACCCTGAGCGCGCCCGGCGACGCCGCGCATGCGCTGCCGCCCGCCGGGGCGCGCTGTTTCCACTGTGGTGAGCCGGTGCCCGCCGGCGCGCGCTATGTCATCCGCTACGAGCAGCGCCAGGAACAGGCGTGTTGCGCCGGCTGCCAGGCGGTGGCGCAGACCATCATCGATAGCGGCAACGCCGATTACTACCGGCTGCGTACCGACCTGCCCAAGACTCCGGAGGCGGCGCTCGACGAGCTACGCAATCTGGCCCTGTACGATCTGCCCGAGGTGCAGACCAGCTTCGTGCGCGGCGAAGGCGACGAACGCGAGGCCAGCCTGATCCTGGAGGGCATCGTCTGCGCGGCCTGTGTCTGGCTGAACGAACGTCATGTTCGTCAGTTGCCGGGTGTGCTCGCCGCCGACATCAATTTCTCCACCCGGCGCATGCGTGTGCGTTGGGACGAGCGGCAGGTGCGGCTGTCGGACATCCTCAAGGCGGTGCAGGACATTGGCTATCTGGCCTATCCGTTCGACACCAACCGTCAGGAGGAGCTGTACCGCAAGGAACGCAATACGGCCATCCGCCGTCTGGCCATCGCCGGGCTGGGCATGATGCAGGTGATGATGTACGCGGTGCCGGAGTATGTCGCCGAGGCCGGCGCCATGACCAGCGACATCGAGGCGCTGATGCGCTTCGCCAGTCTGATCCTGACCACGCCGGTGGTGTTCTATTCGGCGGTGCCGTTCTTCCAGGGGGCCTGGCGCGATCTCCGGCGTGGCCGTGCCGGCATGGACGTGCCGGTGGCGCTGGGTATCGGTGCAGCCTATCTGGCCAGCATCTACGGCACCTTCACCGGCTCCAGCGTGGTGTACTACGACGCCGTGGTGATGTTCGTGTTCTTCCTGCTCACCGGGCGTTTCCTGGAAATGAACGCGCGCAAGCGTTCCGCCGAGGCGGCGGAGAGCCTGGTCAAGCTGATCCCGGCAGCGGCCACGCGCCTGCCCGGCTATCCCGCCACACGCGACGAGGAAGTGGTGGCGGCGGTCAAGCTGAACGCCGGCGACCATGTGCTGGTCGGACCGGGCGACAGTTTCCCAGCCGACGGTGCGGTGGTCGAGGGGCGTTCCAGCGTCGACGAATCCCTGCTCACCGGCGAGTCGCTGCCGGTGCCCAAGCAGGCGCGCGATACGGTGATCGGTGGCAGCATCAATCTGGACAGCCCGCTGGTGGTGCGCGTCGAGAAAGTGGGTGCGGATACCGTGCTGTCCGGCATCGTCCGTCTGCTCGACCGTGCGCTGGCGGAAAAGCCGCGCCTGGCGCAGTTGGCCGACCGGGTGGCGAGCTGGTTCGTGCTGGCGTTGCTGGTCGCTGCATGCGGCGTCGCCGTGGCTTGGTATGTGGTGGATGCCGATCGTGCGTTCTGGATCACGGTCTCCGTGCTGGTGGTGTCCTGTCCGTGCGCGCTGGCGTTGGCCACGCCCACGGCGCTGACCGCCGGCCTGGGTCGGCTCACCCGGCTGGGGCTGTTGTCGACCCGCGGACATGCGCTGGAGACTCTGGCGCATGCCACCGACTTCGTGTTCGACAAGACCGGCACCCTGACCACGGGCCGATTCACCCTGGTCGACAGCGAAATCCTGCGCGGCGGCCGTGCGCACGCGCTCGCGCTGGCGCGCGCCTTGGAGCAGGGCGCGACGCATCCGGTAGCGGCGGCCTTGCGCGATGCCGCGCCGGCCGACGGACCGACGGCCACCGATTTGCGCTACACCCCCGGGCGGGGCGTGGAGGGGCGGGTGGAGGGCCGGATCTATCGCCTCGGCGCCCCGGAATTCGTCGGCGCGACGGCGCCTGCCGGGCGCTTTGCCGCCGGCGTCACGGTGGTCGGCTTGGCCGATGAGGCAGGCGTGGTGGCCTGGTTCGCGTTGGGGGATGCGCCGCGGCCGCAGGCGCGCCGGCTGGTCGCCGACCTAAAGGCGCTGGGCGTGCGCGTGCGTCTGTACTCCGGCGATCGCCCGGAAAACGTGCGTGCGCTGGCGGCCGAACTGGGTATCGACGATGCGCGTGGCGGCATGCTGCCCGAGGACAAGCTGGAAGCGGTGCGCGCGCTGCAACGCGAGGGCGCCGTCGTGGTGATGACCGGCGATGGCGTCAACGACGCGCCGGTTCTGGCGCAGGCGCAGGTGTCCATCGCCATCGATCAGGGCGCCGAGGCGGCGCAGGCCGCAGCCGACATGGTGCTGCTGTCGAGCGAGATCGGCCGGCTGGCCGACGGCGTGCGTCTGGCGCGCAAGACCCAGCGCATCATCCGCCAGAACCTGGCCTGGTCAGCGCTGTACAACGCGTTGGCGCTGCCGGCGGCGGCGCTGGGTCACGTCACCCCCTGGATGGCCGGCATCGGCATGTCGTCGTCCTCGCTGCTGGTGGTGCTCAACGCGTTGCGTCTGTCGCGTGCCAACCGGTCATAAACGGCGCTGATCGTCGATGCGTCAGACTGGCCAGTTCGTTGCGCGGCGTCTATAAAGACAGCCAATGGACATCCTCTATCTGCTCATTCCGCTAAGCCTGGTGTTCGTGGCGGTGATCGCTCTGGTGTTCCTGTGGGCGGTCAAGAGCGGGCAGTTCGAGGACATGGAAGGGCCTGCGCACCGTATCCTGATGGATGACGACAGCCCGGTGGTTAGTCCGAACGATATACAAGGTCCAAAAAAAACCGATAATGCGCCCGATTGACTTCGGTCAAGAGGGTATTTAGGATTTCGATGTCGTTTTTCCGGCGTTCGTTTTTCAACCTGCAACAGCTGCGTTAAGGAGACCCGTATGGAAGCAACATACAACTATAAGGTCGTCCGCCAATTCGCCATCATGACGGTGGTCTGGGGAATTGTCGGCATGCTGGTGGGCGTCATCTTGTCCGCCCAGCTGATCTGGCCCGCTCTCACCGAAGCCCTGGGGCCCCTGGCTCCGTATCTTTCCTATGGACGTATCCGCCCGCTGCATACCAACGCGGTGATCTTCGCGTTCGGCGGTTCGGCGCTGTTCGCCACCTCGCTGTATGTAGTGCAACGCACCTGTCAGACCCGGCTGATTTCCGACGGCCTGGCCGCCTTCGTGTTCTGGGGCTGGCAACTGGTCATCGTGCTGGCTGCGGTCACGTTGCCGCTGGGCATCACCACCAGCAAGGAATACGCCGAGCTGGAGTGGCCCATCGACATCCTCATCGCGGTGGTCTGGGTGGCCTACGCCGTGCTGTTCTTCGGCACCGTGGTCAAGCGCAAGACGCAGCACATCTACGTCGCCAACTGGTTCTTCGGCGCCTACATCGTCACCATCGCGCTGCTGCACATCGTCAACAGCATGGCCTGGCCGGTGACGCTGACCAAGTCGTACTCCATGTACGCCGGCGTGCATGACGCCATGGTGCAGTGGTGGTATGGCCACAACGCCGTGGGTTTCTTCCTGACCACCGCCTTCCTCGGCATGATGTATTACTTCGTGCCCAAGCAGGCCGGTCGCCCGATCTTTTCCTATCGCCTGTCCATCGTCCACTTCTGGTCGCTGAACTTCATCTACATGTGGGCCGGCCCGCACCATCTGATGTACACCGCGTTGCCGGACTGGACCCAGTCGCTGGGTATGGTGTTCTCGCTGATGCTGATCGCGCCGTCCTGGGGCGGCATGATGAACGGCATCATGACGCTGTCCGGTGCCTGGCACAAACTGCGCACCGATCCGATCCTGAAGTTCCTGATCACCTCGCTGTCCTTCTACGGCATGTCGACCTTCGAAGGCCCGATGATGTCGATCAAGACCGTGAATGCGCTGTCGCACTACA
>CAYTRH010000002.1:54240-59345 GCA_964440155.1 uncultured Thiobacillus sp. | reverse complement strand
TGAGGTGGCCGGCGCTGGAGCCGATGGCCTGGTTGATGACCAGGTCGCCCTGGGTCTCGACGCGCAGGTTGCCACCGGCCGCGATGGCGGCCTCGACGGTGATGTCATCGCCCGCCCGCAGCACCACGGCGCCGTCGTCGGCGGCACTGAGTCCGGACTGACTGGCGTCGCTGCGCGAAGTGACGGTGCCATCGGCATTGAACTCGCTGATGGTGATGGCGACGCTGCCGACCGTCACGTCGTCGTCCTCGCTGATGAACAGGCCGGTCGTCACCGTGCCCGCGCCCTGGCCGCGCGCAAATGCGGTCAGCATATCCACCGCCGTGGTGACATGGCGCGTACCGCTGCCGATGGCCTGCTCGGCCTGCAGGCGCAGTTGGCCGGCGCTGACGTTCTTCACGCTGTCCTGAGCATTGACGATGCTGCCCGCCTCGGACACGACGCTGACCAAGGGCGCGCTGAGGTTGCCCAGTGTGATGTCGCCGTCGGCACCCAGACGCAGGGTGCCGTCGCTGCTGATGACGTTGGCGCTGCCGTGCATGCGCAACGCCCCACCCTGCGCGGTAAGGCTGATGCTGCCCGCGCCGGTGTTGACAATGTCCACGCCGGCGCCGAGATCGATGTCGGCCGCGGCTTTCAGCGTGATGTGGCCGCTGCCCGCGACGACGTCGGCGCGGGCGACGAGGTCACCACCGGCATGCAGCAGGATGGAACCGGCACCCTGGGCGCTGACCGCGCGGCCGTTGCCATCGCCGTCCTCGAGCACGATGTCGCCCTGGCCGGAGACCAGCACGACGTGGCCGGCGGCGACCAGATCGGCCTGCTCGGCGCCCGGCCCCACGGCTGCCAACGTCCAGTTGCCGAGCACACGTTCGACGCGCACTTCGACGCGGTCGACCGTGACGCCATCGACTTCGGCGATGAACAGGCCGCCCGCCGCGGCCTGCGCGCTCAGACGCTCGACCTGGACGTCCAGTGCATTGCCGGCCGTTGCGATACTGCCAGCGGCGTACAGCATCAGATCGCGCGCGACGATGTCCAGCCCGCCGGCATGGGTGTCCACGGCCAGATCGAAGATGCTGCCGGCGCCGGCGATCACCGCGACCCGTCCGGTGGTGACCCCGGCGATGCCGGTGATGATCTCGCCGATGGTGATGTCGCCGGCGGTGGCAGCCAGGTGCACATCGCCATCGCGGGTCTGCACGCGCGCACCGTCGACCATGGCGATGGCCTGACCGGCCTGCACGTCCAGGGTCTTGCCGGTGACGCCGACATCGACCCAGGCCTCGTCCGCCAGCACGACGTCGTCGTGCGCCAGCAGGCTGACATAGCCGTACTCGACCGGGCTACCGCCGGCATGGGCCGGATCGACGCGCGTCCCGATACGGGTGTCGAGGGCGATGGTGGCCAGCCGGTCCGGATCGGTGCGGCTGGCCTGGATCAAGATGTTGCCGTAGGCGAACAGGCCGGCGCTGTCGGTGCCGCCGCTGATGCTGACCGAGCCCTGCTCGGCGATGATGCGCACGTTGCCGTAGGCCAGCAGGCCACGCTCGCCGGCGCCGGTGTGGATCAGGATGTCGCCTTGCAGCGCGATCAGCACGATGTTGCGCGCCTGGGTAATGCCGGTGTCGTTGCTGCCGGCGTCGATGACGATGTTGCCGCTGGTGGCCAGCAGGTAGAGATCCTGATCGGCGGTCAGATCCTGCAAGGTGTCGGCGCCGGTGAGCAGCGTCGTACCGTCACTTTCGACCCGGTTGACGACCACGGACAGGTTGTCGACGTTGACGTTGACCGGGCCGGACTGGAGGTAGGTGGCACCGATCTCGGAACGGGACGACAGGTTGACCACCTCGACATCGAGGAAGTCGTCGGCGGCGCCGATGCTGCCGCCGGCGCGAATGATCAAGTCCCGTGCAGTGATGTCGTTGGCGGCGTCGCCGTCGGCATCGACGATGTTGCCGCCGGCCAGCACGGCCACCTGGCCGGCGGCGGTGCCGCCGGTGCTGATGCGGCCGATGACCAGATCGCCGGTCTGCGCCTGATAACGGATGTTGCCGCCTTCGGTCTGGGCCAGTGCGCCGTCCGCCATGACGATGGCGCCGGCCGCCAGCAGGTCGAGCGTGCCCGCGCCGCCGGTCAGGACATGACCGGCAGCGCCCTGGGCGATGCCGTCGGCGGCGATCAGGCTGATGCTGCCGCCACCGGAGCGGACCGTGGCCAGCACGACGATGTCCGCGTTCTCCGCTTCCACACCCTCGCGTGTGGCCAGCCGCACGTTGCCGGCGCCGTGGGCGACCACCGCGTCGCCGTCGCCGTCGCCATCGTTGAGCGTGATGCCGCCGTTCAGGGTGTCGAGCACGATGTGACCATGGTTGCCAGTGGCCAGATCGGCCTGCGCCGCCTCGGTGGCCACGGTGATGCTGCCATCCGACTCGACACGCTGGGCCGTGACCGTGACGCTGTCGATGACGATGGCGTCAGTCTCGGTGATGAAGATGCCGCTGCGGCCGGCACCACCCGCCCACGCGGACAGCGTGGTCACCGCCGTGGTGAGGTGTCGGTCGCCGCTGCCGATGGCCTCGCCCGCCTGCAGCCGCAGATGTTCGGCGCTGACGTTGGTGACGCTGCCCGCCGCATGGGTGATGGCGCCGTCTCCGGCCAGCACCGACACATCGCCGGCGAGCAGTCCGCCCAGCACCACGTCGTCGGCGGCACGCAGCAGCAGCGCGCCGGCCGGACCGGCGGCCAGACCGGCGCTGCCGGCCATGACGATGTCACCGCCGGCGGCGTGCACGAAGACGGTGCCGAGGCCATCGGTGCGCGCCGTGACACCGGGCGCCAGCGCGACGGAACCACCCGCGAGCAGAGTGAGATGGCCGCTGCCGGCGTCGACCCCGGCGTTGAGCGTCAGGTCGCCGGCGGCAGCGAGGCGCACGTGCCCCGTCAGCGTCGCGGACAGCGCCGCATCGACCGTCAGCGTACCCGGCTGGCCGCCGTCGGCGGCGACGTCGACCACCAGATGACCGCCGGTCACTGCCAGACCGGGCAGTACCGGTACGGCGATGCCGGCGGCCGTACCGTCCCCGGCCACCGCATGCACCGCGAACGGCCGATCGGCGATGATCAGATCGCCGGCGTTGTGCACGTACAGGTTGCCATGTCCGCTGCCACCGGCACGGCCGGCCAGGCTGGCGACGGCCAGATCCAGCGCATCGGTGCCGGCGCCGACGTCGCGCCCGGCTTCGACCAGCAGCGCCCGCGCGATGACGTCGCGGTCGCTGTCGCCGTGGTCGAGCACGTCGCGCCCGGCGGTGAGGTGCACGTCGCCCGCGGCGACATGCACGCCGCCCAGCAGCACGTCGCGTCCCGCCTGCAACAGGGCGTTGCCGCCGGCGACTTCGACGCGGGCGCCGTCGGCCATGACGATGTCGGCGCTGAGGCCGGCCGCCATCAGCCGGACGTCGCCGCCCAAGTCTGCGCGGACCGTGGCGGCCGCTGCGAATTCGATACCGGCGTCACCGACCAGGGTGATGTGGCCGCCAGTACCGACGACGCCGGCATGCAGTCGGACATGCCCGCTCGCGGCCAGTCGGATGTTGCCGTCGCCGTGCGCGCGCACGGCGACGTCATCGCCGTCGCCATCGTCGAGGATCAGGTCGCCGGCGACGCCGAGCACGATGCGGCCAGTCGCACTGGCGACCAGATCGGCGAGATCCGCGGTATCGCCGAGCGCCTGCACGCCACCGTCGACGCCGACGCGCTGCACGGTCTGAGCGGCGACGCGATCGACGGTCAACGTCTGGCTGTTGAGCAGATACAGCCCGGCGCCGGCAAGCGCCGAGTCGACCTGTGCCGCCAGCCGGTTGACCGTGGTTTCCAGCGCGTCGTCGGCGCTGCCCACGCTGCCCGCCTGGATGCGCAGATGGTCGGCGACGATGTCGCTGGCGCTGTCGTCACCGGCATCGCGGATGTCGGCGGCGACGATGCTGACGTTGCCGTGGCCGGCATCCAGCCGTGCCAGCGTGAACAGACCGCCGACGTCGATGCGGATCACGCCGTCATGGCTGCGCGTGACCGCGCCGTTGCCGTCGCCGGGTGCATCGGCCATGCGCAGCGCGCCGCCCGCCATCAGGTCGATGGTCATGCCCGCGCCCAGTGCGACGATGTCCGCCGCCTGCACGATGTCGCGCGCGGCATGCACGCTGATGTGGCCGCCGCCGCTCAGGTTGGCGTTCAGCACCACGTCGGCACCGGCACCACCGGCGCGCAGCAGGACATTGCCGAGCGCGGACACGCCGTTGGCATCGGCATCGCCCTCGTCCACGGTGATCGTGCCGGACAGCGTGGTCAGCACCAGATGGCCGGCGGAATCGAGATCGGACAGCGCGGCGACGGCCTCGGCCGCGAGGCTGCCGTCGCTCTGCACCACGCGCAGGTCAAAGGCGTCGAGCCGGCCGATACGCACATCGCCGGTCTGGCTGAGGAACAGGCCGCCGTGACCGGCGACCGCGGCCGCGAGTTCGGCCACGTCGATTTCCAGCGGATCGACGCCGCTGCCCGCACCCAGACCGGCGTCAGTGGTGACGATACGCAGTGCGCGCGCAGTCACGTTGATGCCGTCGCCGGCACCGGCGTCGGTGATGCCGGCTGCGGTCAGGCTGACCTCGCCCGCCGTGCTCAACGCACCCAGTTGCAGCGTGCCGGTGGCCAGGTAACGGATGTTGCCGTCGCTGCTGGCGGCACCGGCACCGTCAGCCATGACGATGGTGGCGCCGACCACGTCGATGTCACCGGCCGATGCGACGTCGCCGTCCGCCGCCTGCGTGAGCAGTGCGTGCGCGCGCAGGCTGACATGGCCGGCGCTGCTGCCCGCCACGGCGTTCAGCGTCAGGTCGCCGCCGGCCGCTTGCAGGCGCAGGTTGTCGGTCGCGTGCGCGGCGGCATCCAGCCGCAGTTCGCCGGCCAGGTTGATCAGCACCAGATGGCCGGCGCTGGCCAGCCCGCTCTGGCCCAGCACCGTGCCCACGCTCACCGCATCCGCCTCGCTCAGATACAGCCCGCCCGCACCGGCATGGGCGCTGAGCGTGGCCACGGCGATCTCGACA
>CAYTRH010000002.1:0-54140 GCA_964440155.1 uncultured Thiobacillus sp. | reverse complement strand
TGTCGCCGTCGGCATCCTGGTCGATCAGGTCGCCGCCCACCGTCAGTGCCACCACACCGGCACTGACGATGTCGCCCTGCGCCGCGTCCTGCACCGCCACGGCCAGCACACCGTCGCCGCCGATGCGCTTGACGGCGATGGCCGGCGTATCGCCGATGATCAGGTCATCGGCTTCGCTCAGGTACAGCCCACCGGCGCCGACCTGGGCGCTCAACGTGGTCACCGCGGTGTCGATGGCATCGTCCGCCGTGCCGAACGCACCGGCCTGCACGCGCAGCCCGCCGGCACTGACGTTGACGCCGCCGCCGTTGGCATCGACCACCGTCGTTGCCACCAGGCTGACGTTGCCGGCCGTGCTCAGGCTGCCCAGCGCGATGCCGGCGGCAGCCTGGTAACGGAGGTCGCCGCTGCCGGTCGTGGCGCCGGCGCCATCGGCCATGACGATGGCGTTCGCGCGCACGTCCAGCGTGCCGGCGCCGCTGACGCTGATATCGCCGTCCGCACCCTGGGTGAACACATCCACGGCAGATACGCTGACGTCACCGCCCGTGACGCTCACCGCCGCGTTCACGCTCAGACCGCCATCGCTGTGCAACAGCAGATTTCCACCCGCAGCGATGGCGGCGTCGACGGCGACATCGCCACCGCCGATCAGCACCAGTCGGCCGGCGCTGGCCAGCCCGCTCTGGCCCAGCACCGTGCCCACGCTGACCGCATCCGCCTCACTCAAATACAGCCCGCCCGCACCGGCATGGGCGCTGAGCGTGGCCACGGCGATCTCGACATGGTTGGCGCCGCTGCCGATGGCCCCGGCCACCGCCAGCTTCAGCGCCGTGGCGCTGATGTCGGTGTCGGTGTCGCCGTCGGCATCCTGGTCGATCAGGTCGCCGCCCACCGTCAGTGCCACCACGCCGGCACCGACGATGTCGCTCTGCGCCGCGTCGGTGACGCTGGAGCCGGTCACGGTGCCGTCCGCCTTGACCCGGTTGACGCTGACGGCGGCAATCTGGCCGATGATCAGGTGGTCTGTTTCGCTCAGGAACAGCCCGCCGGCGCCCACCTGGGCGCTCAACGTGGTGACCGCGGTGTCGATGGCGGCGTCCTCGCTGCCGAACGTGCCGGCCTGTACGCGCAGCCCGCCGGCGCTGACGTTGACGCCGCTGCCGGCAGCGGTGATGGTGCCGCCGACCAGGCTGACGTCGCCGGCGGTGGAGAGCGCGCCGAGTTGCAGATCGCCACCCGAGGCGTAGCGGATGTTGCCGCTGCCGGTCGTGGCGCTGGCGCCGTCGGCCATGACGATGCGCGCGGCCTGTACGTCGATGGTGCCGGTGCCGGACGTGGTGATGTCGCCGTCGGCCGCCTGGATCAGCGTGCCGCTGACCAGCACGCTGATATGCCCACCCTCGGCGCTGACACCGGCGGTCAGGGTCAGGTTGCCGGTGACGCTGATCAGGATGTTGCCGCCACCCGTGGCATGCATGGCCTGATCGAGCACGGTGTCGCCGCCGGCGACCAGCACCAGCGAGGCGCCGAAGGCGATCTGGAAGCCGTTGAGCGGCAACGCATCGGCGTCCGGGCTGGTGCTGCCATCGGCAGCGACGAGGTCGATGGTGACCGGCGGGACCGTGCCGATCGACAGGCCGTCCTCTTCTTTCACCCAGGCGCTGCCGTCGGTCACGCGGATGGCGATGGTATTGGTCGCGGTCTCCAGTTGTGCGGCGGCCGTGCCGATGCCGCTCACCGCCTCCATGCGCAACGCGTTGGCGACGACGTTGACCACCGGCGCCGGCAAGGCGTCGTCGTCCTGAGCGTCGAGGATCCAGTCCCCCGCCCGGATGCTGACGTCACCGGCACCGGCGTCGATCACGCCGAGATGGATGCTGCCGTCGTTGCTGTACAGCCGGATGTTGCCGTCCCGGGTGAGCAGACGCGCTTCCGCCTCGAACACGATGTCGGCATCGGCCATCAGCGCGATGGTCCTGCCCTCGGCCAGGGTCTGCACCACACCGGCATCCGCCGCCTGGTTGTCGAGCACGATGGCGTCCCTGGCCAGCACGGTGATGTGGCCGTGGCTGGAGCTGACATCGGCACGGATGTCGACGTCCGCCGCCGTGGCTTCCGCGCTCTCGCCGGCGGACAGCAGCAGGTTGCCGGCGGCGCCGGTGGTGCGGATGCCGTCGACCACGACGATGCTGCCATCCAACGTGACGATACTGATGTTGCCTTCGCTGCCGCCGATCTCGACGGCATTGGCGCCGGTCACCGCTTCCAGCCGCAGCGCGGTCCATTCGCGTAGATACACGCCGCCGCTGACGTCGTTGCTGGCGCTGAGCGCATCCACGCGCGTCTGGATCGGCGCGTCGCCGGTACCGATGCCGGTGGCGGCACGCAGGCTCAGGACGGCGCTGTCGCCGTCCAGATTCAAACCCTCGCCCAGGATGCCGGCCGCGCTGCGTCCGTCGCTGATGCCGCCACTGCCCGCGGTCAGACCGATGGCACCGTTCGCCTCGATCAGACTCAACACGATGGACTGGCCAGCGGTGAGCCGCGCCGCACCGGTGTCGCCGGCGTTCTGCGACACCAGACGCACGCCATCCTGCATGACGATGTCGCCGGCTGCCGACAGGTCGATCAGCGCTCCGGCCGAATCCATGTCGCCACCCTGGACGATGTCGCCGCTGCTGGAGGCGAGCAGGATCAGACCGCCCTGGCTGGTGATGCGGCCATCCATGCCAGCGCCATCCTGGTTGACGATGTCGCCGGTCGCGCGCAACTGGATGGAGCCGCCCATGGTGCTCAGCGGCGCATCGACCAAAATGCGCTGATCCGTGCCGGCTGCGCGCAGGTCGATGCCGCCCGCGCCCTGATTGACCACACCGTTGCCACCGGCCAGCACGGTGAGCGTGCCGGCGGCCGTGCGCACGCTGATGTCAGCCGCGCCGCCGGCATGCTGCTGCACGATGGACGTGATGACCAGATCGCCGCCGGCCGCGGTTTCGCGGATCACGATGTCGCCGCTGTTGCCGACGTTCAGCGCGCTCAGCGTTGTCACCTCGGTGAACGCCAGCATGATGCCGGTGGCCGCGCGCAGGCTCAGGTCGGCGGCGCGGATCGGTTCGCCGGTGACGCCGTCGGCCAGGCCGTTGGACTGGGTGATGGCGCCGTGCGCCGAGTACAGCACGATGTCGTGCAGCACCGTGCCGCTGCGCGCCTCCATCATGTTGTAGATGTTGATGTCGTTGACCGCGTCCAGCCGGATGTTGCCGTTGACCAGCAGCGTATAGGCCGAATTGCCGAAGTCCTCGACCACGATGCTGCCGCCGTAGACTTCCAAGTTGTCGCGCAGCATCGGCTGGCCGCCGACGTTCATCGCGCCGATGCGCACCGCACCCGCATTGGCGGCGGCGTGACCGCCGCTCTCGTGGCCGATGACGACCTTGCTGAAGCCGTCGGCAAAAGCCTGGATCTCATTGATGTCGATGTTGAGCGTGCCCGCGGTGATGCTGTTGGGCGGCGTGCCGATCTCGATCGCGGCATTGACCGTAGCCGGACGCAGCGTCATGACACCGCTGCCGACGATGGACTCGCCGCCCCACAGGAAGCTGATCTCGTCGGCCTCGACCAACAGGTCGCCACCGCCGTTCAGTACCACGCCGCGCTCGAACACCACGTGCTCGGCGCCGAAGATGCGCAGGCTGCCGCCATCGTTCAGGGTCACCGATTGGCGGAAGGTCACCGTGCCGGTGGCGGTGATGGTGATGTCGCCGTTGACCACCACTTCGCCGTCGAAGGTGACGTTGTCCGGGTTGTTGATCGCGCCGCCGACATCGACGCCGCCGATCAGCAGGCTTTCCAGCGGGTCGAGCACGCCCAGTTGCCCGTACAGGCGCACGTTGCCGGGCGCGAACAGCGACAGCGTGTCGGGCAGCAGATCGCCGTTGCCGTCCAGCCAGTGCGCGGCGCTGGCGCCCAACTGGATGTTGCCGGTGCCGTCGGTGCCGGCGGTGATGATGCGGTTGCCCACGATCAGCATGGAATCGCTGAAGACGGCGTTGTCGCTGGTGGTGATGTCGGCGGAAAGCGTGGTGGTGTGGCCCGAGCCGTCGATCACCAGCGAGGCGCCGCCCAGCAGCACGATGTTGCCGCCGATGTGTACCTCGCCGCCCAGCGCCGGTGCGCGCAGGGTCAGGTTGTCGTACAGCGTCACCGTCACGTCGGCGCCGGGTTCGCTGACATAGATGTTGTAACTGCCATCCTCGCCGCCGATGACGATTTCTTTGAAGCCGTCCTGCAGGAAACCCAGCTCGGCGTTGTCGAGCTGCATGCGCGGTCCGCCGGGCAGCCCGCTGTTGCCGCCCAGGGTATCGCCCAGCACGATGGGCGTGGTCGGATCCAGCGGCACGAACGACAGCACGGCACCGGCGCTGCGGATCGGCGCACCGATGGTGACGTCGTTGCCGCGGATGGAGATGTCGTTGCCGCTGGCATCCATGGCACCGCTGATGGCGTGCGCGCCGGACAGGCTGGACGCCTCGGTGGTGCCGCCGCGACTGCCGGCCACGGTGGCATCGGTGGCGACTTCCACGTCGCCCAGCGTCAGCACGATGATGTCCATGCGTTCGCTGCTGGTGGCGGTGAGTTTCAGCGCATCGATGACGATGGCGCCGGGGCTGAACAGGAAGCCCTCGGTGCGCGCGCCGATCTGGTCGCGCACGATGATGGTCAGGTTGCCGCCGGTGCTCTGCAGCAATGCGCCGTCGGCGGCGCGCAACACCGTGCCGTTGGGCAGGTGCGCCGCCTCCAGATAGCTCGGCACATTGGCCGCGACCACCTCGCCGTTGGCGGTATCGACGGCGAACATGCCCTGGCGCATCAGCCAGTGCAGTTCGGGGTCGAAATCGCGGATGCTGTCGGCATCGGGGCCGTCCGGCACGGTCAGCCAGCCGGCGATGCGGATGTCGGTACCGTCCACCACTTCGGTCGCGGCATTGATCAACCCGCCGCGCGGCACCTTGATGACGATGTCGCCGCCGCCGGTGACGCGCACGCCGGCGTTGTCCAGCGTGACGTTGCCGTCCTCGGCGGTCAGCGTGACATTGCCGCCCTGCGTGCGGATGTCGGCACCCAGCGTCAGGTAGCCGCCATCCCCGCCGGCGTAAAGACTGACCGCACCGGTGCCAGCGCTGATGCCTTCCCCGGTGGTGATGATGGCCCCCTTGAGCGTAGCGATGCTGACCACGCCACCGGCGGTCTGCACGATGTGTTCGATGATCACCGCGTCGACGTCCTCGATCGCCACATCGCCGCTGCCGTGGTTGGTCAGGTGCAGACGCGCCACCTCGGTCTCGATGGGGTTGTCCGCCGCGCCGATGCCGCCGGTGGCGACGATGACCAGGCGCGCCGTCCTGGCGATGATGTCGGTGCTGCCCTCGCCACCGTCGACCACGCCGCCGGACACGATGTTCAGGTCGGCGGAACTGGTGGTGCGCAGCTTGCCCAGCGTGATGGCACCGTCGGCGCGCAGTTCCAGTGGGCCGCTGCCGGCATCGACGATGGTCTCGCCGGTCATGGTCATGGCGCCGCTGCCGGCGTTGAGCACGATGTCGCCGCCCGTGCTGCGGATGTCGCCCTGTTCCGACAGGGTCATGCCGGCATGGGCCTGCACCGTGATGTCGCCGCCGACACTGGTGATGCTCTGGTTGAGGTGGATCGCGCCGGCCGTGGTGGTCAGGTTCACCGTGTTGGCACCGGCGGCATCGATGGCACCGTTGACCGTCAGCGTGCCGCCGGCGCGCACGAACACCGCGGCGCGGTCGCTGCTGTGGATGCGCTCGATGGTGACGCCGTCGGCCTCGTAGACGCTGATCGCGCCCTTGGCGGCGATGTCCAGCGTATCCGCCTCGATGGTATGCGCGGCATCACCCAGCGTCACCGCGCCGGCTTGCGCCGACAGCGTCACCGCGCCCGCACCCTGCAGACTGGTGATGGTGATGCTGCCGGTCTTCGAAGTGATCGAGATGTCGCCGGCGAAACCGGTGATGCTGCCGATGGTGATGTCGCCATCGGCCACCAGCGCGATGTTGCGGCCGGTGGTGTGGACGCTGTCGGGCAGGGTGATACTGCCGATGTTCAGCGCGCCGGTCTGGAACACGGTCAGGTCGCCGTTGCCGGTCATGGTCACCTGCATGCTGCCGACTTCGGAGGTGATGGTCAGGTTCTTGCCGGAGCTGACCTCCAGCGTGCCGGCGGTCACCTTGCCGCCCAGCGTGATGCCGCCGTCGGCGGCCAGGATCACGGTGCCGGTGCTGCCGACGTCGAGCGGTGACACCACCACCAGGTCACCGACCCCCGGCCCGTCGCCCGCCACCAGGTTGATGGTCTCGCCGGCGTTGGTGGGCAGGTTCACCACGGTCAGGCTGCCGGTCACCTTCATGCCGTAGCTGCCCGGCTCGCGGTCCGGCACGATCACCACCTTGCTGCCCTCGAACACCTTGGGGTTGCCCGGCGTGCCGACCGCCGTGTCGATGGCGTTGCCGCTGACCACGAAAGACACGCCGTTGGTCTCGCCGCTCAGGTTCAGCAGGTTGCCGGCCACCGCGGCGGTGGCGAAGGCGCTGCCGGTGGTGGGGTGATTGATCTTGCCGGCCAGGGTGGCGAGCGCGGCGGCCTTGCTGGCTTCACCGGTGGTGGTGAAGGCAACGCCGCCGATGCTGACCGTGTATTTGAGTGTGGCGCTGTGCACCGTGCTGCCGAAGTCCAGGCTGCTCTGCTGCACGCCGCCGGCCACCGCGCTCTGTAGCAGCGTCTGCGCCGCCGCACCGATGATCTCGCTGGCCACGGACTGGCTGACCATGACCGAATCGACAGTGAACGGGGTATTGAACGCCTCGGCGGTCAGCGTCAACCGGCGTTCGGCGGCATCGACCGCGGCGGTGATCGCCTCGCCCGCTTCGATCTGTGCCGCCAGCCGGTCCAGCACACCCTTGCCATCGGCGGTGTGCCATTGCGCCAGCACATCCACGCCGTTGACCAACACGCTGTACGCATTGCCGTTGACGGTCACGGCGTAGCTGTAGCCGACCGCGGGCACCGGCGCCGCGGCGAACTGGATGGCGCTGACCTGCTGGGCATCCACGCCCGGCGGCGTGCTGACGCTCACGCCGTCGTCGGTGACCCGGTCCAGCGCGCTCAAGGACACCGCATCGACGCGGAAATCGACGTCATCGGCGACCCCGGTCAGGGTCAGCGTGCGCAGCGCTGCATCGACCGCCACCGTGACCTTGCCGGTCGCCTCCAGTGCGGTCTTGAGTTCGCCCAGCAGCGCGGCCCAGCTCTTGGTCGGCGCGACCGCCGCGAAGCTGATGGTGCCGGTCGGGATGGTCAGCGTGCGCGCGCCGGCATCGTAGGTCACGTTGCCGCCCACACCGGCCTCGATCGCGCTCTCCAGGTCGCCCAGCACCTGCGCCCAGGAGGTGCCGGTGGCGGTGGCGTTGAAGCGCTTGCCGTCGACGATGACCAGATAGCCGCGCCCGGGGACCGGATCGACGTCCGCCGGATAGGTGATGGTCTGGCCGCTGATGGCGATGGTCTGCGGCACGCCGGGGAACTGCGGTGCCGGCCCGGACATCGCGATCGGCGTGCCGTTGGTGGACACGCTGAGCACACTGCCATCCAGCACCACGGTGAGGTTGGTATCGCCATAGATGACCGGATCGGCAAAATCGATGACGCTGACCTGCTTAACCCCCGGCGCAGCGAACGTGGTCGCCACCGAGCCGGCGGCCTCCAGCGCCGTTGCCGGCGTGACGCTGACGCCCTTGATGCTGAACGGCGTGTTGTGCGCCTCGGCGGTCAGTGTCAGCGCATTGGCACCGGCCGTGCCGTCGGCCCTCTGGCCGACGGTCACGCTGATCGCCTCGCCGGCCTCGATCTGCAAGCGCAACTGCCCCAGCAGCGACGCCCAGTTGGCGGCCACGGTGGCATTGTGCGCAGTGGCCGACGCGCCGACGGCGGCCTTGAGGCCGTTGGTGATCTCGGTCAGCGTCGCGCTGCCGTCCGCCGTGTAGGTGTACACGCTGGCACCGATGTGCAAGCTGTAGACGGCATGATCGACCGCGGCCAGCGCCGACAGATTGACGATGCGCCCGGCTTCCGTGGCGTTGCTGCCGCCGATGGATACCAGGTCGGTGCCCGCCACCGGACCGACGCCGCTGACGGCAATGGCGGCGATGCCGGCCCCCTGGGTGACGGTGATGACCTTGCCGGTGCCGTCGTAGCTGGCGCTGTAACCGGCATGGGCATCGATCAGGCTGGCCAGTTGCGCGCCGATGGCATCGATGTCGTCACCGCGCTGCGCGGTATAGCTGAATGCGGGCGTGGCACCGATGGTCACCGCGTACACGCCGCCGCGCACCGCGGCCACGCCGGTCAGAGCGATGGTGCGGTGGTGATTCGGGTCGGCGATGTCGGCATCGTTGACCATGATGCTGCCGCCGCCGGCGGTCAGCGTGATGCTGGCGGTGCCGGCGCCGCCGGTGACGGTGATGACGTTGCCGACCGGCGCGGCGGCGGCGAACTCCGGCTGGGCATGGATTGCGTTGCGCAGACCGGTGACGATCTCCGCCAGGGTCGCATCGGCATCCGAGGTGTAGCTGCAATCGACCGTGCCGATACGGATGGTGTATTGCGTGTTGTTGGCCACGGTCAGGCCGCTGAGATCGATGGTCCGGTCGTGATCGACATCGGCGATGTCGGCGGCATTGATGCCGGCGCTGTTGACGGCGGCGATGCCGTCGATGGCCGCGGAGGTCACCAGTCGGATGTCGGCATCGTCCACGCCGGTCAGGAACAGCAGATGGTTGCCGCCCACGCGCGCGCTGTAGTGGTGGTCGTTGACCAGCACCGTATACACCATGCCGGCCTGCGGCGCCGCGCCGCTGAAGGCCAGATCGCTGACCTGCGCGGCGGACGAACCGGCCTGCACTTCCGGCACGCTGCCGTCGGCGCTGACCGCGCCGCTGATCGCCGTGGTCGGCGCTACGATCTCGACCTTGACCGTGCCCAGCGTGAAGGCATCGGCGGCGCTCAGCAACAACGCCTGAGCGGCGCTGTCGCTGGCCACGTCGACACCGGACGGCGTCAGCAGCGCATCCAGCGCATCCAGCACCGTGGCCCAGTCGGTGGCGCTGGTGTCGAGCACGTAATCGGTGCCGTTCAGCGTGATCGTGAAGCGGCGATGGTCGCCGAGCACATCGCCGAACAGGATGCGATTTTGTTGCGGCGCAGCATTGGCCGCCGGGGTGGTGCTGACCACGGCGTTGTAGGCACCGCTGCCGGTGGCCGCGTCGGTGAGTTGCGTCACCGTGGTCCAGCCCACGGTCAGGCCGGTGTCGGCCAGCGCGGTGTACTTGACCTCCAGTTCGTCGCCCGTGCCCCGGTCCGAGTTGACCGCGAGCACCTTGGGCGCCTGCTTGGGCGTGCCGGGTGCGGCCATGTTCACCGTCACCGCATGGCCGAACAGGTCGGCGGCGGTCTGGTCCAGCGCTGCGGCATAGCCGCTGGCGTTGAACGGCGTATCGACCTGCTTGGCGGTCAGCGTCAGCACGTTGCCGGCGGCGCTGGCGGTGACCAGCGCGCGGGTGTTGGCCTGGATCTGATTGGCGATGGCGGTCAGCAGCGACGCCTGGCTGGTGTTGTCGGCGTCGGCGACCGCCATGTACTGCCGTCCCGCCGCCCACACGACGATGGATTCACCCTTGGCATAGGTGTGCGCGGCGAACTGCAGCTGGCTGACCTGCGCCCGCGCCGCGGTCGTCGCCGTCGATACCGCGGCGTCGTGCGGCACGGTGATGTCCAGGCTGATGGCCTGGTTGCCGGCGCCGCTGGCGATGGTGATGACGTTGCCGCTCGCGCTGGCATTGTAGGCCGGGTGGCCGTGGATCGACGCGGCCAGGCCATGGACGATCTCGGCCAGCGTCGCCGTGGCATCGGCGGTGTAGGACACGCGTGCGCCGCCGAGGTTGAGCACATAGGTGGCGTGGTTGGCCACGGTAATGCCGCTCAGATCGAGCGTTCGCGCCGCGCCGGGGCCGGCGCCGGCCGCGCTGATGACGATGCCCGACGCCGCCGCGTGCAGGTCTTCGCTCAGCCCGGAGGCGGTGAACGGCGTGCTGGAAGCCAGTGTCAGCGTGCGCGCGGCGGCGTCGATACCGACCGTGTAAGGCTCGCCCATCTCGATCTTGAACTTCAGTGCACCCAGGATGGTGGCCCAGGAGTTGGCGACGACACCGTTGACCACCTCGCCATAGGCCACCTGATAGGCGAACTTGCCGGTGCTGACCTTGAACACGTCGCCGACGCCGGGCGTGGTCGCGGCGAAGCTCAGGGCACTGCTGTGCACCTGCGGTCGCGCGGTGAACACGGTGGAGACCGTGGCATCCAGTCCTTCGATCGGCGTGCCCCACTCGTAAGCCATGGTCTTGGCATCGACGGTGATGGTGCTGCCAGCCGACTTTTGCGTACCCTGGCTGGTACCCGCCTCGATGCGGTCGATGTAGATCAGGTCGCCCGCCATGACCACGATGGCGTCGCCGCCAGCGACGTTGCGGATGTCGCGCACGTACAGATCATCGCCGGCCTTGACGATGATGGCGCCATCGGCGGCGAGGATGCGATCAACCACCAAAGTGGTGGCTTCGTTGACGCTGACGTCGCCGCTGACCGTGGAATCCACGGTCAGCCGATTGATCAGCGTGTTCAACTGCACGCCGTTGCTGGCGCGCACTTCCAGCGTGTCGGCGATGAACACGGAAGCGCCGTCGGCGGTGATCGACGCGGCGTCGATGCGCAGCCGGCCGATGTTGGCATCGGCGGCGACGATGCCGCCCAGCACGGTCATGGTGCCGTGCACCTGGAAGTCGACGTTGCGTGCGTAATCGAAACCGCTGACGCCGCCGACGAAGCCGGTGAGCGTCAGGCTGCTGCCCAGATCGACGGCGATGTCGCGCAGCGCGCGCAGCTCGAAGGTGGCTGCCGGCAACGCCTCGGCGTTGCCCGGCGCCTTGGTCAGGATCAGGTTGAGGAAGCCGGTCGGGGTGATGCTGTTGCCCTGATAACTGCCGTCGGTGCCGTAGATAGCCTGGGAGATTTCGCCCTGGCCGCCGGCCTTCAGCAACACGCTGTCGATCTTGCCGTCGGCATCGCTGCCGCCGGCGTAATAGTTCGGCTTGATGCCGATGCTGCCGATGAAGCTCAGGTTCTGCCCGGCGACCAGTTCCAGCCGCTTGTTGGCGCTGAGCATGGCAGCCTGATAAACCGATATGGCCGAACGTCCGGCATTGGCGGCCAGCGTGATGACGTTGCCCTGGGCACTGGCGGCATAGCCGGCCAGCGCCAGCGTCAGGCCGGAGACGATCTCGGCCAGCGTGGCATTGGCGTCGGAGGTGTAGGTGCGGGTGACACCATCGATGTTGACCGTGTAGTTGGCGTTGTTCAGCACCGTCAACTGCGTCAGATCCAGGCTGCGGGCATGGTTGACGTCGGACACGTGCGGCGGCGTGATGACCACGTTGCCGACCCCGGAGCCCATGCTCAGCGAGCCGCCGGTATGCAGGATGATGGTGTCGGCCGAAATGGTGGTCGGCAGCATGCGCGAGATGTCGTCGCCGATACCGAACTGCACGTAATTGCCGGCCTTGTATTCGATCAGTTCCGGCGCCGCGAAGAAGCGGTAGAGCTGGATCGCCTGTCCCGCATCGAACGCGATGCCGCGCGTGTACACCAGGGAATCGCCGCCGGTGGGCGCATCGACGCGCAGCTTGCCGTGCACACTGGCCAGCCGGATGGTGTCGCCGCGGACCACGGCATCGGCGCCGACCAGGATGTCGCCTTGGGCGGTGATGCTGACCAGGCTGTCACCGCCGATGCTGGTGATCGCGTTGATGATCACCAGACCCGGCGCCAGTTCACGGTGACTGTCGAAATCGGTGAGCTCGATGTTGCCGGACACGGTGATGGCATCCAGGCTGTTCACCGCGATCTCCAACTGGGTGATGCCGGTGTGGGCGCGCAGGGTCAGCCGGTCGGCGATGATGTCCACGCCGGCATCGCTGAACGCCTCGCCGATGCGGCCACGGGTGGACTCCAGCCGCACGTCGCCCGCCGAGCTGGTGCCGGTATAGCTCAGCTCCACGCCATCGGTGCTTTCCAGCACCGGCTTGTCGTCGTCCGACGCGGTATACACGCCGGCCGAGATGAAGCGCACCAGGATGTCGCCCACCGCCGTGATGTCGATGTCCGGCTCGACATCGCCGTCGGCGTCCTTGTTCGACAGGATGCGCAGGTCGGCGACGTCGATCCGGCCGCCGATCTGGTTGACGAAATCGCCGGCCGCGAGCGTGAAATCGCCATCGGCGATCCAGACGCGCGTCAGGGTCAGCGCGCGCGTGCCCTGGGTGATGCTGACATCGCCGGCGCGCGTGGTTTCGAGGATCAGGCTGTTGACCTGGGTGGCCAGCGTCAGGCCGCCGGCGACGCGCACCGACAGCACGTCGGCCAGCAGTGTCGGGTTGCCGGCGATGTCGATGTGCCCCTCGACGTTGAAGGTCAGGTCGCCGCGCGCGCCGTTCTGCAGGCTGATCACGGTGAGATCGGCAGCGCTGCCGTGCGACAGGTCGTGCGTGGTCAACGTGATGTCGTTGCGGTCGCTGCTGCCCAGCGTGCGCGCATCGATCACCGTCATGGCGCCGAACGCGGTCACGTCGATGGCGCCGTCGGCGGTGACGGCGCTGGTCAGCGTCAACGCCTGCTGGTTGACCAGCTTGATGTTGCCGGCGTCGGTCAGGCGCAGGTCGGCGAAATCGACCTGGACATTCAGGCTCATGCCGTTGTCGGCCAGCGCGACCAGCATGTTGGCGACGATGCGACCGGATGCCTGCTGGCTGCTGGTGGCGCCATCGGTCAAGGTGTGCGCGACCTGCTGGATGTTGCCGCCGGGCGCGATCAGGTGCACCGCGGCTTCGACGCCGGACGCCTCCAGTGTCGAGCCATCGAGCACGATATTGCCGCCGTACAAGCCGGTACGCAGCGTCAGATCGCCGCTGGTGGCCTTGAGGTGAGCCTCGCCGTCGCCGCTGATGCGGCCGTCCTGGCTGACGCCGTCGCCGGCGGCGACGGTGATCGCCCCGGCCGTGACCTGCCCGCTCAGCGCGATGTTGCGGTCGGCGCTGATCACCACGGCGGCGGCGTCCACGGCGCGCAGTTCGCCGCCGACGGTCATGTCGCGCAGTGAATCGAGCCGGATGGCCGCCTCATCGGCGGCCGACGCGAGCACGCGCGCGGTGTCGTCCACCACCAGATTCTCGCCGGCGCGCAGCTCGATGGTGGCCGCGGCCAGCCGCGTCTCGATCGGCTTGGCGTCGGGCTGGCCGACCTCGCTCACCGGGATGTTGCCCTGCAGTTGCAGCACCGTGCCGGCGGCGACGTGCAGATGCGTATCCGCCGCGAGTTTGCCGGACAGACGGGTGGCGCCGCTCGCATCGATGGTGACGGTGGCACCGTGGATCGATTCGCCGTCGAAATCACCGCCGCGCGCGCTGCTTTCCTCCAGTACCACGGTGGTGCGCAGCACGGTCTGCTGCTCGATGATGGGCACGCTCTTCCAGACGGTGACGTCCTTCATGTTGACCACCATGACGTCCTGCGTGGTGGTCGCGTAGATCGGCCGGTAGTCGAAGATCTCCTTGGGCTGGGTCACCACCTGGAATTGGAACTGGTCGCGCCGGTCGTATACGTCGTGCCACTGTGACACCCAGTTGTACACGTAATCGTTGTAGGTCTCGGTGTGCGACACGGTGACGCTCTCGCGCCAACGCATGTCCAGGTTCATGTTGTTGCGTTCCCAGGCGCCCTCGTCGGATTCCCAGGCGCGGGTCTGCACGTTGCTGTAGCCGTACTTGTTGGCGTAGCTCTGGATCAGGTTGCGCTTGGCCCAGCCGTGGTCATAACTGACGTTGCCCGCGTGCGCCGGCCAGTCCATCCAGTCCCAGCGCGTGAAGTCGTAGTCGTTGACGTAGCCGAGCGAGACGAAATTCCAGCCGGTGGTGTAGGTGTAGGACATGCCGAACATGTTCGCGCGCGTCTTGTGCGAGTTCGCATCCTGACTGAACACCACGGCCACGTCGGTGAAGCCGAGGAAGTTGTCCCCGGCCGCGAACGACACGGTATAGGCGGCCCGTTGCAGATACTGCGTGTCCTGGTTGTTGTTGACCACGCTGAACCAGGTGTCGGCGGCATAGATGTTGTTGGAGAACACCGAGGCGCCGCCGTACGCCTGCGGGCCGCCGCGCTGGTTGAAATCGACGC
The DNA here is from genome assembly GCA_964440155.1 of uncultured Thiobacillus sp. GTDB lineage: Bacteria > Pseudomonadota > Gammaproteobacteria > Burkholderiales > Thiobacillaceae > PFJX01. Next base: position 39,779 of record CAYTRH010000002.1, on the reverse strand, counting down.
CGCCGGTGATGACGTAGTCACCCATGGCATTGGCCTGCCATTGCCAGGTCGGCACGCGCTTCATCACCGATTCCACGGTGCCACGGTCGCTGACGTCGAACACGCGATAGCCGGAGTTGACGACATAGCTGACCGACCAGCGCCCGGCGTAGCCGTCGTTGTTGACGCTGTTGAGCGTCCAGGCGGCGTTCCATGCGTCGTGCGGGGTGTTGCCGCCGGCAACGTATCTCAGATCGTCCTTGGTGTTGCCGGGCGTCTTGGTGCCGTTGTCGCCATATTCCAGCATGGACTTGTCCTGCACGTAGGCGACCTTGGCGGTCTCCAGGTAGCGGCCCACCAGTTCGCCGGTGGGCGCCGGGTTCTGGTCCAGCGTGACCCAGGTACCGTCGCTCTGGCCGTTCATGGTGGTGTCACCGGTCAGGTAGCGTGCCTCGCCCTGGCTGATCACGTTGAGGATGTTCTCCTTGGCGCCCTGCGGCATGCGGATGTACATGTCGCGCCAGCCGGCGACGTCGACGTAGTCGACCACCTGCGGATTGCCGGCCCACGACGGCGTCCACACCGTGTCGCTGGCGGTGCCGTTCTGCACCCGGTGGGTCATCGGGTCGGTGTAAGTGAACTGGTACAGCGGCTTGTAGCCGGTGGCGTTCAACACCGCCTGGCGCTGCGCGTCGGAAAGCTGGGTGAACTCCTTGTACAGGTTCTGGTTGCTCTTGTTGACCTGGTTGTAGTTGAGCGTGACCGGTGTGGCGGTGCGGTTGGGCAGCTCGGAATTGCCGGCGTTGTTCCAGTTGATGTCGCTGTTGTTGTAGTCCAGACCCTCGATCAACAGCTCGCGGAATTTCCGGCCCTCCGGCGCGTTCGGGTTGTAGTAGCCGATCTGCGTCAGCGTCACGTTCATCGTGTTGTATTCGCTGCCGGTGACCACTTTGCGGGTATCCACCTGCTCGGTGATCATGGTCGTGGTCCAGGAGATCTCCGGTACCTGGATCTGGCCGTCGGCCACCTGGCGATAACCGGTGACCACTTCCACGGTCTCGGCCACGGTCACGTACACCGGCACCAGCACGCTACGCGGGCCGGCCAGCGTGGCGTCGGCATCGAGCACGATGTCGCCGCCGGCCTGGAGCTTGACGGCGCCGCCGGCGTCCACCAGCCCCTGACCGGAGATGACGACGCTGCCGCCCTGCAACTGGCTGCGCGCGATGTCGCCTTCCAGTTGATCGCGGCTCCAGGCCATATTCACGCCGGCGTTGAAATCGATGCGGCCGTTGGAGGCGACGTAGCCGTCCACGATCTTCAGGCTGGAGCCGGCATTCATCAGCACGCGCCCGTCCTCGCCGACGTTGATGGCCAGCGTGCCGGCACCGGCGCTGATGTGGATCACGTGGCCTGCGGCATGGGCGCTGAAACGGCCATGGGCCTCGATCTGCGCCGCCAGTTGCGCGGCGACGCTGGCGCGTGTGTCGTGCGCCTGCGCTGCATAGGCGAAGCCGACGTCGGCGATGGACACGCGGTAGACCACACCGGCAACCACCGACGTGGCGCTGAAGTCGATGCTGCGCGCGGCGTCGATGTCGTGATCGTGCCGGTCACTGACCACGGCGCTGCTGATGCCGGCCTGCACGATGCCGCTGACCTGGATGCTCGGCGCCGCCAGGTGCACCAGCCGGTCGGCCTTGACGATGGCATCGTTGTCGAGCAGCGTCAGCGTCGACAGGCCGGCGCCGTCGGTGATGTGGATGACGTTGCCGCTGGCGTGCGCGACGTAGTCGACGTGCTCGTTGATGCGCGCGGCGAAGTAATTGGCCATGTCGGCCAGCGTGGTGCCGGCCAGCGCGGTATAGGTGAACAGATCCAGGCGATCGTCGAGCGCGATGGTCAGATGATAGGTACCCGGGGTCATGGTGCCGGACAGCGCGATGCTGCGGTCATCGCCCAGGGCGGTACCGGTCGGGCTGACCACATTGGCCACCTTGCCCGGCTTGACCGAGCCGCTCACCGCGTTGCCGGCGATCAGCAGTTGGTTGCGCGCCTGGATGAACACGTCGGAATCGTCACCGGTGGCATACACGTGGCTGCCGGCCAGCACGTAGATGTTGGCGCCGGTCATGACCACGTGGTCGCGCGCGTCGATGTCGCGCAGCACGGTGACATCGCCACCGGTGGAGTTCAGACTGACCAGACCGACCTTGCGTGCGCCCAGCGCGCCCGGGGCGGTATCGATCTGGCCGACCACACCCTGGATCTGGATCGAATCGGTGGAGGTCACGGTGATGCTGCCGCCCGCGGCGGTGTCCAGCGTGCCGCCGGACAGATAGTTGCCGTTGCCATCCAGCTTCAGCGTATCGACCAGCACGCCGATGCGGCTGCCGTCGGTGCCGCCGGTGACGGTGAGCGCATCGTCGGCGCTGACCAGACCGCCGATCCACACCTGCGAGCGCGACAGGATGGCGATGTCGCTGCCGGTGTCCAGCGCGCCGACAGAGCCGCGCAGTTGCACGTCGCCATCGGCACGCAGGCTGATCAGGCCATCGCCGACATCGCCCCAGGTGGCGGCGATACCGTACTGGTGATCGAACACGCCGCGGGCATCGACCTGGATGGCGCTCGCGGCGCTCATGGCGAAGCCCTGGCCGGCGGCGGTGGCGCCGGCCTGGATGCGGATGGTGCCGGTGGCCAGCAGGTTGCCGCCAATGCTGCTATCGCCCAGCACGATGTCCTGCGTGGTGCGGATGTCGATCTGCGCCGCGCGGCCGCTCCAGGTGGTCGTGATGTCGGTGCCGTCGATGTGGTAATCCTGGCCGGCGCGGATGCTGCCCAGCACCACCAGGCGGTCGGCACGAATCTGGATCTTGCTGTGGTCGGCCTCGGCATAGAGCTGCCCGCCGCGCGCGAGTTGGACCAGGCCGCCGGCTTCGATTTCCAGCGTGGTATCGGCTTCCAGCACCGCGCCGCCGCCGGCGCCGAGCTTGGCCGCGAGCGCGGCGGCGATGTCGGCCATGGAGTTGCCGGCCACGGCGGTGTAGCTGAACGCGCTGCCATCGACGATCAAGCGGTAGGTGGCGCCACTGATCGCACTGACCGCGGACAAGTCGACGTTGCGCAGCACTGCGGCGTCGGTGGCGCTGGCGGCGCTGATCACCGCCTGGCCCGCATCGGTGGAGAACGCCAGCGTGGTCTCCAGCAATCCGGCGCTGATCCGCAGTTGCTCGCCGCTGGCGCTGGCGGTCAGGCCGGCACCGGCGTCGATCAGCGCGGCCAGCTTGGCGGCCAGTGTGGTGCGCGTGTCGCCGGCCATGGCGGTGACGGTATGACTGACGCCGTTCACGTCCAGGCGGTAGCCGACGCCGGCAACCACGCGCACGTTGGCCAGATCGACCGTGGTATGGGTGCCGTCATCGGTGGTAACCGGTTTGGCGATGGTCGCCGTACCCAGATCGACCGCCAGTTCGATGGCGGCCATGCCGGCGCCACGGCTGATGCCGATCAGGCTGCCGGCACTGGTGACGTCGTAGGCGCGCGCGATGTGGATCGCATCGCCGGCGGCCAGCCGCAATTTGTGGCCGGCGTTGTGCACCAGCAGGCCGGTATCGTAGATGTCGATGTCGCCGCCCGCCTCGACCAGCATGGAGCCGGCCAGCGCGAAGTCGCCGTGCAGGCGGATGTCGCCGCTGGCGCTGACCGTGACCTCGTAGTCCCAGGTCGCCGGCGTGGCCGAGTAACTGCGGATGACGCCGGCCAGATCGACGTGCTTGCCGGACAGTTCCAGCAGTGCGCCGGTCTCCAGCCAGCCGGATTCGCGTTCGACCGTCAGCGTGCCCTGGGTCGATGCGATCTTCAGCAGGGCCAGGTCCGGATTGCCCTGACCGATGGTGCTGTTGATCACCACGTCGTTCAGACCGGTCAGGATGATGCGGCCGCGTGCATCCAGCGAGGTGAAACTGCTGGTGCCATGGGTGGCCAGACTGACCTCGTTCTGCACCACGCCGTCGGTGCCGGCGTTGATGATGATGTCGCGCTGGGCGGTCAGGTCGCCCTTGACCAGCAGCGTGTCGCGCGCATTGACGATGATGTCGGCGTAGCGACCCAAAGCGCGCAGGTCACCCTCGATCACGGCATGGCCGGTCGGGTTCAGCACCATGCCGCCGGACAGCGTCTCCAGCAGGCTGGTGGCGGTCAGGCGCACGTCCTGGCTGCCACCCGAGCTGGTGCCGGCATAAAGATTGATGGCGCTGTGCGCGCGAATCCAGCCGGAAATGGTGATCTCGCCACTGGGTGCGTCGGCCCGGCCGATGTTGACCACCGAGCCGCGCGCGCTGGCGTCGATGGCATAGCCGCGCGCCGAGGTGGTGGCGCCGGCCGTGGCATCGCTGTCGGCGATCTGCGTCAGGCCCAGCAACTGGGCGTTTCCACCGGCAACGGCGGCGATGCTGAAGGCGAACTGGCCGGTCAGCATCAGGCGGCCGTCGTTCAGCCGCACCTTGATGCCGTAGGGATCGTCGCTGGCGCTGGTGACGGTCCGCGTGCCGACCTGGACACCATGCTCCATCAGCGCGAACTCGCCGTCGATGGCTGCCTGCAGGTCGTCGCGCAGCGATCCGAGACCGGTATTGCCGAGCGTGCTGGCGGCGCTGACCGTGACCTGTTTTTCCAGCCAGGTATGCGTGCCCAGCAGGATGCGCAGCACGAAGCTGGCATCGGCGCTGATGTCGCCATCGGCGAACTCGGCGAAGCCATCGGCGGTCAGCTCCTGCGTCCAAGCCGGGGCCAGCACCGACAGGTCGCCGGCGGCGGACAGCGTGATGCTGCTGAATTCGCGTAGCGTCTTCAGATGCACGTTGCCGCCGATGACGATGCCTTCATCGGCCCAAGGGTTGGCCGCGCTGGGCGTACCCGTGCCCACGCCGCCGCGCACTTCGATGCTCTTGCCGGCGATCAGGTCGCGGCCGAGGCGGATCTGGCCATCGGCGCTGATGCTGATGCTGGAATCGCCGTTGAACAGCCGCGTGCTGCTGCCCAGGGTCAGGCCGCGGCTGTCGAAGTGGTCGAGCACCTCGCCGCCGGCCACCACCTGTCCGTAGATTTCCGCGTCCTGCGCCGAGATCATGATGATGCGGCCGTCGGCGTTGGAGGTGGCGATGCGCGTGCCACCCGGCATCTTGATGCCGATGCCGTCGCTGTTGGCGCCGCCCTGCAGGCGGATCAGGTCGTTGGCGCGGAAGGTGCCGCCGATCTCGACGAAATCGCCGTCCTCGGTCTTGGCCATGCCACCCAGCCAGAGCTGACCGGCGGCCTTGATGTCGATGGTGGACTTCTTGCCCGACCAGGTGATGGTCTCGGCCAGCAGCACGTTCTGGTTGGGGCCACCGAAGGTCTGGGTGACCACACCACCGGCCAGCGCCATGCCGTTGTAGGTGACATTGCCCGTGGCGTCGATCTTGACCAGACCGCCGGCACTGGTGGAGGTGATACCGGCCGCGGTCAGGCCGGCGGCGCTGCCAACGATGACGCTGTAGCCCTGGTCATCGGCACCGGGCGTGGACGTGGTGGTCAGCGTCACCGACTTGGCTGCGGCCAGCGCGGTGTTGACCAGGATCTGCTGACCGGCGGTCACGGCGATGGTGGAATCGGCGCCCAGCCAGGTGACGCCGGACGCACCGATGGCGCCGCCGGCGATGACGCGGCCGTGAATCTCCACGTCCTGGCCGCCGGCCAGCACGATGTGCGTACCGGCGCTGGTGGTATTGAGCGTGGTGGCGCCGTGTATGTACAGGCTGACACCATCGGCATTGGCGCCGCCGTGGGGCTTGCCCAGCGGATTGGAGCCGTCCAGCTCGACGCCACCCAGCAGCGTGATGTTGCCGCTGACCTTGGCGCCGCCTTCCCAATAGGTCCATTTGTCGGACTCGATCACCAGGTTGGAATTCGCGCCCAGCAGGTTGATGTTGCCGCGCACGATGGCATCGTCCTGGCCGGTGACGACGAAATGCGCGTTGTCCTGCAGCGTGGTGATGGTGCCGCCGGCCAGCAGGAAGCCGAAACCGCGCTGACCGAGCAGCACGTGCGGATCCAGGATGTGGATCTCGTCGATGTCGCCGGTGCCGTCGGCGATGTCGTCATAGGCGTAGATCATGTAGTGGCTGGTGCCGTCGTCGACCACCCAGCGCGTGGTCGGCACCACACCGGTCGTGCCCCAGTCCATGTCGGCGTTGCGGTAATCCACGCCCTCGGTGAACGACGTGACCACGCGCTTGTGCGGGTCGGCGTGCGTGGTGTCGACGTAGGTGGCCTGGGTGTAGCGCACGAAGCCGGTCTGGTCGAGCACGCGGAACTGCTGCTCGGCGGTCAGCGCCTGAAATGGCAGGTCGCGCGAGTGCATGGTGCCGACCGTGCCGACCGTGGTGGAGATCACCGCCTTGCCGCGCGCGTCGCCGTCGTTGATGCGGATCTGGTTGCCCACCGCGGTGGCGCCGTACTGGCCGCTGGCATTGATGGCGTCGACCAATCCGGCGACCAGATGCGCCGTGGCGGTGTCGCCGGCCCGCGCGGTGTAGCTGATGTCGTTGCCGTCGATGGTGATGACGTAGCTCTGACCGGCCACCGGCAGCGCGACCACGTCGATGGTGTGACTCAACAGCGGCGTCGGCACCGCGCTCCAGACGATGGCGGCGTTGCGATAGTCCTTGCCCTCACCCTGTTCGAAACTCAAGCGGTACTGCTGCTCGGGCAGTGCGTCGGCGTCGAAGTACACCACGCCATCCCAGCGGCTGTAGCCGAGATGCGCCAGCACCTTGTTCTGCTGCGCATAGGTGAGAGCGCTGAACGCGGTGCTGTCGGCCGGTGCGCCGACGTCGCCCCAGGCGACGTCCTTGTTCTCGTAGTCACCACCGCTGCCCTGGGTGAAATCGATACGGATCTGTTGGCCGGGCTGGGCCGACGGGTTGTAGAACACCTGGCGATCCACCTGGGCATAGCCCAGATGCGCCACCACCACCGCGCGCTGCGCGGCGCTCAGCTGCTCGAAGCTGGCATCGTCGGCCGGCGCCGGCGGTCCGCCCCAGTCGATGCGGCCGAGATCGAAATCGGCCGGCTGACCGACCGCGAATGCGGTCACCAGACGCAGCGCGCCGGCGGCATCCGGGTTGTACCAGACGCCGTTCTCGTAAACGGCATAGCCCAAGGTGGCCGCCACCAGCTTCTTCTGCGCCGCGCTCAGGCTGGCGAACGGGGTATCCGTCGCTGGCGCGCCGACATCACCCCAATGGATGTTGGCGTTGCTGTAGTCGGTGACCGGCCCCTGGGTGAAGCTGGTGACCAGCTTGCGGCCGGGCTCGGCGTTGTAGTTGAAGAAATTCTTGGCCAGCTTGGGATCGTTGCTGTCCAGGTGGGCGATCACCACCGCCTTCTGGTCGGGGGTGAGGTCGGTCCATTTCGCCTCGATGGCGGGACGCACGAACTCCATGACCACGGCCTGCTGATCCGCGGTCAGGTCGGCGAACGCGGTGCCCGGCGCCGGCGCCAACTGGAGGCTGGCGCGCACCACGGCCTTCTGCGTCTCGTTCAGGTCGGCGTAGGGCGTGCCGGCATCCGGGCGCAGCGCGTTGGCCACCACGGCCTTCTGCGCCGCGCTCAGGTTCTTGAACGGCGTGCCCGCATCGGGCATGCCGTAGTCGGCCGGATTGGCGTAGCCGTCGACCAGCGCTTTCTGGCCCGGCGTCAGGTCGGCGTAGGCGGTGCCGGGCGCCGGCCGGTAGAAGTTGGCCACGGCCTGCTTCTGCGCCGTGGTGAGATCGGCGAACGCGGTGGCGGCATCCGGCACGCCCGCACTGCCCCAACGCCCGTCCATGTCGGCAAACTGGTACAGCGGGCCGAAATCGTTGAACGACAGGCGCGCGTAGATGCTGTCGTAGTTCAGCGCCCAGGCATGGGCCGGGACAGTGGTGTAATCGAGCGGCACGTAATGGTTGGCCAGGATTGCCTTCTGCTCGGCGGTCAAGGCGCTGTACGGCGTACCGTCGGCCGGCTTGGCGAACTTCACTGCATGGGCATCGACCACCGCCTTCTGGCCGTCGCTCAGGCTGGCGTAGGCCGTACCCTGCCCCGGGCGGTAGAAATCGGCCACCTTGGCCTTCTGCGCATCGGTCAGATCGGCGAACGCGGTGTTGGCGGCCGGCGGCGTGACCTTGCCCCAGGCCGCCGCGTTCAGGTCGGCGAACTGGTACAGCGCGCCCCAGGCGCTGGTCGGAATGGCGGCATAGATGTCGTCGTAGTTGAGCCAAGCGCTGGCAGGCACCTGGCTGTAATCCTCGGTGATGCTGCCCCAAGCCAGATCGGGGATGGCGGTGTAGTTGATGCGCGCACCCTCCGCCCACTTGCCGTACGGGATCTGCGCATAGCTCTCCGCACCGGTGAAGCCAGCGGCCCAAGTGGCGGTGGCGATACTGTTGTAATCGAACAGGTACCCGATGCTGTTGGCGGCCACCACCTTCTGCGCCGCGCTGAGCTGTTCGAACGTGGCATCGGCCGCCGGCGCCGGCACGCCGGCAGCGGCCCAGTCCACCAGCGCATTGCTGTAGTCGGCCGACACGCCCTGCACGAACCCGGTCAGCAGCGCGCGCGCGCCGGCGTCCGGGTTGTAGAACACCATGCCGGCGTACCAGGTATAGCCGGTGCTGTCGCTCAGCGTCGGTCCCTGCGTCAGACTGGTGCGGAAGGTGTTGGTGGCGGCGTTGTAGAAACCGCCATCGGCGTAAACGGTGTAGCCCAGGCTCTCGGCCACCAGGGTCTTGGCTTCGTCGCTGAGCGCGGCGAACGGGTTGTAGTTGGCGATGGAACTGACGCCGGCGTCGGCCAGCAGACTCAGTCCGGCATCGACGAACAGCGCGCGCAGGTCGGCACTGACGTTGCCGGCATCCAACGCCGCGACGATGGCGGCGATGGCAGCGGCGTCGGCGGTGGACGCCAGCTTGCGGCCCGGCAGCGTGTCGAAATAGTCGGCGAAGCCGTTGCTGCTGGAGCCGGACAGGACGGTCATCTGCCCGGCGGCGGTGACCGAGCCGGAGATCTTCAGTTCGCCGCTGGTCTGGATGGTCAGCGTCGCGTCGTTGCCGGTCTTGATCGGCGTGAAGCCGTCATCGGCGAAGCGCGCGCCGGAAACGATGGCGCTGCCGCTGTTCAGGTGGATGTAGTCCTCGGCGCGCAGCACGATGCTGGCGCGGTCGTCGCGCGCACCGACGGTGCCGCCGGACAGGATGATCATGCCGGTGCCGGCATCCATCAGCACCGACGAATCCGCGCCGCGCGCGAAGATACCGGTGGCGCTGATGATGGAGTGCGAGGTGATCACGTTCACCACGCTGCCGGCGTTCAGGCTCTGGATGCTGCTGCCGCGGTCGGCGGTCAGGCTGTTCTTGTCGGCGCCGTAGGCGACGAACGCGTCCGGCGCGATCGTGTCGTCGGGGCTGAGCACGTGGATGTCCACCCGGTCATCACCCAGGATCCAGCCGCTGTTGAGCAGTTGCTGTTCCAGCAGGATGTAGGTGTGCCGCGCGTGCAGGCCGGAATCGGCCGCGCCCAGCGGATTCTGGATGTTCTGGCGCTGCACTTCCATCAAGCGCGCATACAGGTCCAGACGGTCGGATGACTGCACGTCGCCCTGCACGATCATGGTGTCGGCGAAGAATTGGGCGCGGTCGTTGAGCTTGGCGCTGAAGGTGAAGGCGCCGACCGTCTTGTCCTCGACATCGCCGAAGATCATGCGATTGCGCAGGGCGATGTCCGACTGGTGGCCGATGCTGATCAGGCTGAAGCCGTCGGCCAGCGCGGACAGGTCGCGCATGCCCAGTTCCATGAAACCGGTGTCGCCGCCGATGGAATAGTCGTAGCCGAAGGTCGATTGCGCCGCCGCGCCGATACGGTAGCCCTGTGCATCGCTGCGTGCCTTCAGGATCAACTGGCCGGTGCCGCTGACCTTGTCGTCGCCGGAGGCGAAATCGATGTCGTCGGCGACGATCTGGATGGTCTTGCCGCTGACGCCGGTGGTCAGCACGCCGGAGCGCAGCGCGAACAGCGATTCGCGCGCGTTCAGATGCACGTCGATCATGCCATGCGGCGCGTACAGGCCGCCGTTGACGCGGCCATCGTCGATCACGCTGAGACCGTTCAGCTCGCGCACCACGATGTCGCGCGTGGTGGCGTCGGCATGGGTGCCCAGGTTGACCACGGTGAGTTCGGCCACGTGGGTGTTGAGTACCCCCTTGATGCCGATCCCTTGCAGGCTGACCAGCGCGTCCGGCGCCACCAGGATGGCATTGCTGACATCGATCAACCCGGCCGCGGTCAGGGCAAAGTCGGTGGCGCCCCAACTGTCGGTGTGGCTGCTCTGCAGCACCGTGGTGGCGGCGTTGTCGGTGACTTCGATGCGATCCAGGCGATCGTCGAAGTCGATGGTGCGGCTGCCGTTGATGATCAGTTGGTGGTCGTTCAGCAGCAGCGCCGTGGTCGAGACGATGGGGTCCACCTTCAGGCGGTCGAAACCGCTGCCGCCGGTCACCTTCAGATATCCGTTGCCGCTCACCAGGATCAGGTTGTCACCCTCGCCGGTGTCCACGGTATCGATACCGTTGCTGATGACGATGGTGTCATTGCCGCCGCCGGCGAAGATGGTGTTCCTGCCGGCGCCCATGTCGATGTATTCGGCGCCGTCGCCGCCGACGAAGCGGTCGTTGCCGTCGCCGCCGTAATAGCGGATGCCGTTGCTGCTGCCGCCGACGAACTGGTCGTTGCCGGCGCCGCCGCGGATCACGCTGTTGGGGCCGCCGCTGATGATGGTGAACACGTCGTTGCCGGGGCCGCCGTCGAATTCCAGTTCGGCGGTGATGCCGGCGCCGACGTAGATGATGTCGTTGCCCTTGCCGGCGTTGGCGACGATCTTGCGCACGCTGCTGGCGGCGTAGCGATGGGTGACGCCCATGGAGTTGACCACGATCTCGTCGTCGGCCGGATTCAGGTTGCCCTTGTCGTCGAGCGTGATCGACGCCGATTCGTTGATGGTGTCGTCGTAGATGTCGCCGCTGCCGTAGCGCCCGGACACGTCGCCCATGTTCAGGTACAGCACGTCGCCGACCATGTGGGAGATGACCGGCGGATCCGCCCAGCTCCAGAAATAGTCGCCGGACACGGTGATGCCGACGATGGTGACGCTGGCCTGCAGGTAGGCCGAGGCCGGGGTCAGTTCGATGCTGCCGCTGAAGCCGGCCAGGGTCTGCTGAATCTTGAACAGACCCAGGTCGATGTCGATGTCGAGCGAGCCGTACACGCTGGCGGCGATGCGCTTGCTGCCGATGGTCAGCGACATGCCCGCGTTCAGCTCGAGGATGGCCATGTCGATGTGGATGTCGACCGCGCCGTAGATCTCGAACTCGCCGTCCGACTGGATGTAGCCACCGACGTCGATGTTGATGAAGCCGAAGAAGTCCAGCGTCGCGTCGATCTCCAGGCGGAACACGTTGTCCACCAGTTGCATGCTGCCGGCGAACTTCAGATCGAAGGCCAGCACGCGCAGGTTGCCGTCGAGATGCAGGTTGAAGATCGTGCCGGCGCGGATGACGTGGTTGCCCACCAGCGTGGTGTAGTCCTCGTCGCCGGTGTTGATCTCCAGGATGGCATGCGCCTTGATGCCGAGGATGCTCATGCCCAGTTCGACGTCGGCCTCCATGCGCAGCGCGAACATCAGGTCGCCGTTGGCCTGGGTCATGAAGGCGATGGCGCCGTTGATGTCGATGCTGCCCAGATCGCCCAGTTGCAGCACCAGCTCGGCAGCGGCCTGCACGCCGCTGTTGTCGATCTTCAGCGCCATGGCGCCGTCCATGGTGATCGCGTCGAGCAGGCTGATGCCGGCGGAGCCGGCGATGTACAGCGACTGCGGCGTCAGATCGACCAGCACGAACGGATCGACGACGTTGGGATCGTCATGCGGGTCGAGCGGGTCGTCCTTGACGTTGTGGGTGTTGATCGAGCGCACCCGCTGCGTTTCGCTGGTGGTATTCAGTTGCAACAGGAAGTGGCCGCTGACCTTGAAGATGCCGCCGTCGATCAGGGTCGATTCCGGCCCCATGCCGCCCACTTCCAGCGCGCCGTAGATGCCCCCGGCGACGATGCCCAGCGTGCCGGTCGCGGCCAAGGGCTCCAGCACGGGCAGGTCGAGCACCGCGCCGACCGTCAGCTCCATGCCGGACTCCGACACGACGATGCCGAAATCCCCCTGCAACAGCAGCGCATCGTTGAGCAATGACAGGCTGCCCTCGCCGGTCAACTGGATGTACATGCCGGTCCAGTGCGGCTTGCCCAGCGGCGTGGCGCCGATGGTGTACTGCCAGTTGGGGAACTGCGGCGGCGCCGTGGTGACGTCGCCGTCGTCGTCGAGGTTGTCCCTGAACGACTCCGGCACGTCGTACACGATGTCCTGGCCGAAGGTGTTCATGGTGAGCTGGAAATGCACGTCCAGGCTGGCCAGATCGCCCAGATCGAAGCCGGTGGACAGCTCCAGGCGCGTGGCGATGCCGAACTGGCCGCCGCGCATGCCGATCACCAGCAGGCCGGTGGCTTGCGAGCTGAAACGGAAATCCTCCGGGCCGATGTCGACGCTGACATCGGCGAACACCGTCAGGCCCTCCGACTCCGACAGGCGGAAATCGAACACGCCATCGGCCTGCACCAGATTGAACAGGTTCAGGTTGGCCTCGCCGAACACCCGCAGCAACTGCTGGTCGTACATCAGCACGATGGGCTCGGACGGATTGCCAGTATCGATGGCGTAGCCCGGATTGACGATGTCATCGTTCGGATCGTCGTTGCGGTTGACCGCCAGCGACATGTCGCGCCAGGTGCTCCTGGAGAAATCGATGGTGACGAAGCCGAAGGCGACGCCGGCGTCGTCGAACGAGATGGCGCCGGTCACCGGATCACGCGTATAGCCGGTGCTGAGGCTGGCGCGCAGACCGGTGTTGAGATCCAGGCGCAGATCCTGGGCATTGAGCACGACGTCTTCGGGCGTGCCGACCAGGCCGATGTACTGGATGCTGGCCTGTGCCGCCAGGTACACGCCGACGTCCAGCCCATCGAGGCCGATCACCAGTTCCTTGGCGACGATGACGCCCAGATCCAGGTCGCGGATCGCCAGGCCGACGGCGCTGTCGTTGACCGCGTCGTTCTCGTCGATACGGCCGTCGCCGTTGCTGTCCCAGAAATAACCGTGGCCGCCGGATGGCACGCCGATGAAGCCGTTGGCGTCGTTGATGCCGATGGCCAGCGAGGTGACGATGGTGCTCTGGCCGTTGGACAGCGTGACCGTCTCGGCGCCCTTCTTGGTGAACGCCATGGACCCGGACAACTGCACGAAACCGGCCAGGTTGATCTCGGCATAACCGACCTTGGCCTGGATGATCTCCTCGGTGAAATCCAGGAACACGGCGTTGTTGCCGCCGGCCGGCAGCATGAAGCCGGCGCGGTCGATCTTGCCGTTGGTATTGCGGTCCTCTTCCGGCTGCAACAGGCCGTCGCCGTTGACGTCCTCGCTGTAGTCCTTGAAGCTGTCGCTGAGCTGGTAGTTGATCGACGGCGGCCCGAACAGTTGCAGGCCGGCGTTGACCACGGCCGACACGGTCGGCTCCGGAATCGGCCAGTAGAAGGTGTTGATGTTGACTTCGACATCCTCGGCGCGCACCGACAGGATGTCCTGATCGATGCCGACCAGGCCGGCGTAACCCACGGTTGCCTTGGCGCTGATGAACTGGGGCGTGTAGTTCTCCATCCCCGGGATCAGGTTGAACAGCCTCGGCTTCATGATCGCCAGACCGAAATCGACGTCGTCGATCACCAGGCCGACCGCGCCCTGGTTGATGTAGTCGGGCAGGCCGTCGGGCAGGTCGGCGCCGGTATTGACGTCGATCGCGCCGACCAGATCGGGGCCGTAGCGGTACGGTCCGCCGACGCCGGCGAAGCCGGTCAGGTTGGCGCCACCGATGGTCATCGCCTGCACTTGCAATGGCAACGGATTCAGCGTGGTGCCCAGCACCTGGCCCAGTTGTTCGGCGATCGGTGCCAGTCCGCCCAGGTTCATGGCGATGTCGTAGACCTCGCCCATGCGGAACGCCAGCGAGCCGCGCAGGTGCAGGAATTCCGCGACCTGGATCTCGGCCAGACCGATGTCGATGCCGATCAGGTCGTTGCCACGCAGATCCAGATACACCGGCTCGCCGCCGGTCTCGATCCTGAGGCCCGCCGGCACCGCCGGATTGCCGCCCGAAGCCGGCTGTTCCGGGAACGAGGCGCGGAAGTCGGCGGTCGAGCGCATCACGCCGCCGAACAGCTTGCCGCCCTGCATCATCTCGATGGTGACGTCGCTGGCGCGCAGTTTGAGCACATCGCCGAAGCCGTAGGCGCCGATCTCGTCGACGTGCGCCTGCAGGGCGTAGAAGTGTTCGGTCTGCAGCTTGCCGATGATGGGCAGTTCCAGGTTGGCCTTCATGATGGCCAGCGCCAGGTCCAGGTTTTCCACGCCGAAGCCGGTGATGTCCTGGCCATCGAAAGCGGCATCCATGTCGACGTCACCGATGCCGATGAACGCGGAGACGTTGGAGGCGCCCAGCGTCATGCCGTGGAAGGTGACGCCGCTCATGCGCGAATAATCGGCCGAGATGCCGGCGTAGTTGCGGATGCCGTCGAGCACGTCGGCCACCGACACGCCCAGGATGTCGCCCGGGATCGCGCTCAGCGCCGCCTCGATCAGTGCCAGCTCGGAGGGCAGACCGGTATACATCACGCCGCTGAAGGTCTGGCCGAAGCTGAGCTTGAAGTCGCCCTTGAAGTGGACGAAGTCGCCCAGGTCCAGGGTCATGTCCGGCATCTCCAGCGAACCGAGCAGGTTCAAGCCGAAGTTGGGGTCGAAGCCGATGGCGATGTCCAGGTTCTTGACGTACTCGACCGCACTGCGCAGGAAATCCGGCGCGCCGGACATGTCCGGGATCAGGTCGCCCAGCGCGGACAGGCTCAGGCTGGGGAACAGACTGCCGGTCTTGGGCAGCTCGAACTCCAGATCGAAGCCGGCGTTCAATTCGATGAAGTCGAAAATACCGATGGTCGCGTCCAGGCCCAGACGCAGCGCCATGGCATCGGCGTCGAACTTGAAGGCGTTGCCGGCGGTGCCGATCGGCACGCTCAGGCCACCGCCCGGCATCTTGCTGAAATCGATGTAGCCCGACGGCACCGGATAATTGCCCACCTGCATCAGGCCGACGTTGAAGCCCAGCACCAGGTCGGTGGCCTGCAGCGTCAGGAACGGATCGGTGCCGACGATGCCGGCGAAATCCGCCTCCGCGTAGACGCTGAAGAAATTGATGGGCAGCGTGATGCCGGCCGCGGCCGCCGGACGGATCATCGCCACCGCCACGTCCAGGTCGTCGATGGCCAGGCCGATGGCGTCGTCATTGGCGGCATCGCGATGATCGATGACACCGTCGCCGTTGCTGTCGGTGCGATACGGACCGTTGATGCCGGCAAAGGCATAGACGTCGTGCGCGACGATGATCAGCGCATCGCCCGGCGCCGTGATGTCAGTGACACCCGGGATCACGTAGTTGACCGCGTCCAGCGTGCGCTTCTGGAAGGTGACACCGCCTTGCAGTGTCAGAATGCCGGCGATGTCGATCATCGCCCGGCCCACCGTGGCCTCGATGATGGCGTTGTCGTAATCGACCAGCATCGGCGCGCCACCGGTCTCGATGTGGTAACCCGCCCAGGCGTTGCCGGCGCCATCCTTGCTGAAATCGGCGATGAAACCGTTGAGGCTGCTGGTGTTGACGCCGACGGCGACGTCGTCGAGCGTCAGTTGGAAGTAATCCTCGAAACCGACGAAGCCGATGCCGTTGGCCTGCGCCTTCAGCGCCGTGAACTTGGTGCCCTGCGCGATCAGCGCCGCCGCCGGATTGGTGACGATGTTCTGCTGCGTCGTGGTGAAGATGCTCAGACCGAAATCGAAGTCGCTGATCCTGAGGCCGATGGCGTCGTCGCCCAGATCACCGGTATCGATGCGGCCGTCATTGTTGCGGTCGCTGACCGGCCCGCCGACGCCGACGAAGGCATGCACGTCGTTGGCACCGATCTCGATGCTGTTGGCCTGTACCCCGGTGATCTGGCTGCCCAGCGGGCCCTTGACCGTCAATTCGGCACCACCACCACGGCGGAAGGCGAAATCGCCCGACACGTGCACGAACTCGGAAACCGCCAGCAGCGCGTCGCTGACGCGCGCCTCGATGAACGCCGCGCCGGCGAAATCGAGCAGGATGGGCGCGGCGCCGGCGGCGATCTCCAGTCCGCCGGTGGCGCCGAAACTGGCCTGGAAGTCGACCACCGGACGCTTGTCCGCCATGCCCTGCCAGCCGGAACTCCAGTTTGCACGCACCTCGATGTGCTGACCGGACAGTTCGAAAATGCCCTCGCCGCCGGCCACCACGAACTCGCTGGCCGCGGCATACAACGCGGTCATCTTCGGGATCTTCAGATTGGCGTTGGTCGCGGTCATGATCGCCAGGCCGACGTCGATGTCGCGCATCGCCAGGCCGAACAGGCCATCCTGCTCGCGTAGCGGCGTCGCCGAGGCAAAGTCGGGCGTACCGTAGCCGACGAACACGTTGACGTCGCTCATGCCCAGGGTCAGCGCCTCGACCTCGACATTGGACACCCGGCTCCAATCGGCGGAGACGTCGGCGCCGGCGGCGGTCAGCGAGGCATGGGTGGCCGCCCATTGCAGATCGCCGAAACCGACGCCGGTATGCAGCGTGACGTTGTGACGCTGGCCTTTCTCGAAACTGAACGCGCCCTGGACGTGAATGAACTGTTCGATGATCAGCGTCGCCTGGTCCACCCGCACGCCGATCTTGCCGCTGCTGTAGGCCAGCATGACCGGATCGCCGCCGGTTGCCACTTCCAGGCCGCCGGCGCCGAAGCTGGAGACGAAATCGACATAGGGCCGGATCTGCGTGCCGGACCAGGCGGTGCCCTGGTTGGCTTCCAAGTGCACGCCCAGGGCTTCCAGCGTCAGGAAGTCGATACCGGTGAACGCCACCTGATCGGCGCTGGCCGACAGCGCCCACAGATTGCCGATGACCTTGGCCGGATCCTTGAAGAAGGTGAGCCCCAGATCCAGGTTCTCCACCACCAGACCGACTGCATCGGCGTTGCGCTGGTCATCGCCGTCGATGTCACCGTCGCCGTCACTGTCGACGAAATAGGGACCGGCGCCGATGAACACATCCACGTCGGACAGCCCGAGGCTGAAGCTGTTCATCGCGACGTTGTCGAAACGGCTGTAATTACCATTGTTGGCGGTCACCAGCGCACCGGCGCCGGCCGAGGCGGCCTGTGCCGCGCTGGTGAAGCCGGTGACCACGTCGACGCTGACGCCGCTGCCCTTCTCCAGCGCGAAGCCGCCGCGGATGAAGAAGAAGTCGTCGATCTTCAGCAAGGCATGACCGACGTCGACGCCGAGCATGGCACGGTTGAAATCGATGTTGACCGGCGCGCCGCCGGTGGCGATGTCGTAGCCGGCCGCGCCGAAGCTGGAGGCGAAGTCGATGTAGGGGCTCAACTGCAGGCCCGCCCACTTGCCGCCCTGGTTCATGCGCACGGTGATGTCGGCGACATCCAACTGCATGAAGCCCCAGTCGATGTCGACCAGCGAACCCGGCAACGTCGCCTTCAGCGTGTACATCGTGGGGATGACGCGCTTGGGGTCCACCGCCTTGGTCGCGCTCAGGATGGCGAAGCCGACGTCGATGTCCTCCAACACGAACAACGGGTCATCGACATCGCCGACGGTGATGCGCACGTTGGAGGCGCCGAAGCTGAGGCCGTCCACCGGCAGATCCTCGAACCGGCTGTTGTCGGGCGACAACAGGCCATCGAGCTTGAACTTCTGGATGTCGGCGGCGATGCCGGAGGCCTGCGCCGGCAGCGTACCGGGCAGCCCGGTGATGACGTCGACCCGCATGCCGGAGGTCTTCTCGAAGGCGAAGTTGCCCTCGATCTGGAAGAAGTCGCCGACGTTGAGCAGGGTGTCGGCGAGGCTGACGCCGATCATGCCGCGCTCGTAGGCGAAACGCATGGGCGTGCCGCCGACGGTGGGCACACCGAGGCCGTCGGCACCGAAGCTGGAGACGAAATCGACATAGGGGCTGCCGAGCTGACCGCCCTTCCAGTTGCCCCCCAGATTGGCATCCACCGACAGCTTGCCCACCTGGAACTTGAAGAAGTCCCAATCGATACTGACCGGATCGTCCCATTGCACCTGGATGGCGTACAGCTTGGGCACGATGCCATCCGGGTCGGCCGCCCGTGTCGAGGCCATCATGACCAGGCCGAAATCGATGTTGTCCAGCGTGATGCCGAACGCATCGGGATTGCGCACCTCGCCGAGATCCGGGTCGAACAGGCCGTTGCCGTTGGTGTCGATGAAGTACGGGCCGAGACCGACGAACACGTCGATGTCGCTGGCGGTCAGCAGCAGCGTGTCGACTGCCAGATCGTCGATGCGGCTGTTGTCGGCGGACAGGCCGGCCACCTTGTCCAGACTGGGCTGCAGGCCGGCCAGACTGGCGGCGCCGCGCGCCGGCAGGCCGGTGACGACATCGACCTCGCGACCGGCGGACTGCTCGAAGTAGATGCCGCCGCTGACGTAGATGTAATCGGCGATGGCCAGCGTGGCGCGGCCGATGGCGACCGTGGTCAGACTGCCGCGCTGCCCGTCCATGTCCAGCGCGATGCTGGCGCCACCGGGGCCGGTGGCCACATGCAGGGCGTTGGCACCGGCGAAATCAACGACTTCTAACGGCGTCGTACCGACCTTGCCGGCGCGGTTGATCTCCACCGCAATGTCCTTGGCCACCAGGGTGATGGCGTCGATGCCGACGAACGACACGGCATCGACCTCGGCCTTCAGCGCCGTCCATTTCTGCGCCGGCTCGGCCTGGTTGGACATCAGCGCCAGGCCGAAGGTCATGCCTTGCAGCTTCAGACCCAGTTCGTCATCGCTGCCGCCGTACACACCGGCAAACGCCTCGATGCCGGCCCCGCCTATGGTCAGCAGATCGACCGTCACCGTATCGCCGTTGGCGAGCCGGATGGTATCGGTGCCCTTGTCGATGGCGAAATCGCCCTGGATCTGCACGAAACCGAACACGTCGATGTCGAGATGACCGCGCACCTGCAACAGTTCGCCTCGGCCACCATCCATGCTCAGGTCGAAACTGCTGTAGGGTCCGGTGGCCACGCTCAACGCGGTCTTGCCGGCGCCGTAATCGACCACCAGGGTCTGTTGCGGCGTGGCCGGGGTGACGTCGGTACGCCCTTCCCGCTCCACCGCGAGGCTGACGTCGCCGGCGCCGACATTGACCGCCACGCTCAGATCGGCGACGTCGACCCCGGCCAACGTGCCGCCGAAGCGTACGCTCAAGTCCTTGCCGTTCCAGAAGGTCGCGCTCACTTCCGCGCCGGCCAGTGCGGCGAAGGCGTCGTCCAGCGCCGCCTGCACGTCGGCCCGCTTGGCGTTGAAGGCGATGGCGGCGGTGGTGTAGGTCTGGCCGCCATGCACCAGCGTCAGCGTGAACTCACCCGACTTGGCGGGCGTGGTCAGCGTGACGCGTTGCACTTCCGCCACCGCCTCGGCGCCGGCGACGATCTCCCACGGAGTCACCGTGGCCAGCGTCAGGTTGCCGTAGTGCGCGGTGAAGTCGGCGATGTCCCGGCCCGCCAGCTCGCCCTGGAACAGCACCTTGTAACTCGCCACCCTGGCGGTGCTGTGCGCGGCGTCGTAACTGACCACCACGTTGCCGGCACCGATGCCGGCATGCGCTTCCAGTGCGGCCTGGATGTTGGCCGCCTGCACGGCGGTGTCGGCGCTGTACTGGATCGCGCCGGTCTGGGTGCCCTGGTACTCGATGCGGAAACTGCCGGACGGTTCGACGGCGTCCGGGTTGAGACCGACCTTGAGATCGGGCAGGTCCTTGCCCACCAGTCCGCCGCCAAAGGTGATGCGGTAGCTGGCGTCGCTGCCCAGCGTGACCGTGGCGCTGCCAATGCCGGCCAGCGCCGTGTTCAGCGCGCTCTGCACCTGCGCCGCGGTGGCGCCGAAACCAAGCGCCGCCGTGGTGTAGGTGTGATTGTCATAGCTCAGACTGAGCGTGAACGTGCCGCTCGCCGTGGTGTCGATCAGCACCCGTTGCGTCTCGCCCGTGCCACCGCCACCCTGACGCACGTTGTACGGGATCACGTCGCCCGACATGCTCTCCGTGATGGTGATGTCACCGATGTCCTGCCCGGCCAGACTGCCCAGGAATTCGATGACATAACGGTGGCCGCTCTTGTTGTGGCTGTCGAACGTGACCACGATGCCGGAGTCCACGCCCAGCAGCGCTTCGAACGCTTCGCGGATGTAGCGCTTGTTGTTGGTGATGTCGTTCTGCGCAAAACGCACCGTCTCGGTCACGCCGTCCAGCGTGATGTCGTAGGTGCCCCTGGAACTGAACGGCGTGGTGAAGACGATGGCCTTGACTTCGTTGCCGCCCTGCGTCGCCGCAGCCATCTGGCCGACCTGCACCTCGATCGCCGGCGGCGCCGCACGCAGCGCTTCGATGCTGATGCGCTTCTCCTCGGCGACGCCGGCCTGGGCGGCGGTGGTCTGGCTGACGCTGGTGCTGACGGTGGCCGCCGCGGCGGCCAGCGTGATGCCCTCGACGTTGCTGCCGGCCAGCGCGCCGATGAATTCGACCTGATAGCCGGCGACACGATTGCCGCTGATCAGCACGTTGCCGGCACCGATGCCCTCCAGGCTTTCCAGCGCGGTCTTCAGTTCCGCGACGAGCTGCGCGTTGGTCTCACGGCCATCGATGTCCACCTGGGCGCTGCTGGTGCCCTTGGTGAAGGTCAGCACACCCACGGTCTCGGGACTGATCGACAGGCTCAGCAGCGTGTTCACGCTGGAGCTGGTCTGCGGCTGTGCCGCCAGGGTCACGCCGCGATTGACGTTCACCTCCAGATCCTGCACCGCCATGGTCAGGCCATCGACGCCGACGAACGCGGCAAGCGCGGCGGTGGCTTGCAGACTGGTGTATTTGTGCGCTGCATTGTTGCGGTCGGTCATCAGCGCCAGCGCGAAGTCGGCCTGCCCGAGCGCGATGCCGAGCGCATTGCCGTTGGGTGTGTCGGTGCCGTCGATGACACCGTCGCCGTTGCTGTCGACGTGGTAAGGACCGCCGATGCCGGCAAAGGCGTTGATGTTGTGGCCACCCAGGGTGACCCGATCGACCTCGATACTGCTGCCGTTGGACAACACCACGCTGCCGGTGGATTTCTCGAACGCGAAGTCGCCTTCGACGCTGAAGAATCCGAACACGTCGAGATTCAGATGGGCCGCCAGTTTCAGCGATTCACCCGCCGTACCATCCAGGCGCAAATCCAGCGTGCTGGCCGGACCGGTGGCGACTTGCAGCGGGTTGGCGGCGTAATCCACCACGGTACCGTCGCGGGACGCCTGGTTGATCGCCACCTGGATGTCGCTGGCGGCGATGGTCAGACCCTCGACACCGGCAAACGCCGCGCCGTCGGCGCTGCCTTGCAGGCTGGTCCATTTGCGCGTCGGGTCGTTGCGGTCGGTGAGCAGGGCCAGCGCGAACTCGACACCGCTCAGTTCCAGACCCAGCGCCTCCGGGCGACCGCCGTTCAGGCCGGCGAAGGCGTCGATGCCGTGCCCACCCAGCGTCAGCAGATCGACGTCGACCATCTCGCCGGTGGACAGCATGACTGCGCCGCTGGACTTCTCCAGCGCCAGATCGCCTTCAACCTGGAAGAAGCCGAACAAATCGAGCTGGAGATGACCGGCGGCACGCAGCAGCTCGCCACGCGCGCCGTCCATGTCGAGGGTCAGGCTGGTATCCGGACCGGTGGCCACGGTCAGCGGCGCGGCGAGGAAATCGACCACCGTGCCGTTCGCGTCCGCGCGGTTGATCTGCACGGTGAGATCGCTGGCGGCCAAGCCGATGCCGCCGATGCCGACGAACTCGACCGCGCCGGCGATGGCGTGCAGCGCCGTCCAACTGCGTGCCGTGGCGGCCTGTTCGGTCATCATCGCCAGCGCGAAGCTGACGTCGGTCAGCGCCAGGCCGAGCGCGTCGGCGCTGCCGCCGTTCACGCCGGCAAACGCATCCAGGTTGCTCGCCCCCACGGTCAGCAGATCGACCATGACGGTCTCGGCCGGCGTGGTCGGATCGTCGTCGGCCAGCGTCACCGTCGCCGTCTTCTTGTGCAGCGCGAATCCGCCGTCGGCCTGGAAGAAGCCGAACACATCCAGATTCAGGTAGCCATGGGCTTGCAGCAGCGGGCCATCCGCGCCGGCCATGTCGAGCGTCAACGTGCTTGCCGGCCCGGTGACGACCTCCAGAGCACCGGCGGCGTAATCGATGACCGCATAGGCGCCGGCGGCGCGGTTAATGGCCACCGCGACGTCGCTCGCAGCCAGCGTCAGGCCATCGACGCCGATCAGCGCAGCGGATTCGACCTGCGCCTGCAGACTGGTCCACTGACGCATCGCGCCGCCACGTTCCTTGACCGCGGCCAGTGCGAAGCTGGCACCGGCCAGTTGCAGGCC
This sequence comes from uncultured Thiobacillus sp., assembly GCA_964440155.1. Classification (GTDB taxonomy): domain Bacteria; phylum Pseudomonadota; class Gammaproteobacteria; order Burkholderiales; family Thiobacillaceae; genus PFJX01. The sequence continues at coordinate 17,080 of CAYTRH010000002.1, read as the reverse complement.
GAGCGCATCGGCGCTGCCGCCGTTCAGCCCGGCGAAGGCGAACACGTCATGCGCGCCGATGGTCAGCAGATCGACGCTGACCGATTCCGCCGGTGTCGCCGGGTCGTCGTCGGTATCGGCCAGGGTGACTTGTCCGGTTTTCTTCTCGAAGGCGAAATCGCCCTCGACCTGGAAAAACCCGAACAGACTGACATCGAGATGGCCGCTGGCCTTCAGCACCTTGCCGTCGGCGCCAGCCATATCCAGCGTCATGTCCGTGCCGGGCCCGGTCGGTACCGCCAGCGACTTGGCCGCGAAATCGACTACGCTGCCGTCGGCGGCGGCATCGGTCACCACCACGGAAATGGCGTTGGCCGCCAGCGTCAGGCCGTCGATACCGACCACGCCCACCTGCCCCGCTTCCGCCTTCAGGCCCATCCACTTGCGCGCCGGGGTGGGATCGCCGCTGGCCATTTTTTCCGACATCAACGCCAGGGCGAAGCGGGTGTCACCCAGTTGCAAACCCATGGCGTCGCCGGAACCGCCGTTGATGCCGGCGAAAGCGCTGACGCCGCCCGCGCCTATGGTCAGCAGATCGACGTCCACCCGCGTGCCGGCGACGTCGTTCAAAACGACGCTCTCGCTGGACTTCTGGAACGCGAAACCGCCGGACACCTGGAAGAAGCCGCCGATCTCCAGGGTCAGATTGCCGCGCGCTTCCAGCAACGCTCCGCGCTGGCCGTCGATGGCCAGCGTCAGGCTGCTGCCCGGTCCGGTGGCGACGGGCAGCGGCATCGCCAGCCAGTCGACCAGACTGCCATCGCCGGCGGGCTGGTTGATGTCGATGCTCATGGTATCGACGCGGATGGTGCCGTCGATGCCGACCAGGCGGATGTCGCCCGCCGTGGCACTCAGCGCGGTCCACTGGCGCGCGGGGTCCTGCCGGTCGCCGGCGATGGCCAGCGCGAAGGCGACGTCCTTGAGTTCCAGGCCCATCGCGCCCGCCGTGCCGCCGCCGACACCGGCAAACGCGTCGACACCGGCCGCACCGACGGTGAGCAGATCGACCTTGACCACCTCCGCAGGCACGTCGTCGGTGGGGTCGGCGTCCGCCAGCGTCACCGCATGCGTGCCTTTCTCGATGGCAAAGTCGCCTTCCAGGCGCACGAAACCGAACAGATCCAACTGCAGGTGACCGGATGCCTGCAACAGTTCGCCACGCGCACCGTCGAGGTCGAGCTTGAAGCTGGCGCCGCCTGGGCCGGTCGCCACGTCCAGGTCGGTCTTGCCGGCGCTGTAGTCCACCACCAGCGTCCGTTCCGGCTTGGCCGGGGTGACCTCGGTCTTGCCGACCTGGGTTTGCGTCAGTTCCGCCTTGCCGGCCTCGGCGCTGGCCGTGACCTGCACCGCGGCGACATCGACCCCGGCCAGGCTGCCGCCGAATTGCAGCTTCAGTGCCGTGCCGGTCCATTGCGTGGCCTTGACTTCGGCGCCGGCGAGACCGGCAAAGGCGGCATCGAGCGCGGCCTGGATGTCGGCCAGCCTGGCGTCGAGCGCAAGTTCCGCGGTGGTGTAAGTCTGCCCGCCGTGGCTCAGACTGAGACTGAACTGCCCCTCGCGGGCATCGGTGGCGAGTTGGATCTGCTGTACTTCCGCCACCGCCTCGGCGCCGGCGACGATCTCCCACGGCGTCACCGTGGCCAGGTTCAGGCTGCCGTAGTGCGCGGTGAAGTCGGCGATGTCCCGGCCCGCCAGCTCGCCCTGGAACAGCACCTTGTAACTCGCCACCCTGGCGGTGCTGTGCGCGGCGTCGTAACTGACCACCACGTTGCCGGCACCGATGCCGGCATGCGCTTCCAGTGCGGCCTGGATGTTGGCCGCCTGCACGGCGGTGTCGGCGCTGTACTGGATCGCGCCGGTCTGGGTGCCCTGGTACTCGATGCGGAAACTGCCGGACGGTTCGACGGCGTCCGGGTTGAGACCGACCTTGAGATCGGGCAGGTCCTTGCCCACCAGTCCGCCGCCAAAGGTGATGCGGTAGCTGGCGTCGCTGCCCAGCGTGACCGTGGCGCTGCCAATGCCGGCCAGCGCCGTGTTCAGCGCGCTCTGCACCTGCGCCGCGGTGGCGCCGAAACCAAGCGCCGCCGTGGTGTAGGTGTGATTGTCATAGCTCAGACTGAGCGTGAACGTGCCGCTCGCCGTGGTGTCGATCAGCACCCGTTGCGTCTCGCCCGTGCCACCGCCACCCTGACGCACGTTGTACGGGATCACGTCGCCCGACATGCTCTCCGTGATGGTGATGTCACCGATGTCCTGCCCGGCCAGACTGCCCAGGAATTCGATGACATAACGGTGGCCGCTCTTGTTGTGGCTGTCGAACGTGACCACGATGCCGGAGTCCACGCCCAGCAGCGCTTCGAACGCTTCGCGGATGTAGCGCTTGTTGTTGGTGATGTCGTTCTGCGCAAAACGCACCGTCTCGGTCACGCCGTCCAGCGTGATGTCGTAGGTGCCCCTGGAACTGAACGGCGTGGTGAAGACGATGGCCTTGACTTCGTTGCCGCCCTGCGTCGCCGCAGCCATCTGGCCGACCTGCACCTCGATCGCCGGCGGCGCCGCACGCAGCGCTTCGATGCTGATGCGCTTCTCCTCGGCGATACCGGCTTGCGCGTTCTGCGTGGTGCTGACCGTGGCGGTGAGGTCGGCGGCGATGCTGCCGACCGTGAGATCGCCGACGTCGGTGCCGGCCAGCGCACCGACGAATTCGATGCGGTAGCCCTCGAAACGGCTGCCGGTGATGGCAACGTTGCCTGCACCGATGCCGCTCAGGCTTTCCAGGCCGGCCGTGAGTTTCTCCACCAGTTGGAGGTTGCTTTCCCGCCCGGTCAGCACGACGCTGGCGGTGTCGCCGCCATAACCGAATTCGAGCGTGCCGGCCATGCCGGGGGCGAGGCTCAACGTCCATTGCGTGTTCCGACTGTCGCTGATCGCCGCCTCGGCGGCCAGCGTGACGCCCCGGTTGATGTTGACCGCGAGCGTGTCGGCGCTGAGCGTGAGGCCGTCGATGCCGATGAATTCAGCCAGACCGGCGCTGGCCTGCAGCGTGGTGTACTTGTGCGCGGCATTGGCCTTGTCGCTCATCAGCGCGAGCGCGAAGTCGACGTCGTCGAGGCTGAGACCGAGGGCGTCGCCCGTGCCGCCGTTCAGGCCGGTGAAGGCGTCGATGTTCTGGCCACCTAATGTCAGCAGCTCGACGTCGATGACTTCGCCGTTGCTGAGGGTGACGCTGCGCTGGGCGATCTTGTGCACAGCGAAATCGCCTTCGACGCGGAAGAAATTGAACACGTCGAGGGCGAGGTGACCGGCGACCTTGAGCATCTCGCCTTCCGCGCCGTCGAGGTCGAGCGTGATCGCGGCGGCCGGGCCGGTGCGCACTTCGAGCTGGGTGGCGCCGGCACCGTAGTCGATGACCTGATCGCCAGCCCGGCCGGCCTGGTTGAGCGCGACTTCCAGCGAGGTGGCGCTGAGCGTGAGGCCGTCGATACCGATCAGGCTGATGCCACCGGCGGTGCCTTGCAGGCTGGTCCAGTGGCGCGCGGCTTCGGCCTTGCTGGTGGCGAGCACCAGGGCGAAGTCGAGCGCGTCGAACTCGATCCCGAGCGCGTCGGCGCTACCGCCGTTCAGGCCGGCGAAGGCGCCGATGTTGCGCCCGCCCAGCGTGAGCAGGTCGACCTGCACGGTCTCCGCCGGCGTGGTGTCGTTCGGGTCGGCGTCGGCCAGGGTGACCACGCCGTCGCTCTTTTGCAGCGCCAGCTCGCCCGAGACTCGCAGGAAGCCGAACAGATCGATGTCCAGCCGGCCGGCGGCGCGCAGCAGTTGGCCGTCACTGCCGGCCATGTCGAGGTCGAGACTGCTGCCCGGCCCGGTGCGGATGTCGAGGCCCTGGGCGGCGAAGTCGACCACCGGTTGGCTGGCGGGGTCGTCGGAACGGTTGATCTGGACCGAAAGGTCGCTGGCAGCCAGCGTCAGGCCGTCCACACCGATGAAGCTGACGCCGCCGGCCGTGGCTTGCAGCGCGGTCCAGCCGCGTGCGGGGTCGGTGCTGCCGCCCGGCAACCGTTCGCGCATCAGGGCGAGACCGAAGTCGACGCCGCTGAGCGCGAGGCCGAGGGCTTCATCCTTGCCGCCGTTGAGGCCGGCGAAGGCATCGATGCCGGCGCCGCCGATGGCGAGCAGGTCGATGTCGACCTGCTCGGCCGGGGTGGTCGGGTCGTCGTCGCCATCGGCCAGCGTGACGCGGCCGGTCTTGCGCTCGATGGCGAAGCCGCCGTCGGCCTGGAAAAACCCGAACAGGTCCAGGCTCAGGTGGCCACTGGCGCGCAACAGCGGGCCGTCGGCGCCGTCCATGCCGAGGCTCAACGTGCTGCCCGGACCGGTGGCGATCTCCAGCGCGTGGGCGCGGTGGTCGAGCAGGCTGCCGTCGGCCTCGGCCGCAGCGTTGCCGGCCTGGTTGATTTCGATGAAGAGTTCGCTGCCGCGCAGGGTCAGCCCGTCCAGGCCGATCAGGCCGGCACTGTCGGCGCGGGCTTCCAGACTCAACCATTTGCGCGCATTGGCGACGTTGGCCTTTTCGCCGGCCAGCGCCAGCGCGAATTGCACACCGGCCAGTTGCAGCCCCAACGCGCGTTCGCTACCGCCGCCCAGGCCCGCGAAGGCGTCGATGCCGCTCCCACCCAGCGTGAGCAGGTCGACCGTGACCTGGCTGGCCGGGCTGGTGTCGCTGCCGTCGTTGAGGGTGACGGTGTCGGTGCCGCGTTCGAAGGCGAAGTCGCCCGCGAGTTGCAGGAAGCCGAACACGTCCAGCCTGAGGTGACCGGCGGCCTTGAGCTGGTCGCCTTTGGCGCCATCCAGCGCCAGCGTCTGACTGCGGCCGGGGCCGGTGGCCACCTCCAGGTTGCGCGCCTTGAAGTCGATCACCGTGCCGTCGGCGGCGGCCTGGTTGATAAGCACGCTCAGCCGCTCGGCGCCGACGGTCAGACCGTCGATACCGGTCAGGCTGACGCCCTCGGCTTCGGCTTGCAGCGCGCTCCATTGGCGCGCGCCGTCGCCGGGCGCAACGCGTTCGCTCAGCAACGCCAGCGCGAAATTGACGCCAGTCAGCTCCAGGCCGATGGCGCTGCCGGTACCGCCGTTGATGCCGGCGAAGGCGGCGACACCGGCGCCGCCCAACGTGAGCAGGTCGACCTCGATCTCGGTTCCGGCGGCGTCGTTGAGCAGCAGCGCGGTGCTGCTCTTGTCGAAGGCAAAACCGCCAGTCACCCGGAAGAAACCGTGCACGTCGAGCGTGAGCTGACCGCTGGCGCGCAGCAGTTCGCCGGCGCCACCATCCATGTCCAGCTTGTGCGTGCCGCCCGGCCCGGTGGCCACGGTCAGCGGCATGGCCAGCCAATCGATCAGGCTGCCGTCCATGGCGGCGCGGTTGATCTCGACGCTGAGCGTGTCGGCGCCGACCGTGATACCGCTCAATCCGGTGAAGCCGACGTCTGCGGCCATGGCACTCAGCGCGGTCCACTGGCGTGCGGGATCCTGGCGGTCGGCGGCGATCGCCAGCGCGAAGGCGACATCCTTCAGTTCCAGGCCGATCGCGCCCGCCGTGCCGCCGCCGACACCGGCAAACGCGTCGACACCGGCCGCACCCACGGTCAGCAGTTCGACCTTGACCACCTCCGCCGGCACGTCGTCGGTGGGGTCGGCGTCCGCCAGCGTCACTGTCTGCGTGCCCTTTTCGATGGCGAAGTCGCCTTGCAGACGCACGAAGCCGAACAGGTCCAGCTGCAGGTGACCGGATGCCTGCAACAGTTCGCCACGCGCACCGTCGAGATCGATGGCGATGGTCTGCCCCGGAGCCACCAGCACGTCCAGCGCACGCGCGCCGGAGAAATCCATCACCGCCGAACCCGCGCCGGCATGGTTGAAGGCGATGTCCAGGCTGTGCGCCGTCAGCGTGACGCCGGCCAGACCGGTCAACGCGACCGCGCCGGTGCTGCCCTTGAGCGCCGCCCACTGGCGTGCCGGATCGTCGGCGTCGGCCAGCAGCGCCAGCGCGAAATCGAGATCCTGCACCGCGAAGCCGACGAAGCCGGACGTACCGGCATGGAGCCCCACCTGGGCGTCCAGACCGAAGCCACCGACGGTGAGCAGTTCGGTGTTTACCGTGCTGTCGTCCGCCAGGGAACGCTCCGACACGGCGCCGCGACGTACCGCCAGACTGCCGCTGGCAGCCAGCAGACCACCCACGTGCAGGCTGGCGCCGCCGATGGCGATCTCGCGCAGCGACGCCACCAGATCGGCCTTGAAGGTGTATTCCAGATCGGCCGCCCGCAGCACGACGTCGCCGTAGTCGGTGGCGGTCTCGTTCCAGCGGACCGCCACGGTGGTGGCGGTGAGCGAGATCAGCTCGCCCAGCTCGGCGCTGAGCGCGCCTTCGGCCTCCAGCACCCGGCCGTCGGCGCCGATACGCAAGCCCAGCGCGGCATCGTCGACGCCGACTGCATAGCCGCCGGCAGCCAGCCGGACGCTGGCGTCCGCGGCGACGATGACCATGGTGGTGCCATCGGCACTGGCTTCGAAGGCAAAGTCGCCACCGATGGAAAGCCCGTCACCCAGGCTGGCGGACAGGCCGGATACCCGCGCCGCCTGCAAACCGGCGGCGGCGGACAGGCTGCCGAAGACGTACTGGTAATCGCCGGCGAAAGCCAGGGTGTGGCCACTGTAGTCCTGCCCGGTCTCGTTGAAACGCACACTGGCCGCTTCGGCGCTGACTTGGGCGAAGCCGCCGCCGCTCAGCGCCAGCGCACCGCTGCCCTCGAACGCGATCCTGCCGGCCGCGTCGATGACCAGGCCGAACTCGCCGTTGTTCAGGCCGACGCTGACCCCGCCAGCGGCCAGACTGGCACTGACGCCATGACCGGCCACCCAGATGGCGCCAGCGGACAACGAAATGCCGATCGAGCCGGACAGATGGACATCACCGATGCCCAGGCTGATGCCGCCGGACAACAGCAGGTATTCACCGCGCGCGCCGTCGTCGTCGAGCTGGAAACCGCCAACCGCGAACGGCGTGGCGGACAGGTCGATCACCGTGTCGTTGGCCGCGCCGCCGGGCAGCGTGCCGTAGCCCTGACTGAACGCGAAGGCGAGATGGCTGCCGCTGGCGGTCAGCGAGCCCAGGCCCAGCACACCGACGGAACCGATGCTGCCCGCACCGATGACCCAGCCGTAGTCCAACCCCGCCGCCTGCGGATCGACGAACAGGATGCCGAAATCGGCGTCAGTGAAGCTGAAACCCTTGGCGCCGGAGTTGCCTGCCGGACCGTCCAATCCGAGGAAACCGGTGCCGTCGGTCAGGCTCAGGTGCCACAAGCTGACGTCCATGGCCTGCCCGGCCACCGGGTCGGTGACGGACTGATTCGCGCTGTAACCCAGCGTGAAGTCACCGCTGAGGAAGAAGCCGTTGGACAGATCCAGCGAACCGCCGAAGGAGATGCTGGCCGAATTCAGGAAATAGTCGTAGTTGAGCCATTCGCCGACACGGTCGGCCGAGGCGCCGACCACGGCATCCAGCACGAATCCGGAAAACACATCCAGTTCGCGCGCCACCAGCGTGATGCCGGCGTCGCTCTGCCGGACCTCGAACCAGATGCCGTCGCCGGCATGCAACAACCCGGTGCCGGCGGCGAAACGCCCGCTCACCGAGCCATAGGTCATGATGTCGAAGCTGGCGCCATCCTGCGGGCGGAAACCATCGATCAGCGACACCGCCAACGTGCCATCCAGGCTGGCCAGCCCGGCGACGTTGATCTGGTCGTACTGCGTGCCGGCGGTCAGCCCGCCGATCTCGATCTCCAGCGTGCCGGTGGCGGTCTGGGTGAACGTGGCGACGTTCTGCATGCCCGGCGAATAGCCGGGACTGAGCGTGCCGGCGTTGAGGATGCTGACGTCCAGACTGCCGCTGCCGCCCAGCGTTTCGTTGGCGGCGATAACGAACACGCTGTCGAGATAGCCCGGCCCTTGGGACAGCCGCGCCATGTCGTGGAAGATGCGGTCGACCGGGAAATCCAGGGCCTGGCGGCGCTCGGCGCCGTCGATGCCGGCCTGCTCCAGCCGCAACGGTTGCGCATCGTCGAAATACGCCTGTTGCGCGAGGATGTCGTAGGCGCCGACGTGATCCTGGTCGGCATCATGCGGCAGCAGGGCCTGCATGGCGCCCATGACCGGATCCGCCGACAACAGCACGCGGGGTTCCAGCGGTTCGACGCGGAACGCATCGCGCAGGCAACGCTCGAGGGGTTTCCTGGTCGGCAGCCGGCGTTTGAGTCTGCGCATGAACATGAGTGACACCCCCTAGCAGGCCTGTGCCTGGAACGGTTTGCGGATCCCTGGTGGTCGGTCGCTGTTACCCCTGATCACCGGGAACGCAGCGGGCCACACGTACGATGGCCGGAGTTTAGTCAAAACCCGGCCTCAGGACATTGGGGTTTTTGCGGTCACCGCGCCCCCAAAATGCGGCAACGGGGCTCGCACCGTTCCAGCCGGATGGCGGTTGCGGCGACAATCCGGCGATCGACATCGACCTGATCCGCCGCCATGTTGCCGTTCCGGCGCGTACCGCAACCAGCCATGATCGACGCCCACCTGCGACAGGCGCGCCGGCTGGCCATGGGCAACCGCGCGGCCGAGGCCATCGCCCGTTACCACGACATCCTGGCACTCCAACCGGACCACCTGGGCGCGGCCCTGGGCGCGTGGCTGACGCTGCCGGCGGTGTACCGGTCGGCCGCGGAACTGGGCGCCGCCCGTGCCCGCCTGGAGCAGGGCGTGACGGCGCTGCTGGCGGATCGCGCCCGCTATACGCATCTGCCGGCAGCGTCGTGCATCGCGCAACTGGCCTGGGTGAACTTCTTCGTCGCCTACCAGGGGCTGGACGACACCGCCTGGCAGCGCCGCTACGGTGATTTCGTCGCATCCCTGCTGCATGCCCATCTGCCGCAGTTCCGTCAGGCACCCGACGTGCCCATCGGGCACCGCCGGCGCATCCGCGTCGGTTTCGTATCGGAATATTTCCGCCGCAGCACGGTCGGCGGCTACTTCGCCGGCTGGATCACGCGCCTGGACCCCGACCGCTTCGAGACCTTCGTCTATCACCTCAGCCCCCGTCAGGATGGGTTGACCCGGCACATCGCGGCGCACTGCACGCGTTTCGTCGATCTGGCCACGCCCGAGCACGCCAGCCTGAGCGCCTGTGCCGCGCGCATCCGCGCCGATGCCCCGGACGTGCTGATCTACCCGGAGATCGGCATGGACCCGCATGGCTTCCTGCTCGCGTCGCTGCGTCTGGCACCGCGCCAATGCGCCGGGTGGGGCCACCCGGTGACCACCGGCCTGGCCAGCATCGATTGCTTCCTGTCCAGCCGGGACATGGAGCCCGCCGATGGCGACGGCCATTACCGCGAACGCCTGGTGCGGCTGGACGGGCTGGGCGTGGCCTATCCGCGCCCGGCGCCGCCGCCGCCGAAGACGCGCGGCGACTTCGGCCTGCCCGAGGACCGCACGCTGTACCTGTGCCCGCACGCGCTGTTCAAACTGCATCCGGATTTCGATGCGCTGCTGGCCCGGCTGCTGGCCGAGGACACCAGCGGAGTGCTGGTGCTATTCGAGGCCGAGCATCCGGCCGTGACGCAGAGCTACCTGCAACGCCTGGGCGGCGCTTTGGCCGAGGCCGGTGTGGAAGCGCGCCAACGTCTCATCGTGCTGCCTTACCAGAGCCACGCGGACTATCGGGCGATCAACCGGCTGTGCGACGTGATGCTGGATCCACCGCACTGGTCGGGCGGCAATACCGCGTTGGACGCCATCGCCAGCGGCCTGCCCCTGGTCACCTTCGCAGGCCGGTTCATGCGCGGCCGGCAGAGTGCGGCCATGCTGCAGCGCCTGGGTCTGGCCGAGTTGGTGGCCGATTCGGCCGACGCATACCTGCGTATCGCGCTGGCGCTGGCACACGACCCGGCCTGGCGCGCGCGCGTCCGGACTCACTTGGCCGACCATGCCGATGTGCTGTTCGACCAGGCCGGCGCGATCGCGTCGTTGCAGGCGTTTCTGCTCGACACCGGCCATGGCTGAACCGCAATCGGCCGAACGCGTGCTGCGCCGTCACATGGCTCTGGCACGCGCGCGCCGTTTCCAGAGCGAAACGCTGATCGTCGGCGACGCGCAGGGCGGCAAACGGGTGCTGAAACGCGCGCTGCATGGCGAAGGCCGCGCCCATCTGCGGCGCATGGCGGCCAACGCGCGGGCGTTGCGCGCCGATCGGCCGGACGTGGTGGCCTGCGCCTGCGAGGAGACGGACGAGGGGCTGGTCATGCCGTTCGTCGAGGGCATCCCTCTACACCAACGTCTACTCGATGCCGCCGTGTGCGACGACCGTGCCGCCATCGCTCGGCTGCTGGCGCAGTACCGCGCGCTGGTCACCGCGTTCGACCGGCATGCCGGTGCGTTGCAGGGGCCGCATGGCGCGGCGGCGATCTTCGCCGGGGAGCCGGCGGACGACACCGGTCTGGTGCTCAGTGGTAATGTCGATCAGGGATTCGACCACTGGATCGACCGGGACGGACAGATGGTGCTGATCGATTACGAATGGGTGCTGGCCACGCCGGTGCCGCTGGGCTATGTGCTGTATCGCGCGGCGCAGTTGTTCTTCCAGGAAGTACCGCCGCGGCTGTCACCGCATTTCCGCCTGCACGACCTGTGCGAACTGTTCGCCATCGACGCGCAGCGGCGTCAGGTCTACGACCGCATGGAGGCCCGATTCCAGCGGTTCGTACGCACCGAACCGGATGATACGGCGCGCCCATGACGCCGGCCCTGGCACTACCCATCCTCGACTGGCTGCATACCCGCGGCGTGGTGCATACCGCCGAGCCGTCGTTCAAACTGAGCCGGGCCGGCCTGGGTGAGGCGCGCGGCCTGTTTGGCTTCGCCAAGACGCAATTGGGCGACGCCGCCGATGACGCGCTGCTGGATTTGTGTGCGCAGCTCGACATGCCGGCGAGTCTGCGCGCAGCCTATGGCGCCGCCCTCGCCGACACCGGCTATGTCGGTTTTGGCTACGAGGCGGATGGCGGCATCGGCCGCTACAAGGCGTATCTCGACCTGTCGTCCACGTCGTCGGCGCAGGCGTCCGCGGCCTGGGCCGGCGAACCGTCGCGGCTGCAATTTCTTGGTTACAAATGGTGCGTCGGCGGCGACGGCGCGGCCGTGCTCACCGAATACCGCCTGTACACCCAGCTCACGCGCCGCGCCATGCGCCGGCGCGCGCTGCAACTGCTGGGTGATCTGGCCCCGGCACAGGCGGTGATCGAGGCCGCGTTCGCCGCCTGCGTGCGCGACTGGCCGGACCGGCCGCTGGAGTACATGGAGGCGCGCGAGCCGGGCAATCCGCGGGTCTCGTTCGATCTCAAGTTCTACTCCACCAGCATGACCCTGGGTGCCATCCTGCCCGAGCTGCACGCATTGTGCGATGCGCTGGGCCTGGGCAGCGTGGCGCACGCCACGCTCGATGCCAACGCCGGCTCCCGGCTCGGCCATCTCGCCGGCGGGCTGGACCGCGGCGGGGCACCCTATCTGATGGTCTACCACGGCGTCCGCCGCCGGGTGGGTACGCCGCACTGAGCGCCCCATTGCGCGGTGAGGCGGATTCCGCGATAAATCGGGCCATTCCCCGGTCTCGCCGCACCTCCGTCATGTCCGCCTCGCCCGTACAGCCCCCGGCGTCCGCCAGCTTCCGTTACGACCCCGTCCGCGGTGGCTGGACGTCCGTGGCCGTACCGACGGCCGACGCCACGCTGCCGAGCGGATTCGACGGCGCCTGGGCCACGGATGCCGCGGCGCTGGACGCGGCGGCGGAGGACTACGGTCACATCGTGCGCGCCCGGCCCATCGCCGTGCTGCGGCCGGCATCGATACAGGACGTGGTGCGCGCGGTGCGCCATGCCCGCAGCCGGGGCCTGCGCGTGGCCTGTCGCGGCAACGCCTTCAACACCTTTGGCCAGAGCCAGGCGGAGGGCGGCATCGTCATCGACATGAGCGCGCTCGACACCGTGCATGCAATCACCGCCGATCACGCCGTGGTCGATGCCGGCATCACCTGGCGCAAGCTGCTGCTGGCCACGCTGCAACAGGGGCTGACCCCGGCGGTGCTGACCGACTTCCTCGGCACCACGGTGGGCGGCACGCTGTCGGTGGGCGGCTTCGGCGGCACCACCTATGTACACGGCGGCCAGGTGGACCACGCGCTGGAATTACAGGTGGTCACCGGCACGGGCGAGCTGCTGACCTGCTCCGAGCATGACCAGCGCGAACTGTTCGAGGCGGTGCTCGGCGGCCTCGGCCTGTGCGGCATCATCGTGCGCGCCAAACTGCGCCTGCGTCCGGCGCCCGAGCGCGCGCGCACCCACCGGCTGCACTATGCCGACCTGGCCACCATGCTGCACGACCTGCGCCTGTTGGTCGCGGATCAGCGCTTCTCGCATCTGCGCGGCCACTGCGAGGCGATCCGCGGCGCGTTCGCCTGGTTCATCGAGGCGACTTCGTTCTACGGCAACGGCGAGGCGCTGCCGGAAGCGCCGTACCGCGGCCTGGGCCACCAGGCCGGCAGCGAGGTGGTCAAGGATCGGACCTTTTTCGCTTACGCCGATCTGGTGGTCGAGACCATCGCCGCGCTGCAACAGGCGGGTCTGGGCGAATACCCGCATCCCTGGCTGGACCTGATCGTGCCGGACGAGCACATCGAGCAACTCGCCGGCAAGGTGATCGCCTCCATCAACCCTGCGCGCGTGCTGCCCGGCTCGCCCATCCTGTTCTACCCGATGCGGCGTTCGCGCCTGACGCGACCGCAGCCGCCCATGCCCGACGCCGAACTGTGCTACGGCTTCGACGTGCTGCGCACCGTGCCGCCCCACCCCGGGCTGTTGACCAACGCACTGCGCGAGAATCGCGAGTTCCACGAGCTGAACCGCGCGCTGGGCGGCCGCCTGTATCCGATCAGCGCCGTGCGGCAGAGCCATGCCGACTGGAAGCGGCACTTCGCCCCGCGCTGGGACGCGCTGGTGGCGCAGCGCATGCGCCACGACCCGAGCAACCTGTTCGGTCATTCGGTGGGCCTGTGACCGACACCGTGGTCGGCGGCACCGACGCGGGGCGCGACACCCGGCCGGTGGCCTACGTACTGGTCGGCCTGCCGGGCAGCGGCAAGAGCACCTGGGCCGCGGCGCACCCGGAGGGCCTGGCCATCGCCTCCACCGACGAGTTCATCGAAGCCTATGCCCGCGAGCACGGCCTGAGCTATGCCGAGGCGTTCCGGCAATATCACCCGCAGGCCAAACTGCTGCTGAAACAGCGGCTGAACGAACTGATCGCCGCGCGCCGGCCGTTCATCTGGGATCAGACCAACATCACCGCGCGCAAGCGCCGCGCCGTGTACAACAAGCTGCACGCCACCCATCGGGTGGTGTTCGTGTGCTTCTGCGTACCGGTCGAGGTGTGCATCGAACGCGCGCAACGGCGTCCGCGCCAGGCCGGCGAGGTGATCAACCCGGCGCTGATCCGGCTGTGGTCATCGATGCTCACCTTCCCGGAGCCGGGCGAGCCGTGCGACGGCATCATTCCGATCATCCATCCGGATTTCCGCCGGCGCTGAGCGGCGCCATCGATCGCCAAGGCGACCGCCGACCGTATCGATCCGGCCCGACCCAGTGCCGCCTGACGGCGGTGCGGCACGCGCCATCGTCTACGCTGGAGATAGGGCGGCGCGACGAGGCCGCGTCGAAGTCGAAGACATGGCGGGCTGGCAGCATTTCCAACACGTGGCGGATATCGGCGTGCATGGCTGGGGCGCGACGCCGGAGCAAGCGTTTGCGCAGGCCGCGCTGGCACTGACGGCGGTGATCACCGATCCGCAGCGGGTACGGCCGGCCGAGCCGCGCGAGATCAACTGCACGGCACCGGACCGGGCCTTGCTGCTGGCCGACTGGCTGAATGCGCTGGTGTACACCATGGCCACGCAACACATGCTGTTCTCGCGCTTCGACGTGACCCTGGACGACGACGCTCTGCATGCCCGCGCCTGGGGTGAGGCACTGGACCGGGCGCGCCACGCGCCGGCGGTCGAGGTCAAGGGCGCGACCTATACCGGCCTTGCCGTGACGCGCGATGCCGAGGGCGTCTGGCACGCACGCTGCGTCGTGGACGTATGAGCCCGGCACCGACGGGAGCGGATCATGAAACTCACCGGCATCGATCAGATTCAGCCCGATCTGTGGCGCATCGAGGCGCATGGAGCCATGCGCGTGCCGGCCATGCTATGCGCCGACGAGGCATTGCTGCGCGCCATGGACGACAAGGTGCGCGAGCAGTTGTGCAACGTCGCCAGCCTGCCGGGTATCGTCGGCGCCGCCTGGGCCATGCCCGACGCGCACTGGGGCTATGGCTTTCCCATCGGCGGCGTGGCCGCGTTCGATGCCGACGCGGGCGGCGTGGTCTCGGCCGGCGGTGTCGGCTTCGACATCGCCTGCGGCGTGCGCACGCTGCACACCGGCCTGGCCCGCGCCGACGTTACGGCGGTGCAGACCTGGTTGGCCGATCTGCTGTATCGACGCATCCCCGCCGGCCTGGGCAGTACCGGGGCGCTGCATCTGGACGCCGACGAGATGCGCGCGATGCTGCTGGACGGTGCCGTCTGGGCGGTACGACGCGGCTACGGCACGCCGGCGGACCTGGAACGCATCGAGGAACACGGGCGGATGGAGGGCGCCGAGCCGGGTCGGGTATCGGCTCAGGCCAAGGAGCGCCAGAAGCACGAGATGGGCACCCTGGGCTCCGGCAATCATTACCTCGAGGTGCAGCACGTCGCCGCCGTGCTCGATCCCGAGCGCGCACGGGTGTACGGCCTGGCGACCGGCGACGTGATGGTGAGCATCCATTGCGGCTCGCGCGGCCTGGGCCACCAGATCGGCAGCGACTACCTTAAGGCCATGGTGCTGGCCGCGCCGGCGCACGGACTATCCCTGCCGGACCGCGAGCTGGCCTGCGCGCCGCTGACCTCCGAGCTGGGGCGCGCCTATCTCGGCGCCATGCGTGCCGGCATCAACTGCGCGCTGGCCAATCGGCAGATCCTCACCCACCTGGCGCGCGAAGCCTTCGCCGAGCTGCTGCCGGCGGCGCGCCTGGAACTGCTGTTCGACGTGTCGCACAACACCTGCAAGGAGGAAATACACACGCTCGACGGCGTGCAACGCCGCCTGTTCGTGCACCGCAAGGGCGCCACGCGCGCATTCGGCCCCGATCATCCGGATCTGCCCGCATCGCTGCGCGCCGCCGGCCAGCCGGTGATCATCGGCGGCAGTATGGGCACGGCCTCGTACATCCTGGCCGGGTGCGGTGCGGCAGCCGGTTTCGCCTCGGCCTGCCACGGCGCCGGCCGCAACCTGAGCCGGAATCAGGCGATGCGCCAGTGGAACGGTCGCGCCGTAGTGGAGCAGTTGGCCGCGCGCGGCATCCTGGTACGCAGCCCGTCCATGCGTGGCGTCGCCGAGGAAGCGCCGGGCGCTTACAAGGATGTCGGCGCGGTGGTCGAGGCGGCGGCACGCGCCGGCCTGGCGCACATCGTTGCGCGGCTGGAACCGATGATCTGCATCAAGGGTTGAGCACCGAGGAGATCACACCATGCGCTGGTATTGGCTGATTTCGTTGCTGCCCCTGATGCCGGCGAGCGCGGGCGCCGACGAATTCGCACGTGAACGCGCACGCCTGGTGCAGGAAGTGGCCGCCGAGGCACGCCATGCCCGCCATGTGCTCCCGGGTGGACGCTTCGACGCCGCCGTGCTGGCAGCGCTGGGCAAGGTGCCGCGCCATGAATTCGTCGCACCGGCGCGCCGTGGCCAGGCCTATCTCAACCGGCCGCTGCCGATCGGTCACGGCCAGACCATCTCGCAGCCGTTCATCGTCGCGCTGATGTCGCAGTTGCTGGAACTGAAGGGCGACGAGACGGTGCTGGAGATCGGCACCGGCTCGGGCTACCACGCCGCGTTCCTGGCCGAACTGGCGCGACGCGTCTACAGCATCGAGATCATCGCGCCGCTGGCCGGGGACGCGCAGACCCGCCTGCGCCGGCTGGGCTACGGCAACGTCGAGACCCGCCTGGGCGACGGCTATTTCGGCTGGAGCGACAAGGGGCCGTTCGACGCCATCGTCGTCACCGCCGCGGCCGACCACATCCCGCCGCCGCTGGTGGCCCAGTTGAAACCGGGCGGGCACATGGTCATACCGGTCGGTGCGCCGTTCCACACCCAGGAATTGGTGCTGTTGCGCAAGGACGCGGACGGCCGCGTCAGCCTGCGCGAGATCCTGCCGGTGGCGTTCGTGCCGCTCACCGCCGGGCCGGGTCGATGACACAGGGTGGCGAGCCACCCGCCACCGCACGCGGGGAGCCGGCGCCGCTCGGCGCGATCTTCCTGCTGTCCGCCGCGACCCTGGCCTACGAGGTGCTGCTGACCCGGCTGTTCGCGCTGATCCAGTGGCACCACTATGCGCACATGATCATCAGCCTGGCGCTGCTCGGCTTCGGCCTGAGCGGCGCCCTGCTGACGCGCTGGGGCGAGCGCCTGGTGCGCCACCTGCCCGCTGCGCTGGCGAGCGCCGCGGCACTGTTCGGCCTGGGCACCGTCGCCGCCTTCCTGGCGGCGCGCGCCATTGCCTTCAACCCGCTGGAACTGGCCTGGGATACCACCCAGAGCCTGCGCCTGCTGGCCACCTACGCGCTGTTGGCGCTGCCGTTCCTGTGCGCCGGTGGCGGCATCGGCCTGGCGCTGATGGCCTTGCGCGAACAGCGCCATCGGCTGTATTCCGCCGATCTGATCGGCGCCGGCGTCGGTGCGCTGGCAGTGGTGGCCGCCATCGACTGGCTGACGCCGGGGCGCGTACTGCTGCTGGTCGGCGCGCTGGGGCTGGCGGCGGCGGCGCTGTCCGCGTCGGCGCCACGCGCGCGTCT
>CAYTRH010000001.1:0-73084 GCA_964440155.1 uncultured Thiobacillus sp. | reverse complement strand
GTCGACCTCGGCGCGCAGTTCCTTCAGCCGCTCCTTCTGGCGCACGCCGAAGCGGTGCTCCTCGTCGAGGATGGCCAGCCCCAGGTTCTTGAACACCACGTCCTTCTGCAACAGCTTGTGCGTGCCGATGACGATGTCGATGCGGCCGCTGCGCAGGCCCTCCAGCGTCGCCGCCACCTCCTTGGCGGAACGGAAGCGCGACAGCTCGGCCAGGCGCACCGGCAGATCGGCGAAACGGTCGGAGAAAGTCTGGAAATGCTGTTCCGCCAGCAGCGTGGTGGGACACAGCACCGCCACCTGCCGGCCGCCGGATACCGCGACGAAGGCGGCGCGCAACGCCACCTCAGTCTTGCCGAAGCCGACGTCGCCGCACACCAGGCGGTCCATCGGCCGCCCGCTGGTCATGTCGCGCACCACCGCTTCGATGGCCGCGAGTTGGTCCGGCGTCTCCTCGAAGCCGAAGCCGGCGGCGAAGGCATCGAGCTCGTGTTCCGACAGTTGGAACGCGTGTCCCTGCCGCGCCGCGCGTTGCGCATACAGGTTGAGCAATTCCGCCGCCGTATCGCGCGCCTTCTCCATGGCCCGTCGGCGCGCCTTCTCCCATTGGCCGCTGCCCAGGCGATGCAGGGGTGCGGCATCGGGGTCGCCGCCCAGATAGCGGCTGATCAGGTGCAGGTGCGCCACCGGCACGTACAGCTTGTCGCCGCCGGCGAACTCCAGCGTCAGGAACTCCTCCGTGCCGTCGCCCAGATCCATGCCGGTCAGGCCCTGATAGCGGCCGATGCCATGCTGCACGTGCACCACCGGATCGCCCACCTTCAGTTCGGACAGATCCTTGAGCAGTCCCTCGGCCGTGCTGGCGCGCCGGCCGTCGCGCGTGCGACGACTGACGGCGGTGCGCGCGTACAGCTCGGTTTCCGTGATGACCGCGAGTTGTCTGCCCAGATCGACGAAACCGGTGGCGAGCGGACCGGTGGCGAGCAGGAAACGATGGCCGTCCGCTGCGTCGTTCCGGGCAGCGTCACCCGCGGGCATCGCGGGCGTGAAGCCCCAGCCCTCGCGCAGTACCGGCTTCAAACCGTACTCGGCCAGCGCATTGGCCAGGGTCTCGCGCCGACCCAGGCTTTCCGCCACCAGCAATGTGGTGCCGGCCTGGCTTTGCAAATGCGCTTGCAGGCGGTGATAGGGGTTGTCGGCCTTGCGTTCCACCTCCACCTGAGGCGCCGGCCGGTAGGGCAGGGGCGTGCCATCGGCATCGGCTCTCAGTTCCAGACGGGCGTAGGGGCGCAGGCGGCCGAAGAAGGCATCCGGCGGCAGGAACAGGTCGTCCGGCGGCAGCAGCGGTCGCTGGCGGTCGCCCTGCATCAAGCGGTAGCGGCTCTGTGTGTCGCGCCAGAAATTGTCCGCCGCCTGCGCCAGGTCGCCCAGCGCCACCACGGCGGTGTCCTCGGCCAGGTAATCGAACAGCGTCGCCGTGCCGTCATGGAACAGCGGCAGGTAGTACTCGATGCCGCCCGGCGCCAGCTTGTTGGAGACGTCGCGGTACAACGCGCTCTTGGACGGATCGCCCTCGAAGCGGTCGCGGAAGTTCTGGCGGAAGCGGCTGATGCCGTCGTCGTCCAGCGGCACCTCGCGTGCCGGCAACAGGCGGATGTCGGCGACACGGTACAGTGTGCGCTGGGTGTCCGGATCGAAGGTGCGGATGGACTCGATCTCGTCGTCGAACAGATCGATGCGGAACGGCAGCGCCGTACCCATGGGGTACAGATCGATGATGCCGCCGCGAACCGCGAACTCCCCCGGCGACAGCACCTGGTTGACCGCGTGGTAACCGGCCTGGATCAGGCGGGTGCGCAGCCGGTCGGCGTCGAGCCGGTCTTTCTCCTTCAGTAGGAAGGCGCGCGCATCCAGGAAGGCGGGCGGACACAGCCGTTGCATGGCGGTGGCGGCCGGCGCGACCAGCACGTGCAGGCGTTGCTGCGCGGCCAGCCACAGCGCGGCCAGCCGCTCGGACACCAGGTCGGGATGCGGCGAGATCGGGTCGTAGGGCAGTGTTTCCCAGTCCGGAAACACGCGCACCGCCAGCGCCGGGTCGAACCACATCAGCTCCTCGGCGACGCGGCTGGCATCACGCGCATCGGCGGTGAGTACCAGCAGACGTTTCGAGCCGGCGTAGGTGGCGATCAAATGGCTGTCGGCGGAACCGGGCGGGGTGGGCAGGCGCAGGCGCTGGCCGGCCGCAGGCAAAGGGGGAAGTGCGGGTGGAACGGGCATGAGGCAATCCGGAATGCGGCCGCCATTATCCCGGAAACGATGGCGACCCGCGGGGTGACGTGACTTCAGGCGCGCGCCACCTGATTCATGTGCATCAGGCGCTGGGCCAGGGTATCGACGACGCGGCGCGCCAGCGGCGCGGAATAGCGCATCAGTTCCTCCAGCAGTTCCGGCGGCAGCACCAGCGCGGTCACCTCGGTCTTGGCGCGCACCGTGGCGGTGCGCGTCTCGTTGAGCAGATAGGCCATCTCGCCCAGCAGGTTGCCTTCGTCGATGTCCATCAGATGCACCTCGCCGTCGCCGACCTGCTTGTAGACCGCGGCCTGCCCGGCATAGATGAAGAAGGCTTCGCGCGTGCGGTCGCCCTCGCGGATCAGCACGTCGCCGGGCGCGAAGGTTCGTCCGTAGCGCGCCAGCAGTCGGTTGCCGCGCGCGAACACCAGCGCCTCCAGCTTGTCGGCGCCGGCGCCGCTGCCGGCGAGGAACAGCTTTTCCAGCGCGGCGACGTCGACCTTGCTCAACGCGTATAGGAACTGCGCCCAGAAATAGAACACCAGACAGGCAACGAACGCGCCGATCAGCACGAACACCACCCCACCCACGGCGCCATACAGCGCCTGATATTTCTCGACGCGGAAGAACAACCCGAAGCCGTAAAACAGTACCGCCAGACTGACCGTGGCCAGCGCGCCGACCGCCAGCGTGGGGCGCAGCGGCGGCGCACGGTGCGGCAGGCGACGCAGGGTGGCGTGGAACAGCCCCCACACCACCAGCAGTGCGAAGCCGGTGTTGAGCGCCTTGAGCAGGCCGGCGCGCGCATCGCCGAGCAGGTCGACGCTGGCGAGGAAACTGAGCACGGCCTGCACCGCCACGGCCAGCAGCACCAGTGCGAACACCACGGGAATGATGATCAGCGGTTGCAGCCAGTGCAGCACGAAACGCTGCTTCGACTCGTCCGGGAAGATCACATGGAACGCGCCCTGCAGCGCGTGCACCAGGCCGCGGGAGGACAGCAGCAGCGTGAGCATGCCGACACCGCCCGCGGCCACCTGCGCGCGCTGCGGTATCAGGCCGAGGCTGGCGAGATGGTCCAGGTTGAACTGCTCGTACAAAGCCGCCAGCAACATGACCGCCGGCACCGAATTCTCCGCCACCGAGGCGAGATACTGGGCCGCATACATCAACAGCAGGATCAGCGGCGCGGCGGACAGCAGGAAATAGAACGCGGTGGCGGCGGCGTGGTTCTGCAACTGGTTCTTGCGGAACAGGCGCAACGTAGTGAACAGCGCTTGCGCCAACCAGTCGAGACGGTTGCGCTGTGCGGCATTCAGGCGAGGTTTGGACAGGCGCGGCATGGCGAAGCACCGTAGCAGAGCAGGTGACGGGGCCGGATGGAGGGCTGGCCGGTTCGTGCGGCATTATCCTGACAAACAGAACCCATGACACCCGTTTCGACCGAGCCAGCGCCGCGGCCTTTTCGGCACAGCCGGAAACGGATGGCGTGTGCCATGGCCGCCGAGGGTTTCGACCGAGCCAGCGCCGCGGCCTTTTCGGCACGATAGAATTCCGGCTTTCATCGAAGCCAGGTTCTCATGACCACCGCCCGCCCGCTCGTCACCCCGTTTCCCGCCCTGCGTCCAGCGCCCGGCCGCGCGTCGGAAGTCATCGCGCCACCCTACGACGTGCTCGATACCGAGGAGGCGCGCGCGCTGGCGCAAGGACGGCCGTGGAGCTTCCTGCACATCTCCAAGCCCGAGATCGACCTGCCGCCGGGTACCGACCCCTATGCCGCCGAGGTCTACGCCAAGGCCGCGGACAACCTGCGCCGGATGCGCGATGCCGGCGTCCTGCGCCAGGACGAGCAGCCCTGTTACTACGCGTATCGGCTGATCATGGGTGGTCACACGCAGACCGGTCTGGTGGCCGCCGCCAGCGTCGCCGATTACGACACCAACCGCATCCGCAAGCATGAATACACGCGGCCGGACAAGGAGGACGACCGGGTGCGGCAGATCGACGCGCTGGACGCGCAGACCGGACCGGTGTTGCTGGCCTATCCCGACGCGCCGGAGGTGGATGCGATCCTGGCCGAGGTGACGACGGCCGAACCGGACGCCGACGCGCTGGCCGACTGGATCGCTGGCGAACCGGTGCGTCATACGCTGTGGGTCATCCGTGACCCGGCCCGCATCGCCCGGCTGACCGAGCTGTTCGCAGCCCTGCCGGCGCTGTACATCGCCGACGGCCATCATCGCTCGGCATCCGCCAGCCGCATCTGCGCGGCGCGCAAGGCGGCGAATCCGGCGCACCGCGGCGACGAGCCGTACAACTACTTCCTGTCGGTGATCTTCCCGCATCATCAGATGCGTATCCTCGATTACAACCGCGTGATCCGCGACCTCAACGGCCTGTCCGAGCCGGCGTTCATGGCGCGCGTGGCGGAGAACTTCATGATCGAGATGCAGGACCAGCCGGTCAGACCCGACCGCCCCGGCGAGTTCGGCCTCTATCTCAACGGCCGCTGGATGAGACTCACCATCCGCCACGACCTGATTCCGCACGACCCGGTCGGCCGCCTCGACGTCAGTCTGTTGCAGAACCATCTGATCGGGCCGGTGTTGGGCATCACCGATCCGCGCCGTGACAAACGCATCGATTTCGTCGGCGGCATCCGCGGCCTGGGCGAGCTGGTGAAACGCGTCGATTCCGGCGAGATGGCGCTGGCCCTGTCACTGCACCCGACGCGCATGCAAGACCTGATGGCGGTGGCCGACGCCAATGAAGTGATGCCGCCCAAGTCGACCTGGTTCGAGCCCAAGCTGGCGGATGGCATGGCGTCGCACCTGCTGGCGCGCTGACCTTAACCTCATGGCCTCACGGCGCTGTGCCTGGTGCAGCGGCCAGGGCACGTGCGTTGGCATAGGCCGCATCACTCGAAATTGGCCGGCAGCTTGCGCAGATAGGGCTCCATGCGCTTGTCGTGCTTGAGCACGTGGTCCAGCACCCACTCGCGCAGCAGCAGCATGACCCGCTGGATCACCAGCTCACGTTCGCCTTCGACCAGTGTGCCGTCACGCACGTGTTCGTGGTATTCGCGCACGTCCGCCTGCAATTCGCCGATGTGAGCCAGGATTTCCTGATGCACCTCGCGGTGCGTGCCGGTCTGCGGGTAGAGCATCTTCTTCTGTATGCGTTCCTCGCGTTCGAAATGGAAGTGGGTGTAATGGACCAGCTCGCCGACGAAACTCAACAGTGCGTCGCTGTCCTCCTGATGGCGCATGGCCAGTTCGATGGAGTTGATCAGGCAGACCAGATAGCGATGGTCCTGGTCGATGAGGTCGTTGCCGACACTCATCTGCTCGCGCCAGACGATGGGCATGGCCGTGCTCCGCCGGAAGTCATGGGGAGGCGCATGCTAGCGCCCGGCGGCCGTCCCCGCCATGACCACCGTCGGGTTTCGGACGTGGCCGCTCAGACCTGCTGCTGGGCAGGCGCACCGACGCGCTGCCAGGCCAGCAGCAACGGTGTCATCGGGACCGTGAGGCTGCGACCGAGCGCGCATGGCGCTTGCACGTGCGCGGCGGAAGCCTGCATGGATGCGAGCGACGACGCCAGCAACAGGGCGAATACGAGAGATTTGCAGGACATGAGCTTCTCCCTCGCGCTTCAGTTCACCAGCGTCGGGCCGCTGTATACCGGCCGCACGGCTTCATACGCGTTGTCGCTCATCACTCTGTGGCGTACCGCGGCCTCACCCAGCAACCGGTTCAACTCGTTCAATAGCCGGTACTGGGTGGCGGCGGGCAGCGGCGCACGACAGGCGACTTCCAGTGCGTTCCACTGATAGGCGGGCTGGCCATCGCGCTGGAACAGGCGTTCGCAGGCGGCCAGCAGTTCTTGCGCTTGCCGGGTGCGCTGTTCGCCCGCCGGCAGTTTGAGCAGATCCTCGAACTGGCTGCCCAGCACCTCATTCTCGATGGCCGCCGCCAAAGGGCCGCGCTGCCGTCCCAATGCGCGCAGCGCCGCAGCTTGATATTCACGCGCCTTGGGTGAGCACGGATCGGCGATGCTGTAGGCCAGTCCCGCCCAGTGCAACAGACGAGGGCGTTCCGGATCGGTCTCCGGCAGGGTGTCGATCAGGTATTGCGCCAGGCCACGGGCGCTGTCGTCGCGGTTGGCGGCGAGCAGGTCGTGCAGCGCGCGAATGTAGGGCGGGCAGGGTTCCAGCAGCGTGACGTGCGACTGGATCCACAACTGCCGTTCGATGTCGCGCAACCGCTCCTGGTTGTGCGGCGCGATGTTCTTGCGGCTGCCGGGGTTCTCCCAGTTCTGTACGGTGGTGACGGAAACGCCGGCCATCATCGCCAGGGCTTCCTGCGACAGGCCGTAACGCCGGCGCAGCCCCCCCACCCAATCGGCTTCGAACTCGCGCTGACTGCTGTAACGCCGGGGCGGGTTGAGCTGCCGGCGATGGGACTGCCATTGTTCTTGCAGGAAAGACATGCCGCCTCCTCACGTCGCGTTGAGTCACAGATGCAACGATAGCCGTCGCCGATGCACCCGTATACCAACCCGGTTGGCCCACGCGCGCGGCCCACCGGGTTGCAAGCGGGTTGCTGATGCCGCGGTGCCTGCCGGACTAGTCTGGGCAGGCCGGCATGTGCCGGCCGAACGGAATGGAGGAACACCATGTACACCGAACAGTTCGCGGTACTGCTGCTGATGGCGGCGACGCACATCGCGCCGCCGGGCACCGCGCTGCCGCGCGAAGCGACGGCGCTGAGGCCGTCCGCTGGCGAGCCGCTCAGGCTCAGGATCGAACGCGGTTACAGCGACACTGCGATGCGTCAGGCCCAGCGCAAACGGCTGCACGCCGCGCGGATGGATGCGCCGCAGGTGCCACACGTGCAACTGGCGCGGCATGCGGACCGGTAGCGCCTCGCGCTGTCAGGCGCGCGCAGCGATGTCCACCGGAATGCGGCGGCTGCCGAACGCGCCGGAATAGCGCTGGAACCGGCCGGCGATGGCCGTGCCGCACTGCGGGCAGCAACCATCGTCGGTGACGCGATAGGCGGGAATCTCGTACCAGTCGCGTTCGATCAGCGCCGCCTGGCAGTGCGGGCAGTACGTCGTGCCGCCGCGGCGGTCGTGCACATTGCCGGTGTAGACGTAGTGCAGGCCCTCGGCCAAGGCCAGGTTGCGGGCGCGCGCCAGTGTCGACGCTGGCGTGGGCGGCAGGTCGCGCATCTTCCAGTCCGGATGGAACGCGGTGAAATGCAGCGGCACGTCCGGGCCCAGTTCACGATATATCCACTGCGCCAGCGCGCGCAGTTCGGCATCGCCGTCGTTCAGCGTCGGGATCAGCAGCGTGGTGATCTCCAACCATACCGCGGTCTCGTGTCTGAGGTAGACCAGCGTGTCGAGCACTCGCTGCAGGTGTCCGCCGCAGTATCTGGCATAAAACGTGTCGGTGAAGCCCTTGAGGTCGATGTTGGCCGCATCCATGACGGCGTAGAACTCGCGTGTGACCGCGGGGTGCATGTAGCCGGCGCTGACCGCCACGCTATGGATGCCGTGCGCGCGGCAGGCGGCGGCGGTGTCGATGGCATATTCGGCAAAGATGACCGGGTCGTTGTAGGTGTAAGCCACGCTGGCGCAGCCCAGACGTTGCGCCGCCAGCGCGATCTGCTCGGGGCTGGCGGCCTGCATCAGCCGGTCCATGTCCCTGGACTTGGAGATGTCCCAGTTCTGGCAGAACTTGCAGGCGAGATTGCAGCCGGCGGTGCCGAACGACAGCACGGACGAGCCGGGATAGAAGTGGTTGAGCGGCTTCTTCTCGATCGGGTCGACGCAGAAACCGGAACTGCGGCCATAGGTGGTCAGCACCATGCCGCCGCCGCGCATCGCGCGCACGAAGCAGGCGCCGCGCTGACCCTCGTGCAGGCGGCAGTCGCGCGGGCACAGGTCACACTGGATGCGCCCGTCGTCGAGCGGGTGCCACCAACGCGCCGGATGGTCGGATTCGGGCAGGTTCATGCGGCATCCTCCTGGAACTTCTGCACCGTGTAGCGGGCGAGGCGCACATCCGGCGACCAGAAGCCGGCATCGAGCCCGGCCTTCTGTTTCAAATGCGCCATGAACGCGCGCGGCTCGGGCAACTGGGTCCACACCTGCGGCAGGAAGGTGGCGCGGTGCCGGCCGCACTCCAGGATCACGCCGTCGATGCCCGGGCGCAGCCGGGCCAGCGCATCGGCTTCATCCGCCCACGGCATCGGCTCGGGTGTACTCAGCACCGAGACTTCGACCCGCGTTCGCGCCAGTTCGTCTGCCGTCAGCGGCGCAAAGCGCGGATCGGCAAAGGCCGCGGCCCGGGCATTGGCGACGACGTCGTCGCGCAGCTTGCGGCGCGCTTCCAGCGAGCCGATGCAGCCGCGCAATGCGCCTTGTTGGGTCAAGGTGACGAAGGTCGCACCTGGAACATCCAGCCAGGCGGCGTCTTCGGGCGACACGGTGACGGTGCCGGCCTGCCCCAATGCCCGTGCGATGGCGTCGCGCGCCAGCGCCAGCAGCACGCGCCCCTGCCGTGGCTCAAGCGCGGCCATGCGCGGCCTCCGTGAACGCGAATGCGCCGTAGCCGACCACACGCTGCCGATCGCCGGCGGTATCGCCGGAATTGCGCAGGTCCAACAGGTGCGGCGTCAGGCCGCGCCGGCGTGCGCAGCGCAACAGCCCGTTGAGCGGATGAGCGCCGCAGGCCTGTTCGCCGACGAGATGGTCGTCGAGCGCCAGGATGGCGTGCGCCGTGGCGTCGTCGACCCGGCGCGCCAGGTCGTAGGGCAGGTAATGCGACAGATCCGAACTGACCACGATCAGCGTTTCATCGCCGCCCCACAAGTGATCGAGTACGCCCGCCACCTGCTCGGCATCGGCGCCGCCCACGGCCAGCGGCACCAGCCGGAAGTCCGCCAAGGCGGTCTGCAGGAAGGGCAGATGGACCTCCAGGGAGTGCTCGCGTGCGTGCGCGGCAGGCAGGGTCTCCACGCCCGGCAGTCGGGCAACCTCGGCCACGGCATCGCGGTCGAGCATGACCTGCCCCAACGGCGTGACGAACGCATCGACACCGGGCAACGCCAGTCCGGTGACCCAGACATGGTGCACCGGCCCGAGCAGCACCACACGGCGGATCGAAGCGCGCCAGGGGCGCAGCAGCGCATAGGCGCGCGCTGCGATCGGGCCGGAATAGACATAACCGGCGTGCGGCGCGACCAGGGCCTTGGGTCGCAGGCCCGGGTTCTCCGCGGCGGCGGACAGATACTCGGTCAGTTGATCACGCAGACGCCGCGGGTCATCGGGATAGAACAGACCCGCGACCGCGGCGGGACGCACTTGCAACATGTCACCTCCACCAGGTTACGCCGCGCGTCGTGCGGCATCACGAACGGCTTCAGTTTCAATGTAGCTCGGGTGCGGCAGATGTGCGGTGCCGCCGGCCGGCGGCACCGATGCGCTCAGCCTATCGGTGCGGTATCCCTGAACGTGGGGCGCTGCATCAGCCGGTCATACACTTCGGACAGGTTGGGATGGTCGCGCCGCCAGTCGATCTCCGGGAAACGGAACTCCAGATAACCCAGCGCGCAACCCAGCGCGATGTCCGCCAGACAGAACATCTCGCCGGTGCACCAGGTCTGCTGACCCAGATCGTCGCTCATGCACTTCAGACCGGCGCGCACCTTGCCCATCTGCCGGCCTATCCAGTCGGCGTTCTGCTGCGCCAGCGGACGCTTCTTTTCCAGGTGGACCAGCGCGGCGGCATCGCACACGCCGTCGGCCAGGGCTTCCCAGCGCTTGACCACGATGCGCGGCCGCGGCTCCTTGGGCAGTACGTGCCCGGCCGGGCTGATGTTGTCCAAGTACTCGACAATCACGCGCGAGTCGTACAACGCCTTGCCGTCCTCCTGCACCCACACCGGCACCTTGCCCAGCGGGTTGAAATCGGGCACGTGTGTGGCGTCATCCCACGGCACGTCGACGACGAATTCGTATTCGATGAACTTTTCCGCGGCGACCAGGCGCACCTTGCGCACGAACGGGCTGGTCAGGGAACCGATGAGCTTCATCTTGCTGGACATGGCTACGCGTTTTGGCTTAGTCGTTATCGGAGGGGTCGCGGCCGGCGATTGTAGCCGTGCCGGTCGGGTTTGCTCCACCTCGCGGCGGCTCAAGCCAGCGCTGCGCGCACCCGAGGCCAGGCTGCATCGAAACGGCGCAAAGTCTCGGCGCGCCCGAGCAGCGCCAGCGTCTGGTCGATGGCGGGTGTTTGTGCCGTGCCGAACAACACCAGACGCAACGGCATGCCGACCTGACCCATCTTCAGGCCATGGTTCTGCGCCGTGTCCTTGATCAACGCGCCCAGCGCCGGTGCCTCCCAGGCGACTTCAGCGAACGCCGCGCGCAGCGCCTCGAACGCCGGCACGGCCGCTGCGACCAGCTTGGCGCGCACCTCGGCCTCGTCCGGCAGCGTCTGGTGGTAGTAGATGTGCAGCGCGTCGGCCAGCTCGGCCAAGGTCGCGACCCGCTCCTTGACCAGGCCGACCAGCGCCGTCAAGCGGGCATCGTCGGCCGCGGTGATGCCTTGGGCCGCGAGGAACGGCCGCACCAGTTCGGCCAGGCGCGCATCGTCCGCCTCCTTCAGGTATTGCTGATTGAGCCAGGTCAGCTTGGCCATGTCGAAGCGCGCGGCGGAATGACTGACATGGGTGACGTCGAACCACTCGACGAACTGGCGCGCGTCGAACTTCTCGTCATCGCCGTGGCTCCAGCCCAGGCGCGCGAGATAGTTGAGCAGCGCCTCCGGCAGATAGCCCTCGTCACGGTACTGCAATACCGAGACCGCGCCGTGCCGCTTCGACAGGCGTTCGCCGTCCTGGCCGAGGATCATCGGCACGTGCGCGTACGTGGGAATGGGCGCGCCCAGGGCCTTCAGGATGTTGATCTGCCGTGGCGTGTTGTTGACATGATCGTCGCCGCGGATGACGTGACTGATGCGCATGTCCCAGTCGTCGACCACCACGCCGAAGTTGTAGGTGGGCACGCCGTCGCCGCGCATGATCACCAGATCGTCCAGTTCCGCGTTGGCGACCGTGATCGGCCCCTTGATCATGTCGTGGAAGGTGACTTCACCCTCGCGCGGCGTGCGGAAGCGGATCACCGGCGTCACGCCGGCGGGCGGCGACGGCAGGGTCTTGCCCGGTTCCGGGCGCCAGCGTCCGTCGTAACGCGGCTTCTCGCCGCGTGCTTTCTGCGCTTCGCGCATGGCATCCAGTTCATCCTTGCTGGCGTAGCAGTAGTACGCATGGCCGGCCTCGAGCAGTTCGTCGACCACGGCCCGATACCGCTCCAGACGCTGCATCTGGTAGTACGGTCCCTCGTCCCAGTCCAGGCCCAGCCAAGCCATGCCGTCCAGGATCGCCTGCACCGAAGCCTGGGTCGAGCGCTCCAGATCGGTATCCTCGATGCGCAGCACGAACTCACCCCCCATCCTGCGCGCGAACGCCCACGAGAACAGCGCGGTGCGGGCACCGCCGATATGCAGATAGCCGGTGGGGGAGGGCGCGAAGCGGGTGCGGACCATGATGCGCGAGGTAGCGGAAAAGTGCGGCATTTTACTGGAACGCCGCATCCCATCCCATGCACGGCGCGACCGGAGCCCCCGGGCAGGCGAAAAAGCCTTTGACCGCGATCCGCCCGTTTCTTTAGAATGCGCGCCTCTTTCGGGCAGTTAGCTCAGCGGTAGAGCACCGCCTTCACACGGCGGGGGCCACTGGTTCGATCCCAGTACTGCCCACCAGATTCGACTCCCCCGCGCCACGGGCGCAGCGCCTACAATCCCGGCATCGACACTGCCCGCAGGTGACCGGGCCGGGGCCGCCCGGCCGCGTCCTTCCCCATGAGCGCAATCTGGAAACCCCATGTCGTGGTGGCCGCCGTGATCGAGCAGGACGGCCGCTTTCTGCTGGTCGAGGAGCGCACCGAGGACGGTCTGCGCTTCAATCAGCCGGCCGGCCATCTCGAACCCGGCGAGTCGTTGCTGGACGCGGTGCGACGCGAGACCTTCGAGGAGACCGCGCACCATTTCGAGCCGACCGAACTGCTCGGTGTCTACCGCTGGACGTCACCCGCGCATGCCGAGCGCACCTACCTGCGTTTCGCCTTCACCGGCGTGGTCACCGGCTTCGATCCCACCGCGCCGCTGGATGAAGGCATCCTGCGCACGGCCTGGCTGACACCCGCGGAGATCGCCGCTGTGCGCGCCCGCCACCGCAGTCCGCTGCTGCAACGTTGCGTCGACGATTTTCACACCGGGCGCCGCTTTCCGCTCGATCTGCTGGCGGAATTCGGCGACGCATCATGAGCCGCGTGGTCGTCGGTCTCTCCGGCGGGGTCGATTCCGCCGTCACCGCATGGCTGCTGCGCCAGCAAGGCCATGAGGTGACCGGCGTATTCATGAAGAACTGGGAAGACGACGACGACGATCCCGCCTGCCCGGCGCGTCAGGACTTCCTGGATGCGCTGGCGATCGGCGACGCGCTGGACATCGAGGTCGATCTGGTCAACTTCAGCGCCGCCTACCGCGAGCGCGTGTTCGCGCATTTCCTGCACGAGTACCGGGCCGGGCGCACGCCCAATCCCGACGTGCTGTGCAACGCCGAGATCAAGTTCAAGGCTTTTCTCGACCATGCCCTGGGTCTGGGTGCCGACCACATCGCCACCGGCCATTACGCGCGCCTGCGCGGCGAATCGCCGACGCGCGAGTTGCTCAAGGGCGTGGATGGCGACAAGGACCAGAGCTATTTCCTGTACCGGCTGAGCCAGGCGCAGATCGCGCGTGCGCTGTTCCCGCTGGGCGAGTTGACCAAGCCGCAAGTGCGCGATCTGGCACGCGCGGCCGGATTGCCGGTGGCCGGCAAGAAGGACAGCACCGGCATCTGTTTCATCGGCGAACGGCCGTTTCGTGCCTTTCTGCAGCGCTACATGCCGATCGAGCCGGGCGACATGGTGACACCCGCAGGCCAGGTGGTAGGGCGCCACCAGGGGCTGATGTATTACACCCTGGGCCAGCGCAAGGGCCTGGGCATCGGCGGCATCCGTGCGGCGGCCGAAGGAGCGGCCTGGTTTGTCGCCGGCAAGGATCTGGAACACAACCGGTTGATCGTGGTCCAGGGACATGACCATCCGCTGTTGAGCGCGACCTCGCTGATCGCCGAAGACCTGCACTGGGTGGGCGCACCGCCACGCGTGGGCGCGCGTTATGCGGCCAAGACACGTTACCGGCAGCGCGATGCCGGCTGTGTGATCAGCGTCCTGGACCACGACCGCATGCGCGTCGATTTCGCCACGCCGCAGTGGGCGGTCACCCCCGGCCAGTCGGTGGTGATCTACGATGACGAGGTCTGCCTGGGCGGTGGCATCATCGCGGCGACGCTGGCCGACGGCCCTGAACAAGTTAATGTCGATTATCAACAAGCGGATTTAGTGCAATGAATAGACGAGATTTCATCTGGACGCTCCCGGGTCTGGGCGCATCCATCTGGTTGACCGGCTGCGCCACCGACCCGGTTACCGGCCGGACCACTTTCGTGATGATGAGCAAGGAGCAGGAGATCGCACTGGATCGCCAGCACTCGCCGCACCAGTTGTCGGAGGACTATGGCATCACGCGCGACGCCGAGTTGAACCGCTATGTCGGCGCCTTGGGCAAGGACATGGCGGCGCGCACCCATCGCCCGGACATGCCCTACAACGTCAACGTGGTCAATGCCAACTACGTCAACGCCTATGCCTTTCCAGGCGGGACCATCGCCGCCACACGTGGCATCCTGCTGGAGATGCAGAGCGAGGACGAACTGGCGGCGCTGCTCGGCCACGAACTGGGCCATGTCAACGCGCGCCATCACGCCGAACGCCAGGCCAAGGGCACACTGCTGGAAGCCGTGGTGGCTGGCATCAGCATCGCCGCCGCGGACAAGCAACCGCAATACGGCGCGCTGGCGCAGATGATCGGCAACATCGGCGGCGGTGCGCTGTTGGCGCACTACAGCCGCGACAACGAGCGCGAGGCGGATGCGCTCGGGCTCGAATACATGGCGCGCTCCGGACACAACCCGGCGGGCATGGAGGATCTGATGACCATGCTCAACAGCCAGGCGCGGGAAAAGCCCAATGCGCTGGAACTGATGTTCTCGACGCACCCGATGAGTTCCGAGCGACTGGACAACACCCGCCGGGCGCTGGCCACCACGTATGCGGAGGCGGCGCGCCGCCCACGTCAGCGCGAGCGTTACATGGACAATACCAGCCGCCTGCGCAAGCTGCGACCGGCGATCGCCGAACAGCAGAAGGGCGAGGCGATGTTGAATCAGAAAAAGTTCGAAACCGCCGATGGCCACATGCGGCGCGCGCTGCAACTGGCGCCGGACGACTACACCGGCCTGGTGCTGATGGCCAAGACGCAGATGGCGATGAAGCGTCCGGACGAAGCCAAGCCGTATCTGGCCCAGGCCAAGGCGGTCTATCCCACCGAGGCCCAAGCGCATCACCTCGCGGGTGTTGCCTTCTTGCAGACACGCCAGCCTGATCAGGCTCTGGCGGCGTTCACCGAGTTCGAGCGCCTGCTGCCGGGTAACCCCAACACGGTGTTCCTGAAGGGCTATTCGCTGGAACAGATGCAGGACCGCCGTGGCGCCGCGCAGGAGTATTTCCGCTATCTGCAACTGACCAATCAGGGCGGCCAGGCGCAGCATGCCTATGCCCGTCTGCGCGGCTGGGGATTGGTCAAATGAGCGAACGGCCCGTCGCCGCTGCGACGGGCGAACGGCTGGCCGACCGGCTGGCGGATTTCCTCGCGCGCGTGACCGCGGACGGGCGTTTCCTGTTCATTCCCCCCGCGGGGCTGGGCTGGCTTGGTGCCGCCGAACCGGCGGAGACGGGGGCCGAACACCGGCTATTCCAGCATGTGGCCGTCGAACACCACGATGCGCTCCGCGCCGCGCTGGCGCGTGCGAGTGACGGTGCCGCCCGCCAGGCCCTGAGCCTGCGTTTCCTGGCCGGCAACGGCGCACAGCGTTGGGCCACCTGCCGTATCCTGCCGCTGCCGGGCGCGTCGGGGCGGGTGGAGCTGTTGTTCGCTGCCTGGGAGTTCGACCCGGTCACGCATCGGATCGAGGGCGACGCTGCTACGCGTGACCCGCTCACCGGCCTGGGCACTCGCGTCGAACTGATGCGTGCGCTCGCTCAGGCGATCGGCCAACCGCAGGATGGCACGAACGGATTCGCTTTGTTGCTGGTGGGCCTCGACGGCTTCAAGAAGATCAACGACGCGCTGGGACATGCGCTGGGCGACCGGGTCCTGTGCGAGTCGGCGCGGCGACTGCGCACCGCACTGCGTGGCGATGACCTCGTGACCCGCATCGGCGGCGACGAGTTCGCGTTGCTGCTGCCCGGTATGCGCGCCCCCGAAGATGCGGCCCGGCTGGCGCACAAACTGCTGGCGACGATGCAGCGTCCTTTCGAGCATGACCGCGGCCAGAGCCATTTGTCCGCCAGCATCGGCATCGCGCTGTTTCCCGAGCACGCCGGCGAGGCCGAGGCGCTGTTCAAGCAGGCCGGAATCGCACTGTCGCTGGCCAAACAGGCGGGGCGCAACCGCTGCCACGTCTATGCGCCGGAGGGCGGCGCCCTGGCGGAACGCCGCCTGATGTTGGAAGACCAGATGTACGACGCCGTGCGCAACGGCGAATTCGAGATGCATTACCAGCCCATCGTCGCTGCGGCCAGCGGCGACGTGGTGGCGGTCGAGGCGCTGATGCGTTGGCAGCGCACCGACGGCGCCGCCGTCTCGCCGGCGGAGTTCATCCCGCTGGCCGAGGCCAATGGCCTGATCACGTTCCTGGGCGCCTGGTCGCTGCGTGTGAGCTGTCATCAGGTGGCGCGCTGGAACCAGCGTTGGGGCGCACGCTTGCAGGCGTCCGTGAATCTGTCGCCGGCCCAGTTTCGCCAGGGTGACCTGGTCGGCGTGATCGAGCGGGCCCTCGACGAATCGGGCTTGCCGGCCGAGCTGCTGACCCTGGAGCTGACCGAGGGCATGCTGATGCGCGAGCCGGAACGCGCGCAGGCGCTGTTGTCGCGGCTGCGCGAACGCGGCGTCAATTTCGCCGTCGACGACTTCGGCACGGGCTATTCCTCGCTCGCCTACCTCAAGCGCTTTCCGCTGTCCAGCCTGAAGATCGACCGCACCTTCGTGGTGGACCTGGACAGCGACGGCAACGACCGGGCCATCGTCGCTGCCATTATTAGCCTGGGGCGCGAGCTGGGTCTGCGCGTGGTCGCGGAAGGCGTGGAAAACGAGACACAATATGCGTTGTTACGCGACAAGGGTTGTGATCTGATGCAGGGCTATCTGTTGGCACGTCCGGTAGCGCCGCAGGCGTTCGAGGACCAGGTGGAGGCGGGGGTGTGGCGGCTGACGCCGTGACCGCGAGCGCTACGCAGACGGACACTGCGCTGCTGGCCCGCGTCATCGAGCGCATGAACGCCAGCGGTGGCTTCCCCGCATTGGAGCACTCGGTTACCCGCATCATCGAAGCGCTGGAGGTAGGGGCGGAGGACAGTGCGCCGCTGGTCAACGCCGTGCTGGCCGACGTATCGCTGACGCAGAAGGTGCTGCGCCTGGCCAACTCCGCGATGTACGCGCCCATCGGCGGCAATGTCGCCACCATCTCGCACGCCATGATGGTGCTCGGCTTCGAGGCGATAGGCCATCTGGCCTTGGGGGCCAAGGTGATCGGCTCGATGGAGGCCATGGACGCGCAGTCCCTGAGCGCGCGCCGGCAACTGGCGCACAGCTTGGTGGCGGGTTCGGTGGCCGGCAACGTCACCGCCAAGATGCAGGTGAAGAACGGCGAGCTGGGCGTGGTGTGTGCCTTGCTGCACCGCGTCGGCCGCCTGCTGACGGCGTTCTATCTGCCGCACGAATGGACGCGCATCCAGCAGCGCGTGCAGTCCGGTCGGGACGAGGAGGGCGCCGCGCGCGACGTGCTCGGCCTGACGCTGGAGCAGCTCGGCGCCAGCGTGGCGCGGCACTGGCGGCTGCCGGCAAGGATCGTGCTGACCCTGCGCGGCGAACAGGACGATCAGGTGGAGGGTGTGGAGGACTGGCTGCTGGCGATCACCCGCTATGCCGACAGTTCCGCGTCGGTGCTATCGACCAGCGCCAGCGAGGACATCAAGCAGAAACTGCAGCAGCGCCTGGCCGTCCGCTTCGCCGACCGTCTGGGGCTGGCGCACGAGGAGTTGCTGTCGGCCACACAGGCGGCGCTGTTGGAGCCGGGAGCCAGCGTGCTGCAATCGACCCAATCGGCAGCGCCGGCCGATGTGCTGTCGCCTGCGACCGCGCCATCGGCGTTGGACAAGCTGCGCGATGGTGAAGCGGAGGTGCGTGCGGCCATCGAACAGGGCGGCACACCCGCCGACATCGCCGGCATGGTGGTGGAGGTGATCTACCGGGCGCTGGATTTGAGCCGCGCCGCGGTGTTTTTGCTCGACGGGGCACAGCAGGTGTACCGCGTGCGCGCCACGCTGGCCGCGCGCGAACCCAATGCGCTCGCCGGTCTGACCCTACCGGCGCAGTTTGCGCGCGATCTGGCGCATGTCGCGCTGGCCAAGCGTGCGGACATCTACATCGACAATCCGCGCGACGGCGAGATCGCGCCGCACCTGCCGGCATGGATACGCGCGCATGCGCTGCACCCGTTCTTCCTGCTGCCCATGACCGCCGCCGA
Source organism: uncultured Thiobacillus sp. (assembly GCA_964440155.1). Taxonomy (GTDB): domain Bacteria; phylum Pseudomonadota; class Gammaproteobacteria; order Burkholderiales; family Thiobacillaceae; genus PFJX01. The sequence continues at coordinate 54,974 of CAYTRH010000001.1, read as the reverse complement.
TGGCAACGCCATGGGCCTGCTGTTCGGCCAGCAGCACGACGACGTCAAGCTGACCAAGGCGGAGCTGGCCACACTGGCGACCTTGCGCAATCTGCTGCAGGCGCGCCTGACCGGGATACGCTGAGCGTCGCTCAGCTTGCGGCGGCGGCAGGCGGACGCGCCTCGCTCCAGTGCGTCACTTGGAACTGCGGCGTGCGCGTACCGTTCCATTCGTTCACCTCCAGACGATAGGCCGCCTCGATGCGTTGGGGCAGCGGTGTGTCATGGAAGAACAGCATGGCATCCGCGGCCAGGCCGCCACCGGCCAGGCGCAGCTTCAGATGCCGGTCGCCGACCAGACGCTGGCTTTCGACCACGAACTCGCCGCTGAACAGCGGCGGCGGGAATCCCTGTCCCCATACCGTGTCGCGCAACGTCTCGGCGTCGCGCAAGGTGCACTCCGCCGGCGCCAGCGGGCCGTCGGTCTCGATCGAGCGCGTCAGATCGGCGGCCGACAGACTGTCGCGCGCCACCGCCTCGAACAGTGCGGCGAATTCATCCAGCCGCGCACGCGGCAAGGTCAGGCCGGCCGCCGCCGCATGCCCGCCGAATCGCAGGATCAGCCCGGGCGCGAGCCGGTCCACGCGGTCCAGCGCATCGCGCAGGTGCAGGCCGGGAATGGCGCGGCCCGATCCCTTGAGCAGGCCATCGCCACCGTCGGCGAACACGATCACCGGCCGGTGATGACGCTCGCGCAGACGCGAGGCGAGCAGGCCGATCACGCCCTGGTGCCAGGCCGGGTCGAACAGCGTCAGGCTGGCGCCATCCGCCACGGTCACACCGTCGAGCAGGGTCAGCGCCTGCGCCTGCATGTCGCTCTCGATCTCGCGCCGCTCCCGGTTGAGCCGGTCCAGTTCGCGCGCCAGCGGCAGCGCCGCGTCGATGGCCTCGGCCAGCAGGCATTCGATGCCGATGCTCATGTCGGCCAGCCGGCCGGCGGCGTTCAAGCGTGGGCCGATGACGAAGCCGAGGTCTTCCGCGCTGGCGCGCTCGATACGGCGGCCCGCAGCCGTAAATAGCGCCTGGATGCCCGGCCGGGCATGCCCGTTGCGCATGCGTGCCAAGCCTTGCGCCACCAATAAGCGGTTGTTGGCATCCAGGCGCACCACGTCGGCGACGGTGCCGAGCGCGACCAGATCGAGCAGACGCGCCAGGTTGGGTTGGGACAGCGCATCGAAACGTCCGCGACGCCGCAGTTCGGCGCGCAACGCCATCAGCACGTAGAACATCACGCCCACGCCGGCCAGATGCTTGCTGGGAAAGGGGCAGCCGGGCTGGTTGGGGTTGACGATCAACGCATCGGGCAGGCTGTCACCGGGCAGGTGGTGATCGGTGACCAACACCTCCATGCCGCGCGCCCGCGCGGCTTCGATGCCGGCGTGCGCGGCAATGCCGTTGTCCACCGTGATCAACAGGTCGGGGTGGCGATCTGCGGCCAGCGCGACGATCTCCGGCGACAGACCGTAGCCATACTCGAACCGATTGGGCACCAGGTAGTCGACGTGGGCACCGAATGCCCGCAGTCCCTGCACCGCGACCGCGGTGGCGGTGGCGCCGTCGGCATCGTAGTCGCCCACCACCAGCAGGCGACTGCCGCGCGCGATCGCGTCGGCCAAGCGCGCGGCCGCAGCATCGGCATGCAGCAGCGCGGTGAATGGCAGCAGTTCATCCAGCCGCGTCTTCAGGTCGTCGACCGTGGCACCGCGTGCCGCCAGCAGGCGCGCGAGCAGCGGAGGATGACCGGCAGCGGCCAGTGCGCGCGTGGCGGCTGGCGGCGCGTGCCGGAGAACGAGATTCAGCATGTGCGAATATTACAGGGCGCTGTTTGGTAACCGCCACGCGCGCGACTAACATGCGTGCCATGGCGCATTACCTTCCCCTGTCCCGTGTCGCCCGCCTGGTCGGACAATCGCGCGCGAGCATCCAGCGCATGATCCACGATGGCGAACTCGCCACTTTCGATGGCATGGTGGACATGAACGAGCTGCTGCGCGTGTTCCCCGACGTGAGCTGGGAGGACGACGGCGAGTTCAAACGGGTACAGGAGATCAAGGAGAAGGCGTACGGCAAGCGCATCTACGAGCGCGCGCTGCCGGACAAGGAGGTGCTGGCCGAGCGGCTGTTCGAGATGGGGCGCGAGTTCGCCGCGGCCAAGACGCTGCTGCTGCATTACGACGAGGTGCTGCGCTTCCTCAACGACAAGCTGGACGATCTGGCCGACCGGGGCGGCCCGGCCCTGCACGAGGCCGTGGCCGGAGTGAAACTATGGCTCAGACGCGAGCTCGACGCGGCGCCCAAGGAAGCCGAGCGGGCGGAATCGCTGCTGGCCCACGAAAGTGTGATGCGCATCATGTCCGCACAAGTCACGGTTCAGCCGTCCGGCCACGAGTTCCTGGTGGAGGGCAACGACACGCTGCTGGAAGCCGCTTTGCGCGTCGGCCTGCCGCTCAATTACGGCTGCAGCAACGGCAACTGCGGCGAATGCCGTGCGCGTCTGGTGTCCGGCCAGTTGCGCAAGGTGCATCCGCACGATTTCACCTTCCGTGAGCAGGACAAGGCCAATGGCGAATTCCTGCTGTGTTCCTACACGGCGGTAACCGACGTGGTGATCGAGGCTGCCGTGGCCGGCGCCGCCGACATCCCACAGCAGCGCATTCCGGCGCGGGTCAAGGCGGTGGACCGGTTGGGCGAACGCATCCTGTCGCTGCATCTCACCACGCCACGCAGCCAGCGCCTGCGCTTTTTGGCCGGACAACGCGTGCGCCTGAGTGCGGACGGCATCGCCGGCGAGTATCACGTCGCCAGTTGCCCGTGCGAGGACCGCCAGATCACCTTGCACATCCGCCGCGACAACCGGCCGTTCGCGCGCAAGGCCTTCGACAGCCTGGCCAAAGAGGACACCGTCACCATCGAGGGGCCGTTCGGCGGCTTCGTGTACAACATCGAGTCGCGCCGGCCGGCCCTGTTCGTCGCCTGGGAGCACGGCTTCGCGCCGATCCAGAGCCTGATCCAGCATGCCATGTCGCTGGAGATCGCCGATGCCATGCACCTGTACTGGGTGGCGGGCGAAACCGGACATTACCTGGACAACCTGTGCCGTTCCTGGGCCGATGCGATGGACAACTTCCATTACCACCCGATCGATGGCGCGCACGACCCGGCCGGCCTGGTGGAACGACTGCTCGCCGACCATGGCGATCTGGCCCATACCGATCTGTATGCGGTCGGACCGCACGACTTCCTGCGCGCGCTGGAGGCGGGCGCGATGGCGCGCGGGCTGTCGCCCTTGGGCTGGCACGCCGAGACGCTCTGAACGACGTCGACACCGGAGGATGGCGTAAGCGATCCACCGGGAAGCTGAGGTAAGCTTGCCGGCATGTCGAGCCGCCCGTCCTTGATCGCGCTGTTGGTGCTGTTGGCCTTTGCCAGTGCGTATGCGCACGCCAGCCGTCAGGCCAACCAGTGGTTACGCCTGATCGCCGCGGGCCAGTACGAACAGGTGATCCAGCAGGCCGAGGCGGTGACGCGACCGGAGCGCCTGTCGGCCAGCGAAGTGCACATGCTGTGCCATGCCTATGCCCGGACCAAGCATTACGCCCGCCTGGAAGCCTGCCTGGACCGTTTCGAGACCGCTTTCGCGCGGGCTGATCGCGAAAGCGTGCTGTTCGGTCTGGACGACGCCATGCCGGCGATCCTGCTGATGCGGGCCGAGGCGGCGATCGATCTGGGACGTTACGACCTCGCGGCGCGCGAGGCGCAACGTGCGCTCGACTGGATGGCGCGCTCCGGTCTGGAACCGCTGATCGCCATCGACAGCCACGCCGTGCTGGCACTCGCCCATGCGTTCCGCGGTGACCACGCCGCCGCACGCACGCAACTGGAACCCATCGGCCGCATCGGGCGCTCCTTGTTCAAGGATGATTACAAGACCACGCGCGCGCTGGCGCAGGGCAGGGTGTACATGGCGCTGGGCGAGTACCGCCAGGCCTATGACGCGGTCAGCAGCGACCGCACGTTCAAGCTCGATGCCTTCCTCGACGACCTGTTCAGCGGCGCCCTGTTGCGCGGCGAGAGCAACTGGCTGTGGCAGGAACTGCCGCGCGCCTACATGCTGAGCCGCGCCCTGCTGGGCATGGGCGAAGTCGATGCCGCGGCCGCCCGCCTGGACCGCTTGCTGGGCCATCCGCGCGCGCGCCAGAACGGCGAGATCTACTGGATGGCCAGTTTCGACCGTGGCCGCATCGCCGAACAGCGCGGCGAGGACGCAGAGGCCGCGCGCCATTACGCGCATGCGGTCGAGGTGCTGGAGGCGCAACGCGCCAGCATCGCCACGGAAGCCAACAAGATCGGTTTCGTCGGCGACAAGCAGCAGGTGTATGCGCGTCTGATCCGCACGCTGCTTCGGCTAGGCCGCGAGCGCGATGCCTTCGAGTACGTCGAGCGTTCACGCGCGCGTGCGCTGGTCGACCTGCTCGCCGCCCGCCAGGACTGGGGCCCACGCGCGCGGGGGGACGAGGTCGCCCGCCTGTTGCTGGCCCAGCGCAGCGCCGAGGAAGCCAGGCGCCGGCAGATGACCGACATGTCGGAACCGCGCGATGGCGCGCAGGCGATTGCGCGGCTGCGCGAGATCGATCCGGAGATCGCCTCGCTCGTCGCCGTGTCCACGCTGTCGCTGGCCGAACTACAGGCGATGCTGGCGCCGGACGAACGGCTGCTGGCCTACCATGTCGATGGCGAGGAACTGCTGGCGTTTCTGGTGTCCGGCCGCGACCTGCGGGTGGTGCGCAGTGCAGCAGGGAACCTGGCCGATGACATCCGTGGCTTGCGCCAGGCCATCGCCGATCAGGCGGCGGACGTGCTGCCGCGTGCACAGGCACTGCACCGGCGTCTGCTCGGCCCGGTCGAACAGGCCGCCGACGTGCGCAAGCTGTACCTGGTTCCGCATGGCCCGCTGCACTATCTGCCGTTCGCCGCATTGCATGACGGCCAGCGTCATCTGGTGGAGCGTGTCGCCTTCGCCATCCTGCCCAGTGCCAGCCTGCTGCGCTTCCTCGCGCCGCGCCGTCCGGACAAAGCCGCCGCCGGCGCGCTGGTGCTGGCCAATCCGGACCTGGGCAGCCGGCGTCTGGACCTGCCCCACGCCGAACAGGAAGCGCGCGCCATTCTCGCCGCCATGCCGGGCAGCACCCTGCTGACCCGGGCCGAGGCCAGTGAGACGGCGTTTCGCGCGCGCGCCGCATACCATGCCTGGCTGCATTTCGCCACGCACGGCCACTTTTCCGCCGAACAGCCTTTACGCTCGGGCCTGTTGCTGGCGGCGGACGCTGAAAACGACGGCCGTCTCAGCGTCGACGAACTGTACGGATTGGCGTTGGATGCCGATCTGGTCACGCTCAGCGCCTGCGAGACCGGATTGGGCACGGTCATGAGCGGCGACGACGTGATCGGTCTGATTCGCGGTTTTCTGTTCGCCGGCGCGCGCAACGTGGTCGCCAGCCTGTGGCCGGTGGATGATCTGGCCACCGCCGAGCTGATGCGCCGCTTCTACGCCGGCCTGGCCACGCACGACCCGGCCGAGGCGCTGCGCGGCGCACAGGTGGCCATGCTGCGTGCCGGCCACGCGCCGTACTTCTGGGCCGCGTTTCAGTCCACCGGACGCTGAGCCGGCCCATGACCAGCCTGTCGCGACGGCAATGGCGTTGGTTGCTGCTGGTCGTGGTCACGGCGGTCGCTTTGGCCGAGGCGGCCTATCGCTCCAGCCTGTTGGCACCGCTCGATGCACTGTATTCCGATGCCTGGCATCGTCTCGCCGGCACGCGCGGCACACCCGCACACGTGGCGCTGGTGGTGGTCGATCAGGCCACGTTGGTGCGGTTTGGCGACGAGCCGCTGGCTTTCTTCGGCCCGCATTTCGCCACCGCCATCGAACGCCTGCGCGCGCTCGGCGCCAGCGTCATCGGTCTGGATTTTCTGCTCGCCATCAGTCCGGATGCCTGGCTGGCCAAAGTGGAAGGGCCGCTGGGCGGGCGCGCGCGGGTTTATGACGCGGGTCTGCGCCAGGCCATCGCCGCCGGCGACGTGGTGCTCGCGGCCGGGCTGGCCCGCGACGACTCGGGTGGCGGCGATCGTTTTGCGCTGCCGCACCCCGATTATTTGCTGGCCGTCCCGGATCTGGATTTGACCAATTACGTCGGGCTGGCCGAGCTGCATGCCGACCATGACGGCGTGGTACGACGTTACGTGATCGCACCGACCGCCAAGACCGACACGGATGATGCCGGGCTGGCCCTGCCGAAGCTGAGCTTCGCCGCGTTGCTCGCCAAGCATCATCGCGAGCGGAACGGGGCAGCGGGCCCGGCAGCCAACGGACAGGCACGCCACATCGCTTACCGGGGACCGCCAGGCGCGATGCCGAGGCTGTCGCTGGCGCACCTGCTCAGTGCGGCCCCGGACGATCCGTTGCTGCGATCGTTCGCCGGCAAGGTGGTGATCATCGGCGCCGATTTCCCCGGCATGGGTGACATCCATTTCACGCCGTACAGCACCGGCTTCGCCGGTGACGGCCGACAGCTCATGGGTGGCGCCGAACTTCAAGCCAACATCCTCGAAACCCTGCTGTCCGGGCGCCATTTGCACGAACCGCCCGCTTGGATGCGCATCGGCGTGTCCGCCACGCTTGCCGCGCTGGTCGCGCTGGCGCTGCTGGTATCCGGCTCGTTGCCGATCGGCACCGCCATCGCGCTGCTGTCGGGTTCGCTGGTCATCGCGTCGGCTTACCCGTTGTTCATCCAAGGCTTCCTGGTTTCCGTGGCGGCCTGGCATGGCGCCCTGTTGGCCGCCTTCGTCGGCGGCGTGGTGCTGCTATTCACCGGTGAAGCGCGTCAGCGTGCCCGGCTGGCCGGCCTGTTTGGCCGGTACCTGTCGGATGCGGCGGTGAAAGTGCTGCTGCGCGGTGATCAGGTGCCGGAGCTGGGCGGCAGCCTGTCGCACATCACGGTGCTGTTCTCCGACATCCGCAATTTCACGACGCTGAGCGAGCAGCTTGCGCCGGCCGAAGTGGTGGAAGTACTGAACGAGTACTTCGAGCGCGTCTGTCAGCCGGTATTGGCTGAAGGCGGCAGCATCGACAAGTACATCGGCGACGCCATCATGGTGGAGTTCGGCACGCCACTGCCCACCAGCGATCATGCGCTGCGCGCGTTGCGGGTCGCGCTGCGCATGCGCGCCATCGCGCTGGAGTTTCGCACCTGGATGACGCGGCGCTTCCCCGACCGGGATTTGCCCGAGTTCGCGATCGGCATCGGCATCCACACCGGCGACGCCATCGTCGGCAGCATCGGCTCGCGCCGACGTAGCGAATTCACGGCGATCGGCGATACTGTAAACATAGCCTCACGCCTGGAAGGGATGACCAAGGTGTTCCACGCCGACATCGTCGCCAGCGAGGCCACCGTCAGTGCCGCTGGGCGCGAGCATCTGCGACTGGGGCGCAGCGATGTGGTCAGCGTCAAGGGACATCGCCAGCCGGTCAGCATTTACGAAATCCTCGACGTGACGATGGAGACGGATCATGGTCAGTGACACGACGCGCGCCACCTTCGTTCGGGCCGCTCGTGGGTGGCGTCTGTTCTGCGGCAGTTGGGCCGTGATAGGGGCGGTACTGTTTGCGCTGCCGGCCATGGCCGACGAGGCGCTGGTCACGTTGGCTCAAGGCGTCGTCTGGGTCAACATCGGACAGCAGCCGCGCACGCCGGTCACGCCGTTCATGAAACTGCGTGCCGGCGACCGCCTGGAACTCGGCGACGCGGCGCGCGTGCGCTTGCTGTATGGCCACTCAGGCCGCCAGGAAACCTGGGCTGGCCCGACCGTTCTGCAAGTGGGAGCGGGCGCCACGACGCGCGTCTCCGGCACGGCGCAGGCGGAAGTGAAGCAGGTGCCCAGCGCGGCGCTGATGCGCTTGGCGCGGGCCGATGATGTGCTGGCCGACATGCGTACCCGCACCGGCATGGTGGTGATCCGCTCTGGCGGCCTGCTCGAACAGTTGCGCGAGGCGGAGTCGGTTTACCGTGAGCTGCGCGCGCAGGCGGCGGACGATGACGTTGCGCCCGAACTGTATCTGGTCAGCGCGCTGTACGAGCTGAAGCTGTACAAGGACATCCCGGAAGTCATCGAGGACATCCTGTGCCGCCAGCCCGGCAACGCGGTGGCCGAGGCCATACTGGAAAATCTGCGCGGGGTCTCCGGACGTTGAGTTCCTGTTCGACCTGCATTTTTTTCTTTCAAGGGGAATCCATCATGAAAGCATTGCCGATCCGGGCTGCGACCGTGGTCGCGCTCACCTTCGTCGCGGGCCATGCCACCGCAGCCTGCGAGTTCGATCACCACACGCACAGCTACATCTGTAGCGACCCGGTGACGCAGACGCCGGCGTCGAGCATCCAGATGCAGGCGACCAGCGACTTCGATACGGCGTTCAGCGTCATGCACTTCGAGTACGAAGCGGATGGCGCGCCGACAACGCCGGGCGCCGCGCCGGCCAGCTATGGCGTGGGCCTGAACTGCGGTTCGTTCTCCGGACGCAACATCGATTCCAAGTACTGCACCGTGCCGCTCAGCTACACCATACGCAACGAGGTGGACCCGCGCCGCCGCCTGGTGTTGAGTCTGCCGGTCACGCGCGTCTGGTCAGAAGGCGAGAGCGCCTACAACGTGGGCTTTGGCGCCGCCTACACCTATCCCATGGCCGCACGCTGGTACCTGACGCCGGCGTTGAGTTACACCCACGCCGAACGCGGCGATTTCGACAAGGCCGCCAATCTGGTGTCGGCGTCCCTGACCAGCGTGTACTACTGGAGGATGGACGGCTACGACCTGGGTATCGGCAACATGTTCGGCCACAGCCACACCGTGCGCGAACGCGGTGACGCGCGCGCCAACCTGTCTCGCACGCACAACAACATCCTGCGCAACGGTGTCATGGCGGCCATTCCCGGGCAAATGTTCGGCAAGAAGGCTTGGTGGGAAATCTCGCTGGTGGACACGCGTTATTTCGGCTCGGAGATCTTCGCCGACAGCCAGCAGGAGATCAGCGTGACGGTGGGTGACACGCGCAGCTACAAGGCCACCGGCGGCGGCTACCGCGCCGGTCTGACGCTGATGCAGGCAGGCAAGACGGACGGCTTCAAACTCGCCTGGCAATACTGGTTCTGATGCCGCGTTCAGCAGCGCGATGGCCCTGGTCATCGCACTGCCCGAGCAGCGGCGGCGGGTTGATTGTGCAGCGCAATAAGCGTCTAATCGCGCGCATCGCGTCGATGCGTCGTGCAAGGACATGAACCGGCGGCCGTACTATCTGGACCTGATCCGCATCCGCCTGCCCATCGGCGGACTGGTGTCCATCCTGCATCGTGCCAGCGGCGCATTGTTGTCGCTCGCCATACCCGGTCTGCTGTACCTGTTCATGTTGTCCCTACGCTCGGCGGACGATTTTCACCGACTGGGCGACCTGTTGTCCGGCAGCGTGGGCCGGGTGGCCGGGGTGCTCGCCACTTGGGCGCTGCTACACCATTTTTTCGCCGGCTTGCGCCACCTCGGTTTCGATTTCGGCCTGGGCGAGACGCGTGCACGCGCGCGCCTGAGTGCACAGGTGACGCTGTGGCTGGCCATCGCACTCACCGCGTTACTGTGGCTGGGGGCGTCACGGTGAGAACCGCTGGCGGCGCACGCCGCGGACTGGGCCTGTGGTTGCTGCAACGCGCCAGCGCCCTTTATCTGGCGTTGTTCTTGCCACTGTTCCTGTTGCTGTCGTGGCTCTCCACGCCGCTCGACTACGCTGCCTGGCGCGCACTGTTCACGTCGCTGACCATGAAGCTGGCCACGCTGCTGGCATTCGCGGCGCTGTTGCTGCATGCCTGGATCGGCCTGCGCGAAATTTTCATCGACTATCTGCGCGTGCTGCCATTGCGTCTGGCGGCCTATTTCCTGTTCGGCGCCCTCTATCTCGCCTGCCTGGTCTGGGCGGCCGACATCCTGTGGAGTGTCCGATGATTCCCAAACGCACGTTCGACGCGGTCATCGTCGGCGGCGGCGGCGCCGGCCTGCGCGCCGCGCTTCAACTGGCGCAATCGGACCTGAAGGTGGCGGTGCTGTCCAAGGTGTTCCCGACCCGCTCGCATACGGTGTCGGCGCAGGGGGGCATCACCGCCGCCTTGGCCAACGTGTCCGAGGATGACTGGCATTGGCACATGTATGACACGGTCAAGGGCTCGGATTATCTCGGCGATCAGGACGCCATCGAGTTCATGTGCCGCAACGCACCCAGCGCGGTGTACGAGCTGGAACACATGGGCCTGCCGTTCTCTCGCCTGGACGACGGCCGGATCTATCAGCGCCCGTTCGGCGGCCAGTCGAAACACTATGGCGGCGAGCAGGCGGTGCGTACCTGCGCGGCGGCCGACCGCACCGGGCATGCGTTGCTGCACACTTTGTACCAGCGCAACATCGCCGCGCGCACGCAGTTCTTCGACGAGTTCTTCGCGCTCGACCTGGTACGCGACACCGAGGGCTACGTGCTGGGCGTGGTGGCGCTGGAGATCGAGCGTGGCGAACCCTGGCTGTTCGAAGCGCGCACCACGCTGCTGGCCACCGGCGGTGCCTGCCGCATCTTCCGTCATTCCACCAATGCGCACATCAACACCGGCGACGGCCTGGGCATGGTGCTGCGCGCCGGTCTGCCGCTGGAGGACATGGAGTTCTGGCAATTCCACCCGACCGGCATCCCCGAGGTCGGCAGCCTGATCACCGAGGGCGTGCGCGGGGAGGGCGGTTACCTGGTTAACAAGGACGGCGAACGCTTCATGCCGCGTTATGCGCCCAACGCCAAGGATCTGGCTTCGCGCGACGTGGTGTCGCGCGCCATCGCCCTGGAGATCCTTGCGGGTCGCGGCTGTGGCGCCCACGGCGACTACGTGCATCTCAAACTGGATCATCTGGGTGCGCGGACCATCAAAGAACGCCTGCCGGGCATACGCGAGCTGTCGATGCAGTTCGCCGGCGTGGATCCCATCGAGGCGCCGATACCGGTGACGCCGACCGCGCATTACATGATGGGCGGCATACCCACCAATCTGCATGGCCAGGTGGTCGCGCCGGTCCGTTATGGCCCGGAGGAGCCGGTGCCGGGTCTGTATGCCGTGGGCGAGTGCGCCTGCGTGTCGGTACACGGCGCCAACCGCCTGGGCGGCAATTCGCTGCTCGATCTGGTGGTGTTCGGCCGTGCCGCCGGCCAGCACATGATCGAGTATCTGCGCGACAACCCGTTTCCACGCCCGCTGCCGGCGGATGCCGCCGATCCGGCGCTGGCGCGTCTGGCGCGCTGGGACCGGGTGGGCGGGGGGGAAACCGTGGCCGGCGTGCGCACGGACATGCAGCGCGTGATGCAGGAACACTGCGGCGTGTTTCGACGCGACGACCTGCTGGCTGCCGGCATCACCCGACTGGACGGTGTGGCCGCACGCCTGGCCGAGGTCACGCTCGGTGACCGTAGCCGCGTGTTCAACACGACGCGGCTGGAGGCGCTCGAACTGGAGAACCTGATGTTGGTGGCGCGCGCCACGTTGATCTCCGCGCGTGCCCGCACGGAAAGCCGCGGCGCGCATACGCGCGAAGACCACCCCGAACGCGACGATGACCACTGGCTGCGCCATACGCTGTACTCCCTGCCCGGGGACCAGTTGGATTACAAACCGGTGCGGCTCAAGCCGCTGACCGTGGAAGCGTTCCAGCCCAAGGAAAGAACCTATTGATGGGCAGACCGCAGGAGGCGGCGTGGCCATGAGATTCCGCATCTACCGCTTTCATCCCGAATCCGGCGCGCCGCCGCGCATGCAGGACTACGAGATCGAGTTCGACGCGCGCGGCCGCAAGGTGCTGGATGCATTGATCGCGCTCAAGGAAGTGGATGACTCACTGGCGTTCCGGCGTTCGTGTCGGGAGGGCGTGTGCGGCTCCGACGGCGTCAACGTCAACGGCGTCAACGTGCTGGCCTGCATCACCGCACTGGAAGGGCTGCGTGAACCCATCGAGGTCCGACCCTTGCCGCGACTGCCGGTGGTGCGCGATCTGATCGTCGACATGGAACAGTTCTACCGGCATTACCGCGCGATCAAGCCTTATCTGATCAACTTGGATCCGGAGCCGGAGAACGAACGTTTGCAAAGTCCGGCTGACCGAGCCGAGCTGGACGGCTTGTACGAGTGCATCCTGTGCGCCTGTTGCACCACCTCGTGCCCGTCGTTCTGGTGGAATCCGCAGCGTTTTCTCGGGCCCGCGGCTTTGTTGCAGAGCTACCGCTTCATCGCCGACACCCGCGACCAGGCCACGGACGAACGTCTGGATTTCGTCGAGGATCCCTATCGCCTGTTTCGCTGTCACGGCATCATGAACTGCGTCGAAGTCTGCCCCAAAGGCTTGAACCCCACGGCGGCCATCGGCAAAATCAAGGCGCTTCTCGTGAAACGGGCGCTGTGAACGAGCCGGAAGACCTGGATCGCCTGCGTTGGCACTGCCGACGCGGCATGCTGGAACTGGATGCCTGGCTCACCACGTTTCTGGAGCAGCGTTATGCCGGATTGCCGTGCCCGCTGCGCGCCGATTTCGCCGCCTTGTTGGTGCACGATGACATGTCGCTGTTTGCCTGGCTCACCGGAGCGGACGAGCCGCCCGACGCGTTGCGCGCGGTGCTGGCGCAGATCAAGACGACCCGGCACATGACAACATGAACAACATCCCTCCGCAGAATCTCGCCAGCCTGACTGTGGCCGGCAAGACCATCGAACTTCCCACCATGTCCGGCAGCCTCGGGCCCGAGGTGATCGACACCCGTGCGCTGGGCAATCATGGCTATTTCACCTACGACCCGGGTTTTCTGTCGACGGCGAGTTGCTCGTCCAGCATCACCTATATCGATGGCGATCTGGGCCTGCTGTATTACCGCGGCTATCCCATCGAGCAGCTGGCCGAATCCGCGGATTTCCTCGAGGTGGCCTACCTGCTTTGGCATGGCGAACTGCCGGATGCAGCGCAGAAACGCGAATTCGACTATCTGGTCAGCCACCACACCATGTTGCACGATCAGATGAACCATCTGTTCCGCGGCTTTCGTCGTGATGCCCATCCGATGGCGGTGATGGTGGCCATGATCGGCGCCATGGCAGCGTTCTATCCGGAGAGCGCCAACGTCACCGATGCCCGCCAGCGGGAAATCTCCATGTTCCGCCTGCTCGCCAAGGTGCCGACGGCGGCGGCCTGGAGTTACAAGTACAACAAGGGCGAGCCGTTCGTGTATCCGCAGAACCACATGAGTTATGCGGAGAACTTCCTGCACATGCTGCACGCCAATCCGTGCGAGAGCTATCACCCCAGCCCGACGCTGGTGCGCGCGCTCGACCGGATCTTCATCCTGCACGCGGACCATGAGCAGAACGCTTCGACTTCGACCGTACGGCTGGCCGGTTCCAGTTATGCCAATCCGTTCGCCTGCATCGCCGCCGGCATCGCCTGTCTGTGGGGGCCGCTGCACGGTGGCGCCAACGAGGCAGTGCTGCGGATGCTGGAGGAGATCGGCGACGTGCGCCGCATCGGCGAGATCATCGAACGCGCCAAGGATCGTACCGATCCCTTCCGGCTGATGGGCTTCGGCCACCGGGTCTACAAGAACATGGATCCGCGCGCGGCGATCATGCGCCAGACCTGTCACGAGGTGCTCGACGAGTTGGGCCTGCACGACGATCCGCTGTTCCGCATCGCGCTGAAGCTGGAGCAGATCGCACTGGAGGATGACTACTTCATCGAGAAGAAGCTGTACCCCAACGTCGATTTCTATTCCGGCATCGTGCTGCGCGCGCTGGGCATACCGACCTCGATGTTCACGGCCATCTTCGCCCTGGCGCGCACCGCCGGGTGGATCGCACAGTGGAACGAGATGGTGTCGTCACCCGGTCACAAGATCGCGCGACCACGCCAACTGTATACCGGCCCGCAACGGCGGGAGTTCGTGCCGATCGCTGCGCGCAGCGCATGACGCGCGGGCAGGGTGGGGTGCGCATTGCACAGCCCGGTTCCGCCCGGATGACGGCACCGGCCACGTCGCTCTATGCCGGCAGCGCCGACTACCTTGCCGCGCTGGAGGCTCAATACCCGGAGCGCCTCGCCTCGGTGGCTGCTGCCGATGCAGAAGAGCCCATCCCCGGCGTTGCCGATCGGCCGCTGCCCCGGTGTGAATCCACCCAGGTGGGCGTGCTGCAACTGATCAATGCCTATCGTTTCCATGGCTTCCGGGTCGCCGATCTGGACCCGTTGCGGCGGTTGCCGACGCCCAACATTCCCGAACTGGATCCAGCCAACCACGGCCTGACGGCCGCCGATCTGGACCGCGAGTTCGAAACCGGTTCGCTGGTGGGGCCACCGCGTGATCGTCTGCGCAACATCCTGGCGCGGGTCAGGCGCGCCTACTGCGGCACACTGTCGGTCGAGTACATGCATCTCACCGACACCGCCCAGAAACGCTGGTTGCAGAAGCGTATCGAGGGCGGGGAGGGCGCACCCGAGATCGACAACGGACTGCGACGCTGGCTGCTGCGTCAGCTGACAGCCGCGGAGACGCTGGAGAAGACGTTGCACACCCGCTACGTCGGACAGAAGCGCTTCTCACTTGAGGGCGCGGAATCGTTGATCCCGCTGCTCAACGACCTGATCGAACAATCGGCGCGTGCCGGCGTACAGGAGATCGGCCTGGGCATGGCACATCGCGGCCGGCTCAACGTGCTGCACAACGTGCTGGGCCGTTCGGTCATTGAGTTGTTCGAGCACGCGCAGGACGAGATCACGGCGACGCACCGCAGCGGCGACGTCAAGTACCACCAGGGCTACGCCACCGAACTCGATACGCCGGCGGGTCCGGTCCGCGTGGCGCTGGCCTTCAACCCTTCGCACCTGGAGATCGTCAACCCCGTGGTGGAGGGCTGGGTGCGGGCCCAGCAGCAACGCCGCGGCGACCGCGAGGGGACGCAGGTGATGCCGGTCCTGATCCATGGCGATGCCGCCTTCGCCGGTCAGGGCGTGGTCATGGAAACGCTGAACATGGCCGCCACCCGCGGCTTTCGCACCGGCGGCACGCTACACATCGTCGTCGACAACCAGCTCGGCTTCACCACCTCCGATCCGCGTGACAGCCGTTCCAGTCTGTACGCCACCGACGTCATGAAAATGGTCGAGGCGCCGGTACTGCACGTCAACGGTGACGATCCGGAAGCGGTGATCCGCGCCGCGCGCATCGCCATGGACTACCGCGCGCATTGGCAGCGCGATGTGGCCATCGATCTGGTGTGCTACCGGCGGCTGGGCCATAACGAGCAGGACGAGCCGATGGCGACGCAGCCGCTGATGTACCGTCGCATCCATCAGCTGCCGAGCACGCGGGCCCTGTATGCGCAGCGGCTGGTCGACAGCGGCGAAATGACCTTGGAAGAGACCGAAACCCTCATCCAGGTCTATCGCGCCAGCCTGGATGCGCCGGCGAGCCACCAGGCCAGCGCCAAGAGCCCGTATGCCGCGGACTGGCGCCCGTTTCGCAACACCCACTGGCGCGAACCGGCGCGCACGGGACTACCGATCGAACACCTGCACGCCCTGGCACGCCGTCTGGTGGACCTGCCGGAGAATTTTTCCTTGCATCCGCGCGTGCAGAAGATCATGGATGATCGCCGGCGCATGGGGGAGGGCGATGTCGCCCTCGACTGGGGCATGGCCGAGACACTCGCCTATGCCAGCCTGGTCGCCGAAGGTACACCGGTGCGTCTGACCGGCCAGGATTCCGGACGCGGCACGTTCTTTCACCGCCACGCGGTATTGCATGACCAGAACCGCGAGCGCTGGGATGATGGCGCCTATATCCCGCTCCAACACCTGCTTCCGGGCCAGGCCAATTTCCTCGTGGTGGACTCGCTGCTGTCCGAGGAGGCGGTATTGGGCTTCGAATATGGTTATGCCGGCGCATCGCCCGACCAGTTGGTAATCTGGGAAGCGCAGTTCGGCGACTTCGCCAATGGCGCGCAAGTAGTGATCGACCAGTTCATCGCCTCGGCGGAGACCAAATGGGCCCGGCTCAACGGACTGGTGATGTTCCTGCCGCACGGCTATGAGGGGCAGGGGCCGGAACACTCATCCGGGCGCATCGAGCGATTTCTGCAATTGGCCGCGCATGACAATATTCAGATTACCCAGCCGACCACACCGGCGCAGATATTCCATTTGTTGCGCCGTCAGGTGATTCGCCCTTATCGCAAGCCGCTGATCGTTTTTACGCCCAAGAGCCTGTTGCGTCACCCGGAAGCCACCTCGACCCTCCAGGAATTGGCCGAAGCGCGATTTCTGCCCGTGATCGCTGACGGCGAAGTCGTGCCGGAAGCAGTCACGCGGCTCGTGTTTTGTAGCGGTCGGCTGTACTTCGATCTGACACATGCGCGTGCCGAGCGGGGTATCAACGATTGCGCAATGATCCGGGTGGAACAGCTTTATCCGGTTCCGGACATCGAAATAGCCGAAGTGCTGTCTGCTTACCCGAACGCACAGGAATTAGTGTGGGCGCAGGATGAACCACGCAACCAGGGCGGATGGCGTTTCATGGCGCATCATCTGCACAAACTCACCTCTCTGCCATTACGCTACGCCGGCCGGCCGGAATGCTCTGCGCCGGCGACCGGGCTCGCTGCATTGCATCGCCGCCAATGGCTGGAAATCATCGAACAGGTATTCGATCCGGCATAATCCGGACCATCATTAGCCACACCGGCACTGACGGCGCGGGGCGAGCATCGCCTTCATTGAAAAAGCCCCGCATGGCGGGGCCTCGACATCGGCAGCCATTACGGCCTCAAGCGATTCGATATTCTTCGACGCTGCGCCCTTGCGCTTCCAGATCAACTACCCACGCCGGACGGCGGCCACGACCGGTCCAAGTCTTGCCGCTGGCGGGATCACGATAGCGCGCCTGACCGACGCTACCGGTGCGCGCGCGGGTGCGTGGACGGGGTGGCCGAGTATCGTCCAAATCCGCGATGGTAATGCCGAATTCACCCATCAGGCGCCTGATCTCGGCAATGGCGCCGGCCATTTCCTGCCTGCGTACATCTTCGGCCTGGCGCTTGAGTTGCTCGATCTGATCAAGAATCGCCTTGTATTGTGACATCTGAGTACTCCTGTTTGCGTTGACGGGAAACAGCAATTCGCTGACTGACGAGCCGCATAATAGTTCCTGAAACGAACATTGGCAATTTTGTTTGCGGATCGACTGAATTGCGCCGTACTCAGCCGCAATCCATTCCATCGCGGCGCCAATCAGCCGTTCGTCCCGCCGCCACTTTTCAGCAGAACCCTCAGGGCTCCAGAGCCACCATCGACAGCGCGCGCCTGCACGAAAGCGAGCACGTCGTCGCGTTGTTGCAGCCAATGACGCACGTGCGATTTCAGTATCGGCTGGCGATTCAACGATCCCAGCCCCTTGCCATGAATGATGCGTACACAGCGTATGTCGCGCTTACGGCAGGCGCACAGAAAATCTACCAAAGCCTGCTTGGCACCCGCCCGTGTCAATCCGTGCAGATCCAGTTCGGCTTGCGTGACCCATTCACCGCGACGCAATTTGCGCAGGGTATTGCGAGGCACGCCGGGCCGCAGGAACGACATGTCTTCAGTGGCATCGGTATCTATATCCCAATCCACGGGATCGTGCAGCGCCGCATGCATGGCGGCCCGTTCGTCACGCCAGCGCGAACGCGGTAACGGCGACGGCCGCGGTACCGAGGGCAGGGCACGGCCATGCGGGGCGAGCGGCTGAATGCCATCCAGCGCCTCACGAAACAAGCGACAATCGGTTTCGGATGGCACGGGGCATTCGTACCCATGTTTTTTCATGGGTTTACAACAATCAATTAATGTAGATTATCGAGATAACGTTCGGCATCCAATGCGGCCATGCAACCGGTTCCCGCGCTGGTGATAGCTTGTCGATACACGTGGTCCTGAACGTCGCCGGCCGCGAATACGCCCGGAATGCTGGTCTGCGTGGCATTGCCTTGATTGCCGCCCCGCGTGATCAGATAGCCGCGTTCATCCATGTCCAGTTGCCCACGGAAGATGTCGGTGTTGGGCCGGTGGCCGATGGCGATGAAAACGCCGGTCAGTTCGATCACCTTGGTGGAGTCGTCCTTGACATGCTTGATGCGGATCGATGTCACGCCGCTTTTGTCACCCAGGACTTCATCGAGAACACTATTCAATTCAAGGCTGATCTTGCCTTCCTTCACCTTTTCCATGAGCTTATCGACCATGATCTTTTCAGCCTTGAAGGTGTCGCGGCGGTGGATCAGCGTGACATGGCGGGCGATGTTGGCGAGATACAGCGCTTCCTCTACCGCGGTATTGCCACCGCCAACCACGGCGACATCCTGGCCTTTGTAAAAAAATCCATCACAAGTGGCGCACCCGGATACACCCTTGCCCATGAATGCCTGCTCCGAGGGCAAGCCGAGATACATGGCCGAAGCGCCGGTCGCAATGATCAGCGCGTCGCAGGTATAGCTGCCGGCGTCGCCGGTCAGCTTGAATGGCCGGGAGTGCAGGTCCACTGTGTGGATGTGATCGAACACGATCTCCGTGGCGAAACGCTCGGCGTGAGCCTGGAAGCGCTGCATCAGGTCCGGCCCCATGACACCGTTGACATCGGCCGGCCAGTTGTCGACCTCGGTCGTGGTCATCAGTTGTCCACCTTGTTGCAGACCGGTGATCAGCACGGGCTTTAGATTGGCGCGGGCGGCATAGACCGCAGCGGTGTACCCGGCCGGTCCGGAACCGAGGATGAGCAGTTGGGCGTGCTTTTCAGACATGATTACTCCTGGTTGTGACAGCGTTCAATTGGGGTGCAGGCCGGAAAAGGCAACAGGGCTCGATTCTAGCGCAAGGGTCGGATGCGCTCGGGTCTGGCAACACTCAGCCGGGGAAGCACGACCGCTGGCCACCAAATGTGTATTTAACATAATATGCATTCTATGTTTAATGTACGGCCAGGATGGAGCGTGGACCGACACATCCGATATAGTGCGCGCCATGTTTGCCAAGTCGACTTCACGCCGCCGTGCAGCCAGCGTCCGATCAACGCCCCGCGCGGCACTGTCCCCGCGTGTGGTGACGCTGCTGCGCGAGATCTGGTGGCTTGGCGCAGTCGGGCTGGCGATCTACCTGGCGATGATCCTGCTGACCTACGACGTGCGTGATCCAGGTTGGTCGCGTGCCGGCGGCGGGCTGGCGTTGCACAATGCCGGAGGCGCTTTTGGCGCATGGCTGGCCGACCTGTTGCTCTACCTGTTCGGGGCCTCGGCGTGGTTGTGGGTGATGTTGGCGTTGAGCCTGATCTGGTGGGGTTACCGGCGCATCGGCGATGCCGATGAAACACATCGCCATGGCCTGTCGATCGCTCTGCTGGGCTTCCTGCTGTTCCTGCTGGCATCCAGTGCGCTCGAATCCCTGCGCTTTCACCGGCTGCCCATGCAGTTGCCGCTGACCCAGGGTGGCGCCCTGGGCGATGGCCTGGCTGCGCTGTTCAGCCGTTATTTCGGTTTCGACGGCGGCACCGTACTGCTGGTGCTGGTCTGGGGCGCCGGCCTCAGCCTGTTCACCGGTTTGTCCTGGATCGGCCTGGCCGAGCGCATCGGCGCCGGACTCGAACATGCGCACGCCTTCCTGCTGGAACGATGGCGCGCGTGGCGTGATCGGCGCGCCGGCGCGGAGGCGATCAGCGAGCGCGAGCACGTCGTGCGCGAAGAGCGCAAG
The DNA here is from genome assembly GCA_964440155.1 of uncultured Thiobacillus sp. Taxonomy (GTDB): domain Bacteria; phylum Pseudomonadota; class Gammaproteobacteria; order Burkholderiales; family Thiobacillaceae; genus PFJX01. The sequence goes on along the minus strand of CAYTRH010000001.1, from coordinate 35,051 downwards.
CGGCAGCGCAAGGAGACGCCGGTGCGCATCGAGGCGCCCGTTGCCGCCATCGAGGTCTCGGAGCGCATGCACGTCGAGCGGCAGGACCTGTTGTTCCGTGACATGCCCGACGCGCAACGGCCGCCGTTGCGCCTGCTGGATGAGCCGACGACAAGCGCGACCCAGATCGATCAGCCTGGGCTGGAGGCGACATCGCGCCTGATCGAGCGCAAGCTGCACGAATTCGGTGTCGAAGTGAATGTCCTGGCGGCCTATCCCGGACCGGTCATCACCCGCTACGAGGTGGAGCCGGCATCGGGCGTCAAAGGCAGCCAGATCACCAATCTGGCCAAGGATCTGGCGCGCGCGCTGTCTCTGGTCAGCATCCGCGTGGTGGAAACCATTCCCGGCAAGAACTGCATGGGTCTGGAACTCCCCAATGCGCAACGCCAGGTGGTCCGGCTGTCGGAAATCCTGTCCGCCAAGGTGTACGAGGACACCCCCTCGCCGCTAACGCTGGCGATGGGCAAGGACATCAGCGGCAACCCGGTAGTCGCGGATCTGGCGCGCATGCCGCACGTGCTGGTGGCGGGAGCCACCGGTTCGGGCAAGTCGGTGGCCATCAACGCGATGATCCTGTCGTTGATCTACAAGTCTTCACCGCGCGATGTCCGCCTGATCATGGTCGACCCGAAGATGCTGGAACTGTCCAGCTATGAGGGCATACCGCACCTGCTGGCACCCGTGGTCACCGATATGAAGCTGGCGGCCACGGCGCTGAACTGGTGCGTCGGCGAGATGGACAAGCGCTATCGGCTCATGTCGGCATTGGGCGTGCGCAATATCACCGGCTTCAATCAGAAGGTGCGCGATGCCGAGAAAGCGGGCGCACCACTCAGCAATCCGTTCTCCATCACCCCGGAAAACCCGGAGCGTCTCACCCCCCTGCCCTACATCGTGGTACTGATCGACGAGCTGGCTGACCTGATGATGGTGGCCGGCAAGAAGGTCGAGGAACTGATCGCGCGCCTCGCGCAGAAGGCGCGTGCCGCCGGCATCCATCTGGTATTGGCCACGCAACGCCCCTCCGTCGACGTGATCACCGGGCTGATCAAGGCCAACATTCCCACCCGCGTCGCCTTCCAGGTCGCCAGCCGGGTCGATTCGCGCACCATACTCGACCAGCAGGGCGCCGAATCGCTGCTGGGCCAGGGCGACATGCTGTACCTGCCGCCGGGCCATGGTGTACCCACGCGCGTGCACGGCGCCTTCGTCTCCGACGATGAGGTGCACCGGGTCTGCGCCTGGCTCAAGGAACTCGCGCCGCCGCAATATGACGAAGCGGTGCTGGCCAGCCCGGAGGAAGAGGAAGACGGCGCCGCCCAGGACAACAGCGCCGAGGCCGACCCACTTTACGATGAGGCCGTGGCCTACGTACTCAAGTCGCGCCGCGCCTCGATCTCTGCCGTGCAGCGTCAGTTGCGCATCGGCTACAACCGTGCCGCGCGTCTGATCGAAGCGATGGAACAGGCCGGACTGGTGTCAGCCATGCAGAACAACGGTAACCGAGAAGTGATCTCCCCCCGCCATGAATAAACTGTTCACCCTCCTCGCCCTGAGCGCGAGTCTTTATGCGAGTGCAGCGCTGGCAGGCGCCCAGGCACGGCTGGAAGCCTTCGTCAACGGCACCAAGGGGCTCAGGGCCGAGTTCAGCCAGACCGTGTTCGATCGCGCCGGTCGCCGCACACAGGAAGCCACGGGCGAGCTGTTTTTCTCGCGGCCGGGCAAGTTCCGCTGGGTCTACCGCAAGCCCTACGCCCAGTTGATCGTCGGTGACGGCACACGGCTGTGGGTTTACGACGAGGATCTGGACCAGGTCACCGTGCGCCCGCTCGACCAGTCCATCGGCGAGAGTCCCGCCGCGCTGCTGGCCGGCGACAATGACATCGGCAAACTGTTCGAACTGCGCGACGTCCCCGATCGGGATGGCCTGGAATGGTTGGAAGCCACGCCCAAGAGCCGTGAAGGCAGCTTCGAATCGGTGCGCATGGGCTTTCGCGGCAATGATCTGCAGGTCATGGAGCTGCGCGACAACTTCGGCCAGACCACCGTGCTGCGCTTCTCCCAGCTGCAACGCAATCCCCGCCTCGGTGCCAGCCTGTTCCGCTTTGCGCCGCCCAAGGGCGCGGACGTCATCGGTGAGCCCTGACGGCGGGTTTACCCGCGCACCGGCCGGCCTGCACACCTGCGCGTAGCGGCATGGATACCGCCGACCTGTTCGCGCCAGACCCTGAGCCGACGCCGTCGCCCGAGGCCGACGCCGCTGCACCGCTGGCCGAGCGTCTGCGCCCGCGCACACTGGACGAGGTGATCGGCCAGCGTCATCTGTTGGCACCCGGCAAGCCCCTGCGTGTCGCGTTTGCCTCCGGGCAGCCGCATTCGATGATCCTGTGGGGGCCGCCCGGTGTCGGCAAGACCACGCTCGCGCGCCTCACCGCGCAGCATTTCGATGCCGATTTCATTCAGATTTCCGCGGTGCTGGCCGGCGTCAAGGAGATCCGCGAGGCGCTGGAACGCGCCCGTGTCAACCGCCGGGCCGGGCGGCGCACCGTGCTGTTCGTCGACGAAGTGCATCGCTTCAACAAGGCACAGCAGGACGCTTTTCTGCCCCACGTCGAATCCGGGCTGATCAGCTTCATCGGCGCGACCACCGAGAACCCCTCGTTCGAGGTGGTGGGCGCCTTGTTGTCGCGCGCCCAGGTCTACGTGCTGGAGCCGCTCGACGAGAACGATCTCGCCGCCCTGCTCGCGCGCGCGCAGGCCGCCGACGCGACTCTGCCGGCGCTGGCGGACGACGCGCGGGCGCTATTGCTGACGCAGGCCGACGGTGATGGCCGGCGTCTGCTCAACCTTCTGCAACAGCTCGCCGGCGCAGCGCGCGTCGCCGGCCTTGAACACGTCGATGCAGCCTTCGTCAATGACGTGCTGGCATCCACGCAGCGGCGGTTCGACAAAGGCGGCGATGTCTTCTACGACCAGATCTCCGCGCTACACAAGTCGGTACGCGGCTCGGCGCCGGACGCTGCGCTGTACTGGTTCGCGCGCATGCTCGATGGCGGCGCCGATCCACGCTATCTCGGTCGCCGCCTATTGCGCATGGCGGTGGAGGACATCGGCCTGGCCGATCCGCGCGCCTTGGGCATCGCGCTGGATGCCGTCGCCACCTATGAACGCCTGGGCAGCCCGGAAGGCGAGTTGGCGCTGGCCCAGGCGGTGCTCTACCTCGCCTGCGCACCCAAGAGCAACGCCGGCTACACCGCCTTCCAGGCAGCGCAGCGCTTCGTCGCCGAGGACGGCTCGCGCGCGGTGCCGGCGCACCTGCGCAACGCCCCGACCCGCCTGATGCAGCAGCTCGGCCATGGCCGCGCCTATCGCTACGCGCACGACGAAGCGGAAGCCTACGCCGCCGGCGAACGCTATTTCCCCGACGATGTCAGCCAACCGCCCTGCTTCTACCACCCCACACCGCGGGGCGCGGAGGCGCGTATCGCCGAACATCTGGCCCACCTGCGCGCACTCGACGCCGCCTGGCAAGGCAAGAAATAGCCCCGCCATCCCCCTTCTTTCCTGCTAGAATACCGGCCGCCGCAAGCCGCCGATTCCCGTCGGCTGCGGTCAATCCTCACATCCGCCCCAGTTAAGGTGCCCTGACGCGACAGCCAGGCGGGGTCATCGGCGGATGGCGGCTCAACCTTAACCATCAGGAGCACTCATGTCTGTCACCATGCGTCAAATGCTGGAAGCCGGTGTTCATTTCGGCCACCAGACCCGTTACTGGAACCCGAAGATGGCGCCGTACATCTTCGGCCACCGCAACAAGATCCACATCATCAACCTGGAAAAGACGCTGCCGATGTTCAACGAGGCGGCGAATTTCGCGCGTCGGCTGGTGGCCAACAAAGGCACCATCCTGTTCGTCGGCACCAAGCGTCAGGCGCGCGACATCATGGCCGAGGAAGCCGCGCGCTGTGGCATGCCGTGGATCTCCCACCGTTGGCTGGGCGGCATGCTGACCAACTTCAAGACCGTCAAGCAATCCGTCAAGCGCATGAAGGAAGTCGAAGCCCAACTGGCCGAGCCGGGCGCGCTGTCGAAGAAGGAAATCCTGCGGGTGCAGCGCGAGTACGACAAACTGGTGCAGAGCCTGGGCGGCATCAAGGACATGGATCGTCTGCCTGACGCGCTGTTCGTGGTGGACGTCGGCTACCAGAAAATCGCCATCACCGAAGCCAACAAGCTGGGCATCCCCGTGATCGGCGTGGTCGATTCCAACAACACTCCGCTCGGCGTGGACTACGTGATCCCCGGCAACGACGATTCCAGCCGCGCCATCCGCCTGTACGCGCGCGGCCTGGCCGACGCCATTCTGGAAGGCAAGACCATGGTGATCGAAGAGATGGTCGCCACCGGTGAGGACGAATACGTCGAAGTGGAAGAATCCGGCGAGACCGCCGAAGGTTGATCCCGGCCGGGCGCACATCAACGTCCGGCCGCCAGCATGCATGACGCCCCGACCAACGGGGCGTTTTTTCGATACGCAACCAATCAGGAGAATGCAATGGCGGAAATCACCGCTTCCATGGTGAAGGAACTGCGCGAACGTACCGACGCGCCCATGATGGACTGCAAGAAGGCGCTCAGCGAGGCGGCCGGTGACATGCAGAAGGCCGAGGAGATCCTGCGCGTCCGCTTCGGCAACAAAGCCGCCAAGAGCGCTGGCCGGGTCGCCGCCGAGGGGGTCGTGGCCATCAGCATCGCCGCCGACGGCAAGATCGCGGCAATGGTCGAAGTCAACTGCGAGACCGACTTCGTCGCCAAGAACGATGACTTCCTGGCGCTGACGCGTGCGCTCGCGGACATGGTGCTGGAACAGAACCCGGCCGACGTCGCCGCGCTGTCCGCCCTGCCCTACGCTTGCAAGACGGTGGAGGAGGCGCGCACCGAACTGGTCGGCAAGATCGGCGAGAACATGACCATCCGCCGCTTCACGCGCATGCAGGCGCAGGGCTGCTTCGCCAGCTACATCCACGGCAACAAGATCGGCGTGCTGGTCGACGTCAGCGGCAACGAAGCCCTGGCCAAGGACATCGCCATGCACATCGCCGCATCCAAGCCCAAGTCGCTCGATGCCTCCGGCGTGCCGCAGGAACTGATCGACACCGAACGCCGGGTGGCCGTCGAAAAGGCGCGGGAAGCCGGCAAACCCGAGGCGATGCTGGACAAGATCGCCGAGGGCAGCGTGCAGAAGTACCTGAAGGAAGTGACGTTGTTGTCGCAACCGTTCGTCAAGGACGACAAGCAGACCATCGAGCAACTGCTCAAGGCCAACGGCGCGCAATGCCACGGTTTCGCGCTGTACATCGTCGGCGAGGGCATCGAGAAGAAGGTGAGCGATTTCGCCGCCGAAGTCGCCGCGGCTGCCAAGGTCTGAGCGCGCCATGGCCGCGATCACCCGCATCCTGTTGAAACTGTCGGGCGAGGCGCTGATGGGGCCGGATGCGTTCGGCTACCACGGCGAGACCATGGCCGGCATCGTCGCGCAGATCAAGGAGGTGGTGGAACTCGGCACCGAAGTCGGCATCGTCGTCGGCGGCGGCAACCTGTTCCGTGGCGCCACCGGCGCGCTGGCCGGCATGGACCGCGCCACCGCCGACAGCATGGGCATGCTGGCGACGGTCATGAACGCGCTGGCGCTGAAGGACGCGCTGATGGCCGCCGGCTTGCCGGCGCGGGTGCAGACGGCGGTGACCATCGCGCACGTCGGCGAAGCGTTCGAACGCGATCGCGCCGTGCGTCACCTGGAAGCCGGACGTGTCGTGATCTTTGGTGGCGGCACCGGCAACCCCTTCTTCACCACCGATACCGCCGCGGCGCTGCGCGGCGCGGAGATCGGTGCCGACCTGTTGCTGAAAGCGACCAAGGTGGACGGCGTGTACAGCGCGGACCCGATGAAGGACCCCCAGGCCACGCGCTACGAACGCCTGACCTTCGACGAGGCCATCGCCCGTCAGCTCGGCGTGCTGGACACCGCCGCGTTCGCGTTGTGTCGTGACCAGAAACTGCCGCTGGCCGTGTTCAGCATCTTCAAGCCGGGTGCGCTCAAGCGTGTGGTGCTGGGCGAGCCCGAGGGCACGCTGGTCGTGCTGTGACCCCGGACGGGCCGATTCCAAGGAGACAGACATGATTGCCGACATCCGGAAAACCGCCGAAGACAAGATGAAGAAAACCCTGGAGACGCTCAAGGCCGATTTCGGCAAGGTGCGTACCGGTCGTGCCAACCCCGGCATCCTCGACCACGTCAAGGTCGATTACTACGGTAATCCCACCCCCGTCGGGCAGGTGGCCAACATCTCCGTCATCGACGCGCACACCCTGGGTGTGCAGCCATGGGAAAAGAACATGGTGTCCAAGGTGGAGAAAGCCATACGCGATGCCGATCTGGGCCTCAATCCCGCCGCGATGGGCGACATCATCCGGGTGCCCATGCCGCCGCTCACCGAGGAACGGCGTCGGGAACTGGTCAAGCTGGTGCGGGGCGAGGCAGAGAACGGCAAGGTGGCCGTGCGCAACATCCGACGGGATGCCATCACCCATCTCAAGGACGCGCTGAAGAACAAGGAGATCGGCGAGGACGAAGAACGGCGCGCGCAGGATGACATCCAGAAACTCACCGACCGTTACATCGCCGAGGTGGACAAGCTGACGGCCGAGAAGGAGAAGGATTTGATGGCGGTGTGAGTCCGCGGCGCCGAACCGGCTTCGAAACCCGGTTAGACTAAGACCGCGCCGTCACCCGCAGCCACGATGATCAAGAAATTCTTCAGCTCGACCCTGGACGTACCCGCCATCTCGGCGGTGCCACGGCATATCGCCATCATCATGGATGGCAACGGCCGCTGGGCGAAGAAACGCCTGTTGCCGCGGGTCGCCGGCCATGCCCAGGGCGTGGAGCGGGTGCGCGACATCGTCGAGGCCTGTATTCATCAGGGCGTCGAATATCTGACCCTGTTCGCGTTCAGTTCGGAAAACTGGCGGCGTCCGCAGGACGAGGTCAGCCGCCTGATGGAACTGTTCGTACACGCGCTGGAGCGGGAGGTGGGCAAGCTGCACCGCAATGGCGTGCGCCTGAAGGTGGTCGGCGACCTGTCGCGCTTCGACACCCATTTGCGCGACCTGATCGAGCGGGGTGAAAAGCGCACCGACGGCAATGCGCGCCTGACGCTCACCGTCTGTGCCAACTACGGTGGTCGCTGGGACATCCTCAATGCCTTCAAGCACTGGCTGGCGGACCATCCCGCCGGTGGTGAACCCGATGAGGAAACGCTGGCCCCCTATCTGTCCATGGCCTATGCACCCGAGCCGGACCTGTTCATCCGCACCGGGGGCGAGCAACGCATCAGCAACTTTCTGCTGTGGCAACTGGCCTACTCCGAGCTGTATTTCACCGACGTGCTATGGCCGGATTTCGACGGTAAGCAACTGGAGCTGGCGATTCAGTCCTACCAGCGACGCGAGCGGCGCTTCGGGCGTACCAGCGAGCAATTGGACAAGCGCTGATCGTTCGCCGATGGCGGCCAACCCCACTCGCACGCGGGTCGCCACCGCGCTCCCTCTGATCACGGCCTTCGTGCTCGCGCTCTACTTCGCGCCGACACCGGTGTGGGTTGCACTCGCCGCCGGCGTCACCGGGCTCGCCGCGTGGGAATGGGCCAAACTGGCCGGCTTGACCGCGCTGGCCGGGGTGTCGTTCGGCGGCCTGGTCGTCGCCCTCGGCATCGGGCTCGGCCTGGCCGCACCCGCCATGGTCTGGCCTCATGCCGCGGCGTTGACGTTCTGGCTGGTATCACCTTGGCTGATGGCGCGTGGCATCCGCATACCTGGCACTCCGACACATCTGCTCATCGGGCTGTTGGTGCTGACGCCTGCACTGGTGGCTCTGATCGAACTGCGCGCCGCAACGGCCCATGGCCTGCTCGCCCTGGTCGGTCTGGTGGCCATCGCCGACAGCGCCGCGTATTTCGCCGGACGGCGCTATGGCCGGCGCAAACTCGCCCCGGCCATCAGCCCGGGCAAGACGCTAGAAGGCCTGTTCGGCGCGTGGCTCGCGGTGTCCGTTTACGCTGCCGCGGTATATCTGCTCGGCGTGTCGGAGCGTGGCGTATTGGCGTTGCTCCTGGCTCTGGGGTCCGCGTGGCTGCTGCTTGCCCTGTCGGTGCTGGGCGACCTGTGGGAGAGCGTGTTGAAGCGTCAGGCGGGCGTCAAGGATAGCGGCAGCCTGTTGCCCGGCCATGGTGGCGTACTCGACCGCGTCGACAGCCTGACTGCCGTGCTGCCGGCAGCCATGTTGCTTTGGATGGGGCTGCAATGGATGGGATGGACATGAGCGTACGCAACCTGACCATACTCGGTGCCACGGGCACCATCGGCGTCAACACCCTCGACGTCGTGGCCCGCCACCCGCAGCGCTTTCGCGTCGTCGCCCTCAGCGGGCAGCATCAGATCGAACGCCTTGCCGAGCAGTGCCGCCGTTTCCGCCCGCGCTATGCCGTAGTGCTGACCGAGGACCGCGCCGAAGCGCTGCGCGCCCTGCTTGCCGACATCGATGTCGAGGTGCTGGCGGGTCCCCAAGCGCTGGAAACCGTCGCCAGTCTGCCGGAAGTGGATAGCGTCATGGCGGCCATCGTCGGTGCCGCCGGTCTGCGTCCGGCACTGGCTGCGGCGCGTGCCGGCAAGCGGGTGCTGCTGGCGAACAAGGAAACCCTGGTCATGGCCGGGCGCTTTTTCATGGATGCGGTACGCGACCATGGCGCCACGCTCCTGCCGATCGACAGCGAGCACAACGCCGTGTTTCAGTGCATGCCCGCACCGACTCCGAGCACCGTGGACCCGCCACCTGGGCGTGGCGGTCTGCCCGCAGGCGTGCGCCGCATACTGCTCACCGCGTCCGGCGGCCCGTTCCGCGCTCGCCCGGTCGAGACGCTGGCGGCGGTCACCCCCGAGGAGGCGGTGGCACACCCCAACTGGGTCATGGGACGCAAGATCTCGGTGGATTCCGCCACCATGATGAACAAGGGACTGGAAGTGATCGAGGCACGCTGGCTGTTCGACGCGCGTCCGGAGCAGATCGACGTGGTGATCCACCCGCAGAGCATCATCCACAGCATGGTGGAGTATCACGACGGGTCGGTGCTGGCACAGTTGTCGCATCCCGACATGCGCACGCCGATCGCGCATGCCCTGGCCTACCCCGAACGTGTCGACGCAGGTGTGCCCTGGCTGGATCTGGCGCGCACCGGCACGCTGACCTTCGAGGCACCGGATCTGCGCCGCTTTCCCTGTCTCGGCCTGGCCTATGAGGCGTTGCGCACCGGTGGCGCCGCACCCGCCGTGCTCAATGCCGCCAACGAGGAAGCGGTCGCCGCCTTCCTCGACCATCGCCTGAGCTACCCCGGCATCGCCACGACGCTTGAAGGGGTGCTCGATCGGCTTTCCGGGCTGGCTGCCGACGGCCTCGACGATCTGCAAGAGGCTGACGCCGAGGCGCGTCATCTGGCGCGGGAACTCATCGCGCGCGTCGCCGCCTGAAATCGGCATGACCACCCTGCTCGCCTTCCTGTTCACGCTGGCCGTGCTCATCGTGTTCCACGAGCTCGGCCACTATGTCGTCGCCCGCCGCGCCGGTGTGCGGGTGCTTCGCTTCTCCGTCGGTTTCGGCAAGGTCATCGCGCGTCGCGTCGACCGCCATGGCACGGAATGGGCACTGTCGGCGATACCGCTGGGAGGCTACGTCAAGATGCTGGATGAGCGTGAAGCGCCGGTACCTCCGGACCAGCTCGACCAGGCGTTCAATCGCAAACCGCTGGGTGCCCGCGCCGCGATCGTGGCGGCGGGCCCGCTGGCCAATTTCCTGCTCGCCATCCTGCTGTTCTGGGGTCTGTTCCTGACCGGCGTGCCCATCCTCAAGCCGGTGCTGGGTGAGCCGCCCGAGGGCACGCCAGCGGCACAAGCCGGTATTCAGGCGGGCGACCGCGTGCTGTCGATCAATGGGGAGGTCGTGGAAAGCTGGCAGGACGTGCACTGGCTGACACTGCGGCACGGCATCGCCGGTACACCGCTGCGCCTGGAAGTGCAGAACGTGCGCGGTCACCTCGCCACGCCGACGCTGGAGCTCCCACAACGTGACGAAGAGTTCGAACGCAACCCGCTGCGCGCGTACGGCCTGGTGCGCTATCTGCCGCCGCTGGAGCCGGTGCTGGGCGATCTGACCCCCTCCGGCGCGGCCAGCCGCGCGGGTCTGCACAGCGGTGATCGCATCCTCGCCCTCGATGGGATCGAGCCGAAACTTTGGGACGACGTGGTCAAGATTGTGCGCGCGGCGCCCGGCCGCCCGCTCGATGTCATCATCGAGCGCGACGGCGTGCGGCTGTTCGTACGGGTTACACCCGAAGTCGCGCATGAGCGCGGCCAGGACATCGGTCGCATTGGCGCCGCGCCGCACATCGACGCTGCCCTGCTGGAGGATCTGCACGGCGTCGCCCGTTACGACATGCTCGACTCGGGCTACCGCGCGCTGACACGTACCTGGGAACTGTCAGTGTTCAGTCTGGAGATGCTCGGCCGCATGGTGCTCGGGCAGGCGTCGCTGAAGAATCTGTCCGGGCCCATCACCATCGCCGATTACGCCGGACAATCGGCGCAGATCGGTCTGGCCGCATTCGTCGCCTTCCTTGCCCTGGTCAGCGTCAGCCTGGGTGTGATCAACCTGTTGCCCGTGCCGTTACTGGATGGTGGGCACTTGCTGTATTATCTCGCGGAATTTTTGACCGGCAGGCCGGTTTCCGAGCGCGCCCAGATCATCGGCCAGAAGATCGGCATCTTCCTGCTCGGACTCCTGATGTTCTTTGCCATTTACAACGATCTCCAGCGACTCTTCGTCGGATAACCTCCCCGCCATGCCCGTGTTCCGTCCCAGCCTGCTCGCCCTGGCCCTGTTTGCGTCGCAGGCGCAGGCCTTCCAGCCGTTCGAGATTCGCGACATCCGCGTGGAAGGCATCCAGCGTACGGAAGCCGGCACCGTGTTCAGCTACCTGCCGATCAAGGTCGGCGAGACCCTGACGCAGCAGCGCGCTTCGGAAGCCATCCGCGCTTTATACGCCACCGGCTTCTTCAAGGATGTCCGCCTGGAAGTGCTGGGCGATGTGTTGATCGTCACCGTGGACGAGCGACCGGCCATAGCCAGCGTCGAGTTCACCGGCATGAAGGAGTTTTCCAAGGATGACATGAAGGCCGGTCTCAAGCAGTTGGGCCTGGCCGATGGGCGCATCCTCGACAAGTCGCTGCTGGACAAGGCCGAGCAGGAACTCAAGCGCCAGTACTACAACCGCGGCATGTACGCGGTCGAGGTCAAGGCCATCACCACTCCGCTGGAGCGCAACCGCGTCGCTGTGCGTTTCGAGGTCACCGAGGGGCCGGTCGCCAAGATTCGCGCGATCAGCATCGTCGGCGCCACGGTGTTCAAGGAAAAGGATCTGCTCAAGCTGTTCAACCAGGGTACCACCGGCATGATGTCATGGTGGACCAAGAACGACCAGTATTCCCGGCAGAAACTGGCGGGCGATCTGGAGACCTTGCGCTCGCATTACCTGAATCAGGGTTATCTGGAGTTCGACATCGAGTCGACCCAGGTATCGATCACACCCGACAAGAAAGACATCTACATCACCATCAACATCCGCGAAGGCGAGCGTTACACGGTCTCCGACTACAAGTTCGCCGGCGACATGCCGGTGGCCGAGGAAGAACTGCAAAAGCTGGTCAGCCTCAAGGTCGGTGACGTGTTTTCGCGCGAGCGGCTGAACGAGTCGACCAAGGCCATCGGTGACCGCCTAGGCAACGAGGGTTACGCCTTCGCCAACGTCAACGCCGCGCCTGAGATCGACAAGGAACAGCGCAGCGCAGCCTTCACCTTCCTGGTCGATCCGGGACGCAAGGTCTACGTGCGCCGCATCAACGTGGCCGGCAACACCCGCACCAAGGACGAGGTGATCCGACGGGAGATGCGCCAGATGGAAGGCGCCTGGTATGCCGCGGACAAGATCAACCGTTCGCGTGTGCGCGTCGAACGGCTGGGCTATTTCAAGGAAGTCAACATCGAGACGCCGCCGGTGCCCGGCGCCACCGACCAGGTCGACGTCAACGTCGACGTGGTCGAGCAACCCACCGGCAACATCCTGCTCGGCGCCGGCTTTTCCAGCTCGGAAGGGCTGGTGCTGTCCGGGTCGATCGCGCAGAACAACCTGTTCGGCACCGGCAACCGCCTGTCCGCGCAGATCAACAGCGGCCGGATCAACTCGGTGTATGCGCTGTCGTTCACCAACCCCTACTTCACCCCGGACGGCATCAGCCTGGGCTATGACGTCTACATGCGCAACGTCGATACCTCCCGACTCAGCAGCGTCGCCGATTACAGCACCTCGACCGCCGGTCTGGGCATGCGTCTGGGGGTGCCGATCAGTGAATTGGACACCGTCAACTTCGGTCTGGCCGCGGAACGGATCAAACTCGACCTGCGCAGCACCGCGCCCGATGTCTACAAGAAGTTCGCCAACGACTATGGCGGCAATAACTCCGGCGTCACCACCGACACGCTGCGTTTCGAGTCCGGCTGGGCGCGTGATTCCCGTGACAGTCTGCTGTACCCCACCAAAGGCATGTACCAGCGCGCGTTCGCCGAGGTGGGCACGCCGCTCGGCGACTTCAAGTACTACAAGCTCAGCTACCAGCACCAGTGGCTCAAGCCGCTCACCCGTAACATCAGCCTGATGCTGAACGGTGAAATCGGCTATGGCGGTGGCTACGGCGGCAAGAGCATGCCGCTGTTCCGCAATTTCTATGTCGGCGGTATCGGCTCGGTGCGTGGTTTCGAATCCGGCGCACTGGGTCCCAAGGCCAAGAACGCCAACAACGAGAATTTTGCCATCGGCGGCGACAAACGCCTGGTCGGCAATGCCGAGGTGCTGTTCCCGTTCCCGGGCATGGCCAATGACCGTTCGGTGCGCCTGAGCGCCTTCGTGGATATGGGTATGGTGTACGGCGGTGACGATTTCGCCGGACGTTTCAGCAAATTCTCGTTTGCCGACATGCGCTATTCGACTGGTCTGGCGGTTACCTGGTATTCGCCGATGGGCCCGATCAAGCTGTCCGTTGCCAAACCGTTCCGGCACAGCAGCGACGACGAAACCCAGTCGTTCCAGTTCCAACTCGGCAACGTGTTCTGATTCGAAGGAGTCCCGCCTTGAAGCGTCTTTTGCTGTTGTGTCTGCTGTTGTTCGTTGGCGGCAGCGCATACGCCAACACCAACCTCAAGATCGGTTTCGTCAACACTGAAAAGGTGTTTCGTGAATCGCGCCTGGCCGTGAACGCGCAGAAAAAGCTGGAACGGGAGTTCCAGGCGCGTGAACAGGAGATCGAGCGCATCATCCGGCAGGCGCGTGACCTGCAGGCGTTCCTGGAGAAGGAAGGACTGACCCTGGCCGAACCCGAGCGGATCAAGCGGCAGAATGAACTGACCACGCTGAGCCGCAATTTGCAACACGCGCAGCGCGAGTTCCGTGAAGACCTCAATCAGCGCAAGAACGAAGAGTTCGCCGTGGTTCAGGACCGCGCACGCAAGGCCATCATGGAGATCGCCGAGCGGGAGAAGTTCGACCTGATCCTGGAGAACGTGGTGTACGCCAGTACCCGCGTAGACATCACCGACCGGGTACTGAAGGCTCTGGAACGCTGATGTCGCCCATGCCAGCCGGCAGTCCGAATCGCTTCGTCGACGACGGCGCATGACCGCCCGCACGCTCGGTGAGTTGCACGCGCACCTGGGCGGACACCTGCGCGGTGACGCGCATCTCGTCCTGACCAGCGTCGCCTCGTTGGAGCGCGCCCGCCCCGATCAGCTCGGCTTCCTGACTTCCGCCAAGTATCTGGCGCAGGCCAGGGCGTCTCATGCCGGTGCGCTGATCGTGCCCGAGGCGCTGGCGGAGGCGCTACCGCAGGCCTGTCTGGCGGTGCCCAACCCGCACGCCGCGTTCGCGCGTGCGGCGGCGCTGTTGCACGACGATGCAGCGGTTCGTGGCGAGGGCATCCATGCCGGCGCAATGGTGGCGGAAGACGCCTTCATCGGTCCGGACGTGCAAATCGACGCCGGCGCCGTGATCGGCCCGGGTGCGGTGATCGGTGCGCGCAGCCGGATCGGCGCACTGGCCGTGATCGGAGCCGGTGCGCGCATCGGTCAGGATTGTCTGCTGCACACGCGCAGCACGGTGCAACACGGTTGTATCCTGGGTGACCGCGTGGTGCTGCATCCCGGCTGCGTCATCGGCGCCGACGGCTTCGGCCTGGCGTGGGACGGCGATCATTGGGTCAAGGTGCCCCAGATCGGGCGTGTGGTCGTCGGCAACGACGTGGAGGTCGGTGCCAACACCACGATAGACCGCGGTGCCCTGGACGACACCGTCATCGAGGACGGCGTCAAACTCGACAACCTCATCCAGATCGCGCACAACTGCCGCATCGGTCGGCACACCGCCATCGCCGGCTGTGCGGGCATCGCCGGCAGCACGCGTATCGGCGCCTACTGTCAGATCGGCGGCGCGGCCATGATCGTCGGCCACATCGAGATCTGCGACCGGGTGATCGTGTCCGGTGGCAGTCTGGTGGCCAAGGACATTCGCGAACCGGGAACCTACACTTCCGTGCTGCCGCTCATGCCGCATCGCGACTGGCTGCGCAATGCCGCTCACGTCCGCCATCTGGACAGCCTTGCGCAACGCATCAAGAACTTGGAGTCGTTTATAAAGAACGCGTCCCAACCAATCGAACCCGCTGAAAAATGACCATGGACATCGCACAGATCATGCGGCATCTGCCGCACCGCTACCCGTTCCTGCTGGTGGACCGGGTGCTGGAAATGACGCCCAAGGAGCACATCGTCGCCATCAAGAACGTCAGCATGAACGAACCACACTTTCCGGGCCATTTCCCCAATCACCCGGTCATGCCGGGCGTATTGTTGATCGAGGCCTTGGCGCAGACCGCGGGGCTGCTGGCGTTCAAGAGTGACGGACGCGATGTGACGGAAAACAGCGTGATCTACTTCGTCGGTATCGACGCGGCGCGTTTCAAGCGGCCCGTGGTTCCCGGCGACCAGGTGCGCATGGAAGCGCGCATCCTGCGTTGCACGCGCGGCATCTGGAAGTTCGCCGCCAAGGCCACCGTCGATGGCCAACTGGCGTGCGAGGCGGAACTGATGTGCACGCTCAAGCAGCTCGACTGACGCGATGACTGCCATCGATCCCACCGCCTTGGTGCACCCGACGGCGCTGGTGGCGGACGGCGCGCGCCTTGGTGCGAACGTGCGCATCGGCGCCTACAGCGTGATCGGCGAACATGTGGAGATCGACGCGGATACCGAGGTGGGGCCGCACGTGGTCATCACCGGCCATACCCGGATCGGTCGCGGCAACCGCATCTTCCAGTTCGCCTCGCTGGGCGAGCAGCCGCAGGACAAGAAGTACGCCGGCGAACCGACCCGGCTGGAGATCGGTGATGGCAACGTCATACGCGAGTTCTGCACCTTCAACACCGGCACCGTGCAGGACAAGGGGGTGACCCGCATCGGCGACGACAACTGGATCATGGCCTATGTGCATGTGGCGCATGATTGCGTCATCGGCAACCACACCATTTTCGCCAACAACGCCTCGCTGGCGGGTCATGTGGTGGTACAGGATCACGCCATCCTCGGCGGTTTCACCGGCGTGCACCAGTTCTGCCGCATCGGCGCGCACGTGATCACCGGCATCGCTTCGGTGATCCGTCAGGACGTACCGCCCTACGTCATGGTTGCGGGCAATCCCGCCAGCCCGCATGGCATCAATGCCGAGGGCCTGAAACGCCGCGGCTTCGATGCCGAAGCCATAGCCGCCGTGAAGCGTGCCTACAAGACCCTGTACAAGTCCGGGCTCGGCTTGGCCGATGCCCGTACCCATATCGCCGACGAGGCGCGACAGCGGCCGGAATTGCAGCCCCTGGTCGAGTTTCTGGCGACACCCGGACGCGGCATCCTGCGCTGACCGCTCATGGTGCGCCAGGGGGGGATCGGCTTGCCTACCGACATGGCGCGTCTGGTCGCCGTGGTCGCCGGCGAGGCATCCGGCGATCTGCTGGGCGGTTTGCTCATCGACGCGCTCAAGCACGCCGGGCTGGCCGACGGCTTCTACGGCATTGCCGGGCCGCGCATGCAGGCCGCCGGTGCGCGTTCGCTGCACGACCTGGATGCGCTGTCGGTGCGCGGTTATGTCGAGGCGCTGGGCAGCCTGCGCCGCATTCTGGCCATACGCCGGGACCTGCGCAGGGAACTGCTGGCACGGCCGCCGCACCTGTTCATCGGCATCGACGCGCCGGATTTCAATCTCGCGCTGGAACGCGATCTCAGGCGTGCCGGCATCGCCACGGCCCACTTCGTCAGTCCGTCGGTATGGGCATGGCGGCCGCGCCGCATCGAGAAAGTACGGCGCGCTGCCGATCACACTTTGCTGATCTTCCCGTTCGAGGAGGAGATCTATCAGCGCGCCGGCATTCCGGCCACTTACGTCGGCCACCCGCTGGCGCACGCGCTGCCCGAGCCGAACCGCGCGCGTGCGCGCGAACGCCTCGGCCTGACGGCGGACGGCGAATACGTGGTGCTGATGCCCGGCAGCCGCATGAGCGAACTGGAATCGCTCGGCACGCTATGTATCGCCGCAGCGCGGCAACTGGTCGAGCAACGACCGCAGGTGCGTTTCCTGATTCCGCTGGTCAACCGTGCTACGCGTATGCGTTTCGAACGCCAACTGCATGAGCAGGGCGCCACGCAACTGCCGGTCCGCATGCTCTACGGCCATGCGCACGATGCGCTGCAAGCTGCCGACGCTGCGTTGATCGCTTCAGGAACGGCCACGCTCGAAGCCCTGCTGCTGGACTGTCCGCACGTCATCACCTATCGCGTGCCCTGGCTGACCTGGCAGATCATGCGGCGGCAGGCGCTGCTGCCCTGGATCGGGCTGCCCAATATCCTGGCCGGCGATGCCGTCGTGCCGGAGCTGATCCAGCATCAGGCCGAGCCCCATGCGCTGGCCGAGGCTGTGCATCGGCTGCTGGCCGATCCGGAAGCGGCAGCCCGGCAGACCCGCATGTTTCGCACCCAGCGGGCGCGATTGAAGCGTGACACGCCGGCGCTGATCGCCCGCGCCTTGCGCCCGTTCCTGGCCTGACGTTGTCATGACGACGATGGCTGAGACGGCGCTGATCTGCGGGGTCGACGAGGCGGGGCGCGGGCCGCTGGCCGGACCCGTGTACGCCGCTGCGGTGATCCTGGATCCGGCAAGACCCATTCCTGGCCTCAAGGATTCCAAAAAGCTGGCTGCCGCCAACCGCGTGCGCCTGGCCGATGCGATCCGCGCGCACGCCCTAGCCTGGCACGTCGCCAGCGCCAGTGTGGCGGAGATCGAAGCCCTCAACATTCTCGGCGCGACCATGCTGGCCATGCGCCGCGCCGTGCTCGGACTGCGGCCGCAGGCGACGCTCGCGCTGGTGGACGGCAACCGGTGTCCCGATCTGCCCATCGCGTCACGCGCCATCGTGCGCGGCGACGTCAGCGAGCCTTGCATCAGTGCCGCCTCCATCCTGGCCAAGACGGAGCGGGATAAAGAAATGCGCCGCCTCGCCGATATCCACCCGGCGTACGGTTTCGATCGGCACGCCGGCTATCCCACCGCGGAGCATCTCGCGGCCCTGCACGCGCATGGTCCGTGCACCGCGCACCGGCGCACGTTCGGCCCGGTTCGGCGTATGCTGCGACAAGAATCGATCGACTAGGAGAACCTGAGCATGTTCGTGATCATCGGCTGGGTCGTCGCCCTCGGCTGCATCTTCGGCGCCTATGTCGCCATCGGCGGGCCCATCGCGGCACTGATCCAGCCCACCAAATTCATCATGATCTTCGGTGGCGCGCTGGGCGCCTTCATCGCCGCCAACAACGCGCACGCGCTCAAGCACACGCTCTCCGGCCTGGCCAGTTGTTTCAAGGGCTCGCAGTACACCAAGACCTTTTACATGGAGCTGCTCGGCCTGTTGTTCGAACTGTTGGCCAAGGCGCGCAAGGAGGGCCTGATGGCGCTGGAGAACGACGTCGAAGAGCCGGACAAGAGCGCCATTTTTTCCAAATACCCGACCATCACCGCCAACCATCACCTGGTCGAGTTCATCACCGACTATCTGCGCATGATGGTGGGCGGCAATCTCAACGCCATGGAGATCGAGAGCCTGATGGACAGCGAGATCGAGACCCACAACCAGGAGGAGATGCACGTCTCGCACGCGGTCGCCAAGATGTCCGACGCGCTGCCGGCGTTCGGCATCGTCGCCGCGGTGATGGGCGTGGTGATCACCATGGGCTCACTGCATCTGCCGCCGCCTGAGTTGGGCGGTCTGATCGCCAAGGCTCTGGTCGGTGCCTTCCTCGGCATCCTGCTGTCCTACGGCTTCATGGCGCCGCTGGCCAGCGTGCTGGAGACCAAGGCCAACGAGTCCACCAAGGTGTTGCAGACCGTCAAGGTGGTGCTGCTGGCCTCGCTCAATGGCTTCGCGCCGCAGGTCAGCGTGGAATTCGGACGCAAGGTGCTGTACGCCAACGAACGTCCCAGCTTCCGCGAGTTGGAAGAGGACATCAAGCAGCGCAAGGGCAAGTGAGCGACGGCCTGAAGGCACACAACCGGGAGACCCGCGATGGCTGATGATTCACAACGCCCGATCGTCATCAAACGCATCAAGAAAGTGGCCGGCGGCGCGCACGGCGGCGCCTGGAAGATCGCCTATGCGGACTTCGTCACCGCGATGATGGCATTCTTCCTGTTGATGTGGCTGCTCGGCTCCGCCACCAAGGCGACGTTGCAGGGCATCGCCGACCACTTCAACACGCCGCTCAAGGTCGCCCTGCTCGGTGGCGAAGGCGCCGGCGACGCCACCAGTCTCATCAAGGGCGGCGGCGAGGATCTGACGCGCCGAACCGGTCAGGTCAAACGCGGCGAGGTGGAGAAGAGCGACGAACAGAAAGCGGCCGAGGCGCGTCAGGACGCCGCGCGCCTGTCCGACCTCAAGGAGAAGCTGGACCGCGCCATCGCCAGCAACCCCAACATGGCCCAGTTCAAGAACCAGCTCAAGATCGACATCACCACCGAAGGGCTGCGCATCCAGATCGTCGACGAACAGAACCGCCCCATGTTCGATTCCGGCGGCGCGGTGATGAAACCCTACACCCGCGAGATCCTGCGCGAGATCGGCAAGACCTTGAATGAAGTGCCCTACCGTATCAGCCTGTCCGGCCATACCGACGCGGTGCCGTTCATCGGCGGCGAACGCGGCTACAGCAACTGGGAGTTGTCGGCCGACCGCGCCAACGCGTCACGGCGGGAACTGGTCGCGGGTGGTCTGGAGGAAGGCAAGGTGCTGCGTGTGGTCGGTCTGGCTTCGGCCATTCCGTTCGATCACGACAATCCGTCGGCACCGGTCAATCGGCGCATTTCCATCATCGTGATGAACCGTCAGGCGGAGGACGCCATCATGCGCGAGGGTCGCCAGTTCGACGCCGATTCCGCCCAGGCGGTGGCGGAGAAGCTGGATGTGCGCCGCTGAAGTCCTGCGCCCCCAGCGCTTCACGTCCCACCCGGCGTTGGGCGCGCTGCTGGCGCATCTGCCCGGCATCGGGCTGGCTCTGGCCATGGTTGGCGCCGGCCTCACCCTGCCCGCCTGGCTGCTGGCCTTGGGCATCGGCGTCAGCGCCGCGACGTTGGCCGCATGGTGGCGGTTGCCGGTGTGGTGGCTGGCGATCAACCTGCTGTTCGTGCCGGCGTTGTGGCTGGCCACGCACGCCGACTTGGACCCCGACTGGTTCCTGGCCGGCTTTGTGCTTCTGGCTCTGACCTCGTTGGGTGCCATCCGTCATCGCGTGCCTTTGTATCTGTCCAGCGCGCGCGCCGCCGAGGCGCTCGCGCAGCGGCTGCCGGCCGAAAGCACCCTGATCGACCTCGGTTGCGGTCTGGGCGGGCCGCTGGCGCGCGTGGCCCGACTGCGCCCGGATGTCCGGCTGGTGGGGGTCGAGTCCGCCCCGTTGAACTGGTTGCTGGCCAAACTGCGCCTCGCCGGCCGCGCCGAAATCCGGCTCGCCGACCTGTGGCACACAGATCTCGGCCAGGCCGACGTGGTATATGCCTACCTGTCCCCCGCCGCCATGCCGCGCCTATGGCACAAAGCCAACGCCGAGATGCGTCCGGGCAGCCTGCTGGTCAGCAACAGCTTCACGGTACCCGATGCCGCGCCGCATGAGGTGGTCGAACTCGGCGATCTGTCCGGTGCCCGTCTGCTGATCTGGAGGATGCCGACGTGACCGATTGGATCGAACGGCTGCAACCGGGCGAACTGCCGATGTTCCGGCGCACCCGGACGGCGGTCGTCGGCATGAGCGATCGGCGCGAGGCTATCACCGCCCGCCAGTTGGCGACCGAGGTGCTGGCCGACCCGCTGGCCAGTTACCAGTTGCTGTACACCATCAACAGGAAGGTCGGCGAGCGCTACGGCACGGAAGTGACGACGGTGGAGCACGGCCTGATGATGCACGGCATCGGCGCCTATATCGACGCGGCGCGCCGGCTGCCGGTGTTGGAGGATACGCCGGCCGCGCGTGACCCCTACCTCCTGCGCAAGCTGCATGCGCTGACGCGCCGCGCCCAGCATGCCGCCTGGCAGGCACGTGATTTCGCCGTACTGCACGCCGATGTACATGCCGAAGAAGTGCAGGTGGCGGCACTGCTGCATTACCTGCCGGAGTACCTGCTGCTGTTGCGCGTACCGGAACTTGCGCCGCGTTGGTATCGCGCGCGTCGCCGCATGGGTGCGATCGCCGCCGATCAGGCCGTCCTGGGTACGACACTGGACACGTTGCGCCCTGCCGTACTGACCGACTGGCAGCTTCCCGCCACATCGCGTGAGCTGTTGGTCATGGCGAACGGCGAGCGGCCGCGCCAGTGCATCGTCAGCGCCTGTATCGACATCGCCGAACGCAGCGAACGCGGCTGGTGGGACGAAGCCCTGGTGACCGATTACATCGCCCTGGCCGGGGTCGAGAACACGCCGGTGGAGACCGTCATCGCCACGGTGCATGCCAACGCGGCGCGCGTCGCCCGTGCCTGTGACTGGCTCAGCACACCGCCGGCTGCGGCCTGGTGCCCGATGTTGCCCGGTTCCTGGCCGCCGGACGAAGACGACGAGGACGAAGCCGCAGCGCAGCAACCGGTATCCGCGCCCGCTCCGGCTCGGCCTGAGCCTGCCCCGGCCACCACCCCCCTGGCGACACAGGCGTCCCAACCGTCACCGGCGACGTCCGCCACTCCCGCGCCCGCCGCCGCGTGTCCGCTGCCGGACAAACAGGTGTTCCAGCAGAGCCTGAAAAACATCGAGGCCCATCTGGACGGCAGCTACACCATCAATCAAATGTCGGCGGTGATCCTCAAGGGCCTGCATTCCGGCCTCGGCCTGGCGCGCATCCTGTTCGCCATGGTGACGCCCGATGGCGCGCGCGTGAAGACCCGCTTCACGTTGGGCGTGGCCAGCGACGATCCGCTGCGCCACTTCGAGTTCCCGCTGACCGGCAAGGATCTGTTCGCGCAACTGATGACCAAGATGCAGGGCGTGTGGCTCAACGACGGCAATCGCGCCAAACTGCTGCCCATGATCGCCCCGCATCTGCGCCCGCTGCTGGGCGACAACGAGTTCTTCGCCATGAGCCTGCACCAGGGCAACCGCCCGATCGCCCTGATCTATGCCGATCGGGGTCGCAACGGCGCGGCGCTCGACCCGCTGATCTATACCGACTTCAAGATGTTGTGCCTGCAGGCCGCTCGCGGTCTGGCCAAGGTCAAAGCCTGAAGCGTCGCGCCGCCGGCCCGCATTGATGGGCCAAGCGCGTCAACGCATCGGCAGACGTGCATCGGCCGCTGGCCAATCACCGGCGACGACCGTTCGGTTTCACGTATCCATCCACTGGTTCCGGATCGCTGGTCTCACCGACATCGGCGCTTCGTCCTGCTTCGCCGCGTGCCCATCGTTGGGAGCCATGTCTTTGGCCAGCGGGAAATAACCCTGGGGTACTTCGGAAAACCGTGGCGAGTGGCTGGAGAGGACGTCGCACGGAGCGCAGTGACCGAGACATATTAAACAGATAGAGATAGGCGAGGGAGCGAGCAGCGTGCAACCCAGTCACGCGGACGCCCGGCACTTCGTTCGAGGTGGCCCGAAAGCACTCTTGTGCAACGCAACATCTCGTGTCGAGTGCGTGCCATGAATGGCGTTAGAATCGACTGCGGTGCCAATTCGGGGAGACGTCCGCATGTCCGATGACAGCGCGGTCTACGCGGCTCCGGCAGCGGCCGGCTCATCGAGGGCATGATGAACAAGGGCTGGGGCTGGTACCGGGTGACCAGCAATGCCTGCATCAACGGCCGCCCGGAACCGTTCGGCCAGGACTGCCCATTCCGGAGCCGACCGCAACCGTACATCAGCTGATCGCGGCTCACCGCCCTGTCCGGGGAGAACACCATGACGAGTGAACGTCTGATCAAAAAATACCCCAACCGTCGCCTGTATGACACGGAGGAGAGCCGTTACGTCACCCTGGCGGAGGTGAGACAGCTGGTCATTCACGCCATCCCGTTCCGGGTCGTCGACTCACAGACCGGGGAAGACCTCACCCGCGCCATCCTGTTGCAGATCATCCTAGAGCAGGAATCGGGCGGCGCGCCACTGTTTACCGCCGCCATGCTGGCACGCTTCATACGCTGCCATGGCGACACCGCGCAGGCGACGTTCACCACCTTCCTCGATCAGAGCCTGGAGTCGTTCGTGAAGCAGCAGCGCTTGTTCAGCGAACGCATGCAGGACGCCATGAGCGGCAATCCCCTGCCCTTTCTTCGAGTAGAACCAGGCGGACAGAACATGGCCTCGCGCCCGGACATTGAAGCGATGGCGCGGGGCACGCAAGACGTCGTTGACGATCGGGAAAAATAAGCCAGAGCGAGCTGCTGCGCGAGTGCGGCGAGCGCGCCGTGCATGCCCTGTGCCACGACCGAGACATACCAATAGCCGGGCGCGGGAACGAGCACCGCATAACGCAGCCATCCAGCCGCGTAGCGGGTTGTTCGAGTAGCTCTCGGGTGTGTTCCGGCTCGGCATGGTGTAGGCTGCCTTGGCGCAGCCTGATGCACCGGACTGACGCCGCCGGCAGTTCTTGCATGATCCTGTGGCGGCACTGCATTCGATAGGGGATCGCACGATGAACGACTGGACCGGCGGCTACGTCGCTGATATCGGCTACACCTACGGCTACTATCGGGAACTGAACCCGCTGCGCGTGCGCCTGGTGCTGCTTGCCGCCGGCATCGCACCGCCGCCCATGCGCACCGCCTGCGAGCTCGGCTTCGGCCAAGGGCTGAGCGTGGCGATCCATGCGGCCGCCGGCGCCACTCGTTGGTGGGGCAACGACTTCCTGCCGGCCCAGGCCGGTTTCGCGCGGGCGCTGACCGATGCGGCCGGCGCGCAGACCGAACTGACCGATCAGTCGTTCGCCGACTTCCTGCGACGCGACGATCTGCCCCGCTTCGATTACATCGGCCTGCACGGGGTGTGGAGTTGGGTGTCGGCGGAGGAGCGCGTACGCATCGTCGAGTTCGCGCGCCTGCATCTGGAAGTGGGCGGCGTGCTCTACCTGAGTTACAACACCCTGGTCGGCTGGGCGCGCATGCTGCCCCTGCGCCGCCTGTTGATCCAGCATTACCGGCTGATGAGCGGCCCCGGCGCCAGCACTGCACGCCGCATCGGCGAGGCGCTGGCGTTCGCCGATCGGCTGTCGGCGGTCGACGCCCGGCATTTCCATGCCGATCCCGAACTGACTCGGCGCCTGCACGACCTGATGAGCCGGGATACCCGCTATCTGGCGCACGAATACTTCAACCGCGACTGGACGCCGATGGATTTCGCCGACGTGGCCGAGCAACTCGCCGGGGCCAAACTGGATTACGCCGGCAGTGCCCATTACCTGGACTGGATCGATGCGATCAACCTGAGCGAAGCACAGCAGTCCCTGCTGGCGGAGATCGACTCGGTCGCGCTGCGCGAGAACACGCGCGACTTCTGCGTCGACAAGGCTTTTCGCAAGGACTACTGGATCAAGGGCGCACGCCGATTGACCCCATTGCAGGCGGCGGAAGCGCTGCGTGCCGAGCGTGTGGTGTTGGCGCGACCCCGTCAGGCCATCGCGCTCGAAATCGAAGGACCACTGGGTGTGGCCGACCTGGCCGAGCCGCTCTACCTGCCGTTGCTCGACCATCTCGGCGACGGCCGGCCGCATTCCCTCGGGGAAATCGAGCAAGCCCTGAGCGCAGCCGCAGGCCTCGACATGGCCGCGATTCTGCACGCGCTGATCGTGCTGGCGCATCGTGGCGACGTACAGGCGGCACAGACGGACACCGCCATTGCCGGAGCGCGTTGCAACTGCCGACGGCTGAACGCGCATCTGCTCGACCGTGCGCGCAGCGATGGCCAGATCGCCTTTCTCGCCAGTCCGGTCACCGGCGGCGGCATCGAAGCCAGCCGCTTTCAGCAATTGTTCATGCTCGGCTGGCAACACGGCTGTGGCGACGCCGGCAGTTTGGCACGTTTCACCTGGTCGATCCTCGCCCCCCAGGGCGAGGGCGTACTACGCGACGGCCGGGTGATCGAATCTGAGGAGGACAATCTCGCCGAGCTCGAGACGCGGGCGCACGTCTTCCTGGGTCAGGAGCTGCCGGTATTCGCGGCACTGGGCATTGCCGAGCGACCAATGCCAGCGGAAGTCGGCACCTGAGCGGCCGCGGCTCAGAGCGGCGGCGCGTTCACACCGGCACGGCCGCGATCAAGCGATCCAGGCGCAGTTCGGCGAGTTCCCCATGGGGCCGGCGATAGTGCAGCCATTCCGCGCCATCGCGCGTGACCACGTCGACCACCAGCACGACCTCTTCGCACTCGTCGTCGCCTTCCTGCCAGCGCAGGCGCAGGGGTTGCCGGCGCAGCACAGCGTACTCCAGCTTCTCGTGCTCGGCGCAGGCGATAGGTACATAGTCGCTCATCAGTCGGCTCAGCGCACATGCAGCGTTCCGCGCGACCACGGCATCAGGCTTTCGCCGATGCCAGTGCCGATGCGGCGCGCCAGACGTTCCGCCAAGCCCTGCTTGGGCGTGAAGTCGACCACGTCCTCGACTTTGACCACCTCGCGCGCGACGTAATCGAGCGAACCCAGGCCATCGGCCAGGCCCAGTTCGATGCTGCGCGTACCGCTCCAGATCAGGCCGCTGAACAGATCGGGCGTTTCTTTCAGGCGGTCACCACGACCCTGACGCACGATCTGCACGAACTGCTGGTGGATGTCGCCCAGCATGGCGCGCGCATGTTCGACCTGCGCCGGTTCCAGCGGCGAAAACGGATCGAGAAACCCCTTGTTCTCACCGGCGGTCAACAGCCGGCGTTCGACACCCAGCTTCTTCATGCTCTCGGTAAACCCGAAGCCGTCCATCAGCACACCGATGGAACCGACCAGCGATGCCTTGTCGACGAAGATCTTGTCAGCCGCGGCGGCGATGTAGTACCCGCCGGAGGCGCACACGTCATCGACCACGGCATACAAGGGAATCTTGGGGTACTTCTCGCGCAGCCGCCGGATCTCGTCATACACCTGTCCGGCCTGCACCGGGCTGCCCCCCGGACTGTTGATGCGCAACACCACGGCACGCGTGTGGCGGTCGGAGAAGGCGCTGTTGAGCGCACCGTTGAGCACGTCCGCCGTGATGCCGTCGTGGCCGCCGATCTGCCCTTGCAGCTCGATCAACGCGGTGTGCGGCTTGGTGGAGACGAAACCGCCATCACCGATACTGGCGATCACGCCGATCAACGCGAACAGCCACAACAACCCCATCAGCTTGAAGAACACGCCCCAGCGACGGGTGCGGCGTTGCTCGTCGAGATGCGCCAGCAGCAACCGTTCCAGTGCGCCGCGTTCGCCTTCCTGTTGCGTGGATTCCGCCATCAACCTTCCTCGATGAATATCCCACCCGCGCGTTCCACCACCGGCAGCGGCACGAGGCCCTGCCCGCGGCAGCGGCCCTCGATGCAGGCACCCGTGCGCGGGTCGTACAGCGCGCCATGGGTGGCGCAGATCAAGTATAGCCGGGTCAAATCAAAGAATTCACCGGGCTGCCAGTCCAGCTCCACCGGCACGTGGCCGCAACGATTGAAGTAAGCGTGGACGCGACCGTGGAAACGGATGACGAAGGCCGGCACCGTCTCGCCGTCCTGCTCGACCGTGAAGCGCACACCCGGACCGGCTTCCGTGACCGCTTCGCTGGCGCAGATCAGCCGTTCGCGCGCAGCCATCGCGCCAGCTCGCCGAACTCACGACATACCGCCAGTGGATTCAGGCGTTCCAACTGCTCGGCGGGATGCGCGCCGTAAGCCACCGCCAGCGCGGCGACACCGGCATTGCGCGCCATCTCCAGGTCATGCGTGGTATCGCCGATCATCAGCGCGCGTGCCTTGTCCACGCCCAGTTCGTCCAGCAACTCCTGGATCATGGCCGGATGCGGCTTGGAGAAGGTCTCATCGGCGGTGCGCGTCGCATGGAAATGCGCGTGCAGCCCGGTGTGGTCGAGCGCCCGCCGCAGGCCCGTGCGCGCCTTGCCGGTGGCCACGGCGAGCAGATAACCCTGCGCGCGCAACTCGTCGATCAACTGGAACGCGCCGTCGAACAGCGGGATCTCGGCGTCGCGGGCAAGGAAGTGGCGACGGTAATGCGCCGCCAGTTCCGGGTGCTGTTCGTCCGGCAGATCGGGAAACAGGGTCAGCAGCGCCTGGCGCAGGCCCAGCCCGATGATGTGGCTCGCGTGCTCGCGCGTCGGTTCGGGCAGCCCCATGTCGCGGCTGGCCGCCTGGATGCAGGCGGCGATGACGCCGGTGGAATCCATCAGGGTGCCGTCCCAATCGAAGATCAGCAGTTCGTAGCGGCGCGTGGTGAGCGGCAATGGAAGACTCTGCATGTCGTTGCAAGGGCGATCATTCTACCGTGCCGCCACCCGGTCGCAGGCCGCGGTCTGCCCGGTGCACTCAATCGGACAGCAGCAGGTCGAACATGCGATTGCGGCGCTGCTCGCTCAAACCGCGCAGCAATGCCACGGCGGCACGCGCGATGCGTTCGTCTTGCACACGTGCATACTCCAGCGCCAGCGCGCGCCACGCTTGGGCCAACGCCGGATCCTCGAGCTGCAAGCGCTGCAAGGCCAGCATGACGCCCTGCGCGCCCTTCACGTCGAAGTAGACGATGCCCAGATTGTGCCAGGCCGGCTCGAAGCCGGCATTGCGCGCGAGCGCGGCCCGATACGCGCCGAGTGCCTCCAGCGGCCTGCCAGACTGGCGGTACAGGTTGCCCAGATTGATGAGCGCATGCACGTCGTTTGGGTCGAGGCGCACAGCCTCGCGATACGCGGCGATGGCCTCGCCGTGCAGACGTCGGGCGCCGAGTGCGCGCCCCAGCACGAACCAGGCAAGGGCGTCACCGGGCTCACGCGCGGTCCACTCGTAGGCCAGCAGCATCAGCCGCTGCCAGTCGCCGCGGCGCTCCAGTTCCCGCGCGCGTGCCAGGTATTGCGGGCCAGTGGCGACCCAAGCGGTAGTCGCCGTCGTCGCGGCCGGCGGGCTGGACGTGGCCGAAGGTTCGGAGGCATGGGCATGGCCGGGCACCGCCACCGATGCGCCGCCGATCGCCAGCAGCGCGCAGCGCGCCAGCCCGCGCACCGGCCGCATGGCTGTACCCGTCCCCTACCCGGCCAGTGCGGCGCCGACGATCAGGCGCGCCTCGCGCACGATGTCCTGCAAGTGGCTCTCACTCCTGAAGCTCTCGGCATAGAGCTTGTAGACATCCTCGGTGCCGGAGGGGCGCGCCGCAAACCAGCCGTTGGCGGTCACCACCTTCAGCCCGCCGATCGGCGCATCGTTACCGGGCGCGCGCGTCAGCCGCGCGAGGATGGGCTCGCCGGCCAACGTGGCGGCCGTGACGCGCTCGCCGGTAAGTTGCTTGAATGCTGCCTTCTGTGCCGGCGTCGCCGGCGCATCGATGCGCACATAGAACGGCGTGCCGTGACGGGCAACGAGTTCCTGATAGTAGACGCCGGGGTCCTTGCCGGTCACGGCCGTGATCTCGGCCGCGAGCAGGCCAAGAATGATGCCGTCCTTGTCCGTCGTCCAGACCGTGCCGTCACGTCGCAGGAACGACGCGCCGGCGCTCTCCTCGCCGCCGAAGCACAGGGCGCCATCGAGCAGGCCGGCGGAAAACCACTTGAAGCCCACCGGCACTTCCAGGACATCGCGCCCCAGACTGGCGACCACGCGATCGATCAGCCCGCTCGACACCAGCGTCTTGCCCACGGCCGCGCGCGCCGGCCATTGCGGCCGATGCGTAAGCAGGTAATGGATGGCGACGGCGAGATAGTGATTGGGGTTCATCAGGCCCATGGACGGCGTGACGATGCCGTGGCGGTCGACGTCGGCATCATTGCCCCAGGCGACGTCGAAACGATCCTTCAAGGCCACCAGACCGGCCATGGCATAGGGGCTGGAGCAATCCATGCGGATCTGACCGTCGTGATCCAGCGTCATGAACCCGAACGCCGGATCCACGCGCGTGTTCACCACCTCGATGTCCAGACCGTACTTGCGCGCAATCGGCTGCCAGTAGGCCACTGCCGCTCCACCCAGGGGATCGACACCGATGCGCAGGCCGGCGGCGCGGATCGCCTCCATGTCGATGACCTCGTCGAGGTCGGCGACGTACGCGGCGATGAAATCCTCGTGCAGCGTGGTCGGCGCGGACAGCGCCTGCGCCGCGGGCACGCGCTTGACCTCACGATTGCCGTCGGCCAGCAACGCGTTGGCGCGCTGTTCGATCCAGCCGGTCACGTCGGTATCGGCCGGCCCGCCGTTGGGCGGGTTGTACTTGATGCCGCCATCCTGGGGCGGATTGTGCGACGGCGTGATGACCACGCCATCGGCGCGCGGCGCGCCCTGCACCCGGTTGTAGGCCAGGATGGCGCGCGAGATGACCGGCGTGGGCGTGTAGCCGTCGAACGACTGCACGCGGGTTTCCACGCCGTTGGCAGCCAGCACCTCCAGCACCGTGACCTGGGCCGGCGTGGACAACGCGTGCGTATCCTTGCCCAGAAACAACGGTCCGGTGATGCCCTGGGCGCTGCGGTATTCGCAGATCGCCTGGGTTATGGCGAGGATGTGCGCCTCGTTGAACGAACGTTTGAACGCGCTACCGCGATGTCCGCTGGTGCCGAAGGCGACCCGCTGAGCGGGCTGGCTGATGTCGGGTGTGTCCTGATACGCGCGCAACAGCGCTTCGATGTCGGTCAGGCGGTCGGCGGGTGCGGGTTTGCCTGCGAGTGCGTGGATCATGGAGGCTCCGGAATCGAGGGGACGAACGCGTGCGGCAATGGTAACGCCAAACCGTTCATGGCGTAGCCGCTTGCCCTACCCTGGGGCTGCTCGCGCGTGCCATCGACACGGTATGCGGCAGGTGTGTCGACGCGCACGCACCACGGCGTTGAGCATCGAACGCGCATGTTACATCTGGTAACGCCTTGAAACCCTGGCCTGGCCCCATCGCGCATACCCTGGAAACAGGGCGGACCGGCATGGTGCCGGTTTCCGCTCCGGATACGAGGAGTCGATCATGCGCAAACCATTTCGATCAATGCTCACCGGACTGATGGCGGTCGGCGCGCTCGGCCTGGCCCAAGGCGCGATGGCGCACGATCGCGGCCCATGGCGCGGCCCGCCGGGTCCACACTGGAGCCACACCCAATCGCACTGGCACCCGCACCACGACCGGCGCGCATGGCCGGAGCGGCACGTCGTGCGCGAACGGGTCTATGTCCACGGCGCTCCGCTGTATTACGACAGCCGTGTGTATTACGGCCCGGTGCGCTACGGCCCGCCCGCCGTGCCGCGCGACGCCACCGTCGTGATCCACTTGCCGCCCATCGTCATTCGCTGACCGGCGCATCGGGCACGGTGGCGGCACGCACGCGAATGCGCACGTCGCGCCAGGCCACCACCTGGCCGGCGCGAATCTTGGCGGTTTTGCGTCCTTCGCGGCTGCCGTCGACGTGCACCTCGCCGGCCGCCACCAGTGCCTTGCCCTGTCCGCCGCTGTGAACCACACCGGCAAGTTTGAGCAGATCGCACAGCGCCACGTGCGTGTCGGTGAGCGTGAATTCGACCTCACGCATGGGTCATTCCTCCGCCTGTGCGGGATGTGGCTGAACCAGCACCCACGGTGCCACCACCACCGCCCGCAATGCCGTCTGGCACGCGTGCCAGGTTTGCGCCTCCTCACTTGACGCGCGGGCGATGGCGCCGTCGTGCAGCCAGTTGGCCACCCGCATCGCGTCATCGCGTGCCATGGCCTCGGCAACGTCGATCAGGTCGACGCCCTTGGCCACGCGGATGACTACGCCGCGGGCGAAATGCCTTTCCAGTTCGGGCCAGGTCAGCGTGCCGGTCTCGGCTTCGAGACGCGCACGCAATTCCTCGTCATCCTGCATGGCCAGCCTCCAGCGTGGCGAGAAAGCCCGCGAGATCGTCGGGTATCGGCGCTTCCAACAGCAGCGGCGCGCCGGTGAGAGGGTGCTTCAGCTCCATGCGTGCCGCATGCAGGAACATGCGCCGCAAGCCGCGCTTCCTGAGCGCGCGATTCAATTCGAAATCGCCATACTTGTCGTCGCCGGCGATGGGATTGCCGAGCGCGGCCAGATGCACGCGAATCTGATGAGTGCGTCCGGTTTTCAGTTCGGCTTCCAACAGGCTGAAGCCATCGATGACGCGCCGGCGCCGGAACACGGTATGGGCATGCTGCCCGTCCTCATGTACATGGACACGGCGCTCCCCGGATTCGCCAGTGGTCTTGTGCAACGCCAGGCGCACATGGCGAACGGCATCGCGCCACTCGCCCACCGCCAGGGCCTGGTAGAACTTGCGCGTCTCACCCTCGCGCAACATGCGATGCAGTTCGACCAGGGCGGAACGCTTGAGCGCCAGCAACAGCACGCCCGAAGTCTCCTTGTCCAGACGATGCACCAGTTCCAGATAACGCGCTTCGGGCAATTCCAGGCGCAACTGTTCGATCACCCCCAGGCTGATCCCGCTGCCGCCGTGCACCGCCTGCCCAGCCGGCTTGTCGATGACCAACAAGCTGTCGTCGCGGTACAGCACGCGTGGCAGCAAGGGCCGCACGACGCGCGCCGGCGGCACCGGCGCAGCTTCGGCCACCCGTGCCGGCGGAATCCGCACCTCGTCGCCCGTTCCCAACTTGTAGTCCGGCTTGGCGCGCCGTCCGCTCACCCGTACCTCGCCCTCGCGCAGCATGCGGTACACCCGGCTCTTCGGCACGCCCTTCAACCGACGGAACAGGAAATTGTCCAGACGCTGGCCGGCCTCCTCGGCGGCTATGGTCACCTTGCTCACTGCGGCTTTGCCAGTCGCATCCATTCCCGTATACTCGCGTGGCTCATTGATCATGGTGTGTCGCGCGGCAAACGCGCGCTGGTCCTGCAAGGATCGCGCCGGCGCACCGAACATTCTGGGCGCCGGTTGTCTCGCTCACCGGCGATCGACCTTCCGATGGGAATGCCACAGGCTTACGCGTAGTGCCGCGGACCTGACGCCGCCGGAAGGCCCTTGAAGCAGCGATGGTAACGCAATTCATACTGCGCGACCCGCACCCGGACATGTACCCGGTCGGCGGCCCTGGCATGCGATGCCGTGTGCCGCCGGCGACATGAAACGACGAACCCGACCACCATGCACCAGCCGTTCAGCGACACGAACAACTCCGCCGTCTGATCCCCTGCCTCGCATCGCCGCCGCACCGCGCGGCGGGGTTTGTCGCCCCGGGGCGCGTAAGCGCTGGGGTATAACATGAAACGTATGCTGTTCAATGCGACGCAGGCGGAGGAACTCCGCGTCGCCATTGTCGATGGTCAGAAGCTGGTCGACCTCGACATCGAATCCGCCAGCAAGGAACAACGCAAGGGCAACATCTACAAGGCCGTCGTCACGCGTGTCGAGCCTTCCCTGGAGGCGTGCTTCGTCAATTACGGCGCCGAACGTCATGGTTTCCTGCCGTTCAAGGAGATTGCCCGCGCCTCCCTGCCCGCGAGTGACAAGGGTGAATCCGGCCGCGCTCGCATCCAGGATCTGTTGAAGGAAGGCCAGGAACTGGTCGTCCAGGTCGAGAAGGATGAACGCGGCAACAAGGGCGCCGCGCTCACCAATCAGATCAGCCTGGCCGGCCGCTATCTGGTGCTGATGCCCAACAACCCGCGCGGCGGTGGCGTTTCGCGGCGTATCGAGGGTGAGGAACGCAACGAACTACGCGACGCGCTGGCGCAACTCGAGGTGCCCGCCGGCATGAGCCTGATCGGCCGCACCGCGGGCATCGGTCGCAGCGTCGAGGAGTTGCAGTGGGATCTCAACTACCTGTTGCAGTTGTGGAACGCCATCGACGGTGCGGCCAAGGCGCAATCGGGCGCTTTCCTGATCTATCAGGAATCCAGCCTGGTGATACGCGCCATCCGCGACTACTTCACGCCGGACATCGGCGAACTGCTGATCGACGAACCCAACGTGTGCGAGCAGGCGCGCCAGTTCATGGCGCACGTGATGCCGGCCAACGCCAACCGGGTCAAGCTGTATACCGATCCGGTGCCCCTGTTCTCGCGTTTCCAGATCGAGCACCAGATCGAGAGCGCCTACTCGCGTACGGTCACGCTGCCCTCGGGCGGCGCCATCGTCATCGATCACACCGAAGCGCTGGTCGCCATCGACGTCAACTCGGCCCAGGCCACCAAGGGCGGTGACATCGAGCAGACCGCGCTCAATACCAACCTGGAAGCCGCAGAGGAGGTGGCGCGCCAACTGCGCCTGCGTGACCTGGGTGGGCTGATCGTGATCGATTTCATCGACATGGAGAACCAGAAGAACCAGCGTGAAGTCGAGGAGCGCCTGCGCGAGGCACTACACCACGACCGCGCGCGCGTGCAGACCAGCAAGATATCCCGCTTCGGCCTGCTCGAACTGTCGCGCCAGCGCCTGCAGCCGAGTCTGGGCGAGACCAGCTACGTCACCTGTCCGCGTTGCGCCGGTACGGGCCACGTACGCAGCACCGAATCCTTCGCGTTGCACTTGCTGCGCATGCTGCAGGAAGAGGCAATGAAGGACAACACCGGCGCGGTGCATCTGCAGGTGCCGGTCGACGTCGCCACCTTCCTGCTCAACGAGAAGCGCCACGACATTCTGGCCATCGAGGCACGCCACCGCGTCGAGATCGTGCTGATCCCGAACGTGCATTTCGAGACGCCGCGCTACACGCTGGCGCGCTTCCGCCACGATCAGCTCAACCAGAGCGATCAATCCGCGCCCAGCTACAAGATGGTGGAGAAGCCGGCCGAAGAGGAGAGCAAAGCGCATAACGGTAGCGCCATCAAGGCTGAGCGTGCCCAGCCGGTGGTGCAAGGCATCACACCCACTCAACCGGCACCGACACAGACCGGTACCGCATCGGCGGCGCCTGCCCCAAGCCCGAAGGCCGGCCTGTTCGGGCGTATCGTCGGTTGGCTGCGCGGCATCAGTCAACCCGTCGAGGAAGCGAAACCCGAAGCGCCACCAGCGCCCGTGCCGGCAAGGCGGGAGCGTGAACGCGACGCCCGCCGGGGGCGTAGCGACCGGGAACCACGCGGTGAGCGCGAAAGCCGCGGGGAACGCAGCGAATCCCGCAACGGCGAGCAACGCCGTCCGCGCAGTGACCGACCGAGCCGCGCCGAAGGCGCCGAGCGCAGCCCGCGCGGTGAGCGGCCGGACACTCGGGAGCCCAGGGAAGGCCGGGAGTCCCGGGATGGACGCGAGAACAAGGAAGCGCGCGCCGAACGGCCACGCCGCGAACGCCCGCAGGAGGCACCCAAGCCGCTGATGACCGAAAGCGTGGAGGCCACGGCCCAGATTGCGCCGGAAACGACGGTCGAGCCCGGCGGCGAAGACCGGGAGTCGCGCCGCCGTCGTCGTGGTGGCCGTGGGCGTCGAGCCGACGGCCGTAACGATTTGGCCAGCGTGACCGACCAGACCGTCAACGAGCTGATGACCGAAGCTGCACCGCCGGAGCTACCGGCGGCAGCCACACAGCCGAAAGCCGACGCGATGGCGCCCGCCCCCGCGGAGCAGGCTGGTGTGTCACCGGCCATGGCGGATAGCATGGCGCCGGTCGTACCGCCGACGCCGGAGCCGGCTCAGGGCCGGGATGCCACCGCCGAACCCCTGCCCCTTTCCGTGCCGGATCTGGCCGCCGCCGGACTGCAACTGGTCGAGACCGTCACCACACCAGTTGAACCCGATCAGACCGTGCAGCCCGCCGCCGTCGAGGAGCCGCAAGCCGAACGTAGCTCGCGCCGGCGACGTGGCGGCAAGGCGCAGGATCGTGACGCCGTGCAGGAGCCGCTGGTGTTGGTGGAAACCCGCAGCACCAACGAGGCGGATGCATCCACGGAAAGCCTGGTGCCCAGCGAATGGGGACCACCGTCGAACCCGCGGCGTCGCGCCCGTCCCAAGGTGGTGGCAGCTAATGACGTCGAGCCGCTGGTGTTGGTGGAAACCCAAACAACCGACGAGAAGGCATCCGGCTGAACATCAGGTGAATACCACAAGAAACGAAAAAGCCGCCCTCGGGCGGCTTTTTCGTCATGGCCGAAGCCACGTGCACGTTCAACTGACGGTGGCGTCCGCCGTGTTGGTCG